>CAZOMS010000154.1:0-5452 GCA_964580805.1 uncultured Syntrophomonas sp. | reverse complement strand
AATGGCCTCCCCCGATCACAATGGAGACGGTGGGTTTGGACAAGCCGGCGATCATTTCCGCCAGGGCCAGTCCGGCCTCCACATCGCCCCCGACGGTATTTAGGACCACTAAAAGGCCTTTGATCTGGGGATTTTCTTCGATGGCTACCAGCTGGGGAATGACGTGTTCATAGCGGGTAGTCTTGTTCTGGGGCGGCAGGACCAGATGTCCTTCTACTTGCCCGGCAATGGTCAGACAATGGATATCGCTTTTAAAGCTGGGTATCTCGATCTGCCCTAGTTCTTTTATGTTTTCCAGCTTGGGGTTTTGCTCTTGGTCCTGAGTCTCAGGATTCTCATTCAATTAAATGTGCTCCTTTCCTGACCAGTAATGTTTTGTTTAGATTTACCGTTTCCCGGTTGATTAATACATATGGTCGCCAACATCAGCGCTATCTGGTCAAAGCTGGGCGGCAATAAAAATCCCCCGCTGCTGCCAGCGAGGGATGTAAATATTACGGTTTCGATATCCTGATTTGCCCTAGATCTCCATAATTATGGGCATTATCATGGGGCGCCGCCCGGTCACTTCAAACAGATGTTTGCCCAGTTTGTCACGGATCTGGGATTTTATAACCGCCCATTCGGTAATGTTCTTACGGGCTGATTGTTCCATGGCTTCACGAACCTTGAGCTTGGATTTTTCTATCAGTTGTTCCGATTCCCGCACATAAACGAATCCGCGGGTCACGATATCGGGACCGGACATTATTTCGCCGGTTTCCTTGTTGATCGAGACCACTACGATCATGATACCATCCTGGGACAACTGCCTCCGGTCCCGCAGCACAATATTGCCCACGTCACCGACGCCCAAACCGTCGACCAGGATCTTGCCAGCCGTAACCTTACCGGCTACCTGTGCCCTTTTCTTGCTGATCTCGATTACCTGCCCATTCTCGGCGATAAATATCCGTGATTGGGGTATACCCAGACTTTCCGCGATCTTGGCGTGTTTCATCAGGTGCCGGCTCTCTCCATGGATAGGTATAAAGTAACGCGGCTTGATGAGGTTTAAGACCAGTTTCAATTCTTCCTGGGAAGCATGCCCTGAAACATGGACCCCCATCTCCCGTTCGTAGATTACTTCGGCGCCTTGCTTGAACAGCAGATCAATGGTCCGGGAGACCATCTTCTCGTTGCCGGGTACCGGGGTAGCGGAAATGATCACCGTATCGCCGCTGTTTATACCCACCCAGCGGTGGTCGGCGGTTGCCATCCGGGTCAGAGCCGACATGGGTTCTCCCTGGGAGCCGGTAGTAGCGATCACCAGTTTCTCGGGCGGATAGCGGTTGATCTCCTCCAGCTCAATCAGGGTATTCTCAGGAATATCGATATAACCAAGTTGGGACGATATCCTGACATTGTTGACCATGCTGCGGCCCACCACGGCTACCTTGCGGTCATATTTGACCGCCGTGTCTATCACCTGCTGGATGCGGTGGACATTGGATGCGAAGGTAGTTACGATTATCCGCCCTTCACAGCGGCCAAATACTTCATCAAAGGTACGTCCCACCACTTTTTCAGATTGGGTGAAACCTGGCCGATCGGCATTGGTGCTGTCGCTCAGCATCACCAGAACGCCTTTCTCACCCAGTTCCGCCATCTTGCGAAAGTCGATGACTTGTCCATCTACTGGGGTCTGGTCAATCTTGAAATCGCCGGTATGGAAAATGATACCCAGGGGTGTATGAATAGCGATACCCATAGCATCAGGTATGCTGTGACTCACCCGGAAAAATTCAATCTCCAATTGGTCGATTTTGATAATATCGCGGGGACGAACGACATTCATCCTGACATTATTCAAGTTGTTTTCCTTGAGTTTTCCTTCCACGATACCTAAAGTGAGTTTGCTTCCGTATAAAGGCGAATTGATATCCTTCAGGACGAACGGTAACGCCCCTACATGGTCTTCGTGACCGTGGGTCAAAAGGATGGCTTTTACCTTTTCCTTGTTTTCAATCAGATATGAAATATCAGGAATGACTACATCAATACCCAGCAATTCGTCCTCAGGGAACATGAGACCGCAATCGATGACTACAATAGTATCCTGGTATCTGATTGCCATCATGTTTTTGCCGATTTCCCCCATACCGCCCAGGGGAATCATGTTCAGCCGTGCATCATCAGGCACCCAAACACCTCCGCTATATTAAATTATTTACAATACTAGTCCGCACATATCCGTCGCACCTAATTATAGACCATAGAATCGGGCTTTTCAACTGATGAGATGATTGTATACCGAATCATTTTTACCAAATCGAGGGTTAAAGCCAAAACAATGTAATTCCCTGCCACCACAGTTACAGGTTTCCTACGAAGATATTTCTGTTCAAAAAAAGCAGCAGTCGGCGGCGGTTGACTGCTGTAGATATATCGTATATAGAGCCCATTTTAAAGGCTGTTTAGTTTACAAGAGTTGATAGTTGCTCAGAAGCTGCTTCAGCTGAGTGATTTCCCCTTCATTGGCGCCGCACATCGGCAGGCGGACGCCACCGACCTCCATGCCGATCAGGTTCAAAGCCTCTTTGACCGGGACCGGGTTGGTAGTGATGAACAAACCCTTGAACATAGCAAACAGCTGGTTATGGAGCGATTGGGCCTCTTTGGCGTCACCCTTGGCAAAAGCGTTCAACATCTGTTTGATCTGGGGACCGATCAGGTGGGATGCGATACTGACCACGCCTTGCGCCCCCAAGGACAGCATGGGCAGGGTTTGGGAATCGTCACCGGAATATATGGCCACTTTCTCCGGGAGGATGTTTCTCAAGGCCGACATCTGATCCATAATACCGGTGGATTCCTTCAGGGCCACCACATTGTCCAGTTCGGCCAGGCGGGCCACCGTCTCCGGCAGCATATTGACGCCGGTCCTACTCGGTATATTGTAGAGCATGATGGGGATGGCCACACTGGCGGCCACCGCCTTGTAATGCTGGTACAGACCTTCTTGGGATGGTTTATTATAATAAGGCACCACTAACAACAGACCATCCATGCCCAGTTTCTCCGCTTCCCGGCTCAGCTCTATAGTCTCCTGCGTATTATAGGAACCGGTACCGGCCCAGACTTCCGCCTTATCCCCTGCCACTGCCTTGACCCGACTGAACAGCTGTAATTTTTCGGACTTGCTCAGCACCGGAGATTCTCCGGTAGTGCCGCTGACCACAATGCCGTCCGAGCCGCGGTCGATCAGGTATTGGGCCAATTCCCCGGCCTTGTCGAAATTGACCTGTAAATCGGCATTATAAGGCGTTACCATGGCAGTGAACATTTTGTAACTCATATCTTCCCCATCCTTTATCTAATAATTCCCCAACTCGAATTTGTCGTGCAAGGCCTGAACGGCTTTTTTCATGTCTTCCTGTTTGACCAGACACCAGATATTGGTATAAGAATCCCCCGCTTGCTGGATATCGATATCGCATTCATCGAGGGCTTCCACTATCTTGAACATTATACCCGGGATACCGGTCATGGCCGCTCCCACTACCGCCACCTTGGCGCAATTGAATTCCATTTGCGGAAGGAGACCCAGTTCCCGCAGCCGCGCTTCGGCCCGGCGAGCTTTTTCCCGGCTGACCGTGAACATCAGCGCGGTCGGTTGAACGGTTATGAAGTCGACGCTTATACCGGCTTCGGCCATAGCCCTGAAAACCATCAGGTCGGTTTTGCGCTCAGGGTCTGCGGCGTCCTGGGTAACGGTTATCTGGACCACGTTGGATGTATAGGTTATCCCGGTTATAAGGCGGTCGCTGACGATTTTGACCGGTTCGTTGATAGTGTATACCCGATTGGATACGTAGGTCCCCGGGGAGTCCAGGAAAGTGGACCGTATCCTGAGGGGCGTACCCTTCTGCATAGCGATCTCAATAGCCCGGGGATGAACTACTTTGGCTCCGTCCCGGGCCAATTGGCAAATCTCATTATAGTTGATCGAGTCCAGCAGGCGGGCGTTGTCTACGATGTGCGGGTCCGCTGTCATCACGCCCTCGACATCGGTATAAATATCGATATACTCGGCATTGAGCGCTACCCCCAATGCGGCTGCGGTGGTATCGCTCCCGCCTCGGCCCAGGGTAGTCATCTCACCGTTGTCGCTAACGCCCTGGAAACCGGCTACCACTGCTACCAAGCCGTTCTCCAGGCATTCCATGATTTTTTGCGGTTTAACGTAACGAATATGGGCGTCGCCGAATTTTCCGTCGGTTACGATCCCGGCATGCTCACCGCTCAAAAAGGTGGCCGGCATACCTTGGGCGGTCATCTGATTGGCCAGCAGAACGCCGCAAATAGTTTCACCGCATGACAATAAGATGTCGAGCTCCCTGGGCAGGGGCTCCGGGTTGACCTCCTTGACCAGATTGATCAGGGTATCGGTGGCGTAGGCGGCGTTCTCACGGCCCATCGCGGAAACGACGACTACCGGGGCATAACCGGCCGATTTTGCATCTGCTACTATATCGCATACCCTAGATCTTAATTCGTTGCTGGCCAGAGATGTTCCGCCAAACTTTTGAACTAAAATCTTCACAAGGATTCACTTCCTAATATAGGTTTTGCCGGGCAACTATTTCGGCAATCTGGATGGAGTTGGTGGCAGCCCCTTTTCTGATCTGGTCTGCCGCCACCCACAGGGCCAGGCCATTATCAAGGGAAATATCCTTGCGTATCCGGCCTACAAAAACCTCATCCCGGTTGGATGTAAACCAGGGCATCGGATAAACCTTGGCGGACGGGTCGTCAAGCACTACTACCCCCGGCGCGGATTGCAGGATGCGCCGGGCCTCATCAGCCTCCAGCGGCTTTTGGGTCTCAATGTTTATGGATTCCGAATGGCTTCTGAACACCGGCACCCTTACCGCGGTGGGAGCCACTTTCAAGTCCGGGATGCCCATGATTTTCCGGGTCTCCCAAACCAGTTTCATCTCTTCCCGGGTATAATTGTCCTCCACAAAGTCATCGATGTGGGGTATCAGGTTAAAAGCTATTTGATGTTGGAAAACCTGAGGAGTCACCGGGTCCTTCTCAAGGTATTGGCGAACCTGTTTATCGAGTTCCTCCAGACCCGCCTGGCCGGCGCCGGAAACGGCTTGATAGGTAGATACCACTACCCGCTTGATGCCGGCTGCCTGGTGAAGGGGATTTATAGCTACAACCATTATAATCGTAGAACAGTTGGGGTTGGCGATAATTCCCTTATGGTTGGCGACCGCTGCGGCATTGACCTCCGGAACCACCAGGGGAACATTATCGTCCAGGCGAAATGCATAACTGTTGTCGATCACTACACAACCATTTTCCATGGCCAGCGGAGCCAGGGCCCGACTGACATCGGTTCCTACCGCAAACAAAGCCAAATCGGATCGTTTGAATGCCTGTGCATCAGCGACGCCCACGG
>CAZOMS010000153.1:0-5472 GCA_964580805.1 uncultured Syntrophomonas sp. | reverse complement strand
GATCAAATACATCTGCCCCCACGAGATCGCTTTGGAGTTGATGAAACGCGACGGGCTTACCATCGAGGATTACGACGCCAACATCGCCAATTACCTGGATGAGGCCCAGCTGGTCGGAGACATGGTGATTGAAAAATGCCATGGCAACAATGATCATTACTTCAACCTGCAGATAGATGGGGAAAAGGGCCGTTTCGCTCCCTCCCTGACCCGGGTCGGGGACCAAAACGCGATTACCGTTTTCCGCAGTGAACCGGCCATGGCAGGCACAAGTTGCGACGTGCTGTTCCCGGGCGCGGAAATCGATATGAAAGGCGCCAACTAGAAAGAGTGGCCCCTATGAAGTGTGACCCCGATGAAGTTGCTGATCCGCCGGTCACACCTCTTTCAGTTGCCGCTTAATTAGGAAAATTCTAACTTTCACAATTATTGACACTGGATTTGTCCCACTCATATACTATGACTAAGCTTCAAGGAATACCCAAGATGGAAAGTCGTAAAGAGTCTCCCAAGAGGAAACCAACGATTCAACTGATTTAAAACTACCGGTGAAGGAGATTCACTAAATCTTAAGAGGGGAGGCGAAAGAAACTTATTACCGTAACCAGGCCGAAGAAGATTTGTAAACCCCGGATCTGAAAAGAGTTTAAAAAAAGGCCCAAAGTTAAGATTCACAGGAGCAAAAAAAAAAGCCCATTTTTAACTCTCAGAAACCAGATCAAGGGAAACAAAAATGAAACGGCAGGAAATAGTAATAAGGAGCCAGTAGCCAAAACCTCAAGAGGACGAAGAGGTAAGAAAAAAGTTGAAAACGGGAAACAAAATCCAAGAGACTTGGCAGACGGGAAATCGATAAAGGTTCGTTGAAGCAACATTAAAGGGATTTGTTAAATAAAACAAATCCCTTTTTTGTGGGTGGATGGGTTGATACGTGGAAGGCCTTATTTCACAAATCGTGACTGATGCAATGATCAGAAAAACTACTGATCGATCCTTTTGCCTGCGCTGCGGCCAGGTTTGACGCTATAGATCTCCTCGACCGGGACTACTACCACCGCCAGGGGTTTGGGGCGGTTGGCTTTGGCGGCAGCGTCCGCTATTTCATCGAAAATCGGCCCGCTGGTATGTACCTGGGGGGTGCCCATGAAGCGAAAACCGTCCGGGGCTTTGCGATCTACCACGGTGATCGCCACCTTGGAACCGTCGAGTATATTCTGGTGGGTTTGGCCGCCGAATCCCTCCTGGTAGATGATGGTCTCATCATCCAGGACCCGCATAGAACCTTTGGGAACTACATTAGGGGCCCCATCCTTGCTGACGGTTCCCACGAAACTCTGCTGGGATGCAATCATATCCTTCATTTCCTGGGTAAGTTTTGCCATATTGCTACCCTCCTTTTTTCTTTTATTGTGAGCTTAACCGCCCCGCCTGTCAATCCAACCCGAGGCTAGAGCCATACAACCAATGCGATAGCCGACAATGCGGCCAGGACGCCGTAATCGACCCCCCGGAAACTAAGGTGATTCAAATAGGTCCGTTGGCCCGGGTAGTAACCACGGGCTTCCATGGCGTCGATCAATTGCTCGCTGCGACGAAACATATTCGAGGCCAGTGTCGATGCCAACCCGGTCATCAATCTGATTTTCCCGGTGATCCCGCCCTCATTGAGGTCTGCTCCCCGGGCCTGCTGGGCCTGGCGGATCGAGTTCAGCTCGATAACAAACTCAGGAATGAACCGGAAGGCCAGGGAAATCATCATAGCCAGATCGTGGGAGGACAGGCCGAAAACCTTTAACGGCCGCAGTAGTCTCTCCAAACCGGTGGTGATTTCGATAGGACTGGTAGTCAGGGTAAATAGGGAAGCGCCCGCCACCAGCAATAAAAACTTGCCCACCTGGGTGACAGCCATGGTCAATCCTTCCCGGGTAACCTGGATTGGGCCGAAGGTTAGATGGGGCAGCGGGCTTCCCGGGGTGAAGAAAAGATACAGGATAAACAAGCATATAAAGAAGGGCAAGGTCGGTTTCAGAGATTTTAGCATGGCGGTCAGCGGGGTACGGCTGGCCCAACCGATAAATACGAAAATACCGGCGGCCGCGGCCAGGCCGGTCAGACTGGCTTTAAACAAAAGGATGCTGATCAATAGAACGGCTATGATTTTTACCCGGGGATCCAGCCGGTGAACCAGCGAATCCAGGGGATAATACTGAAAGGGCACCGCTTCGCACCTCCCTGGGTTTCCTGTCGGTCAGCATTTACCGCTGCCCCGATACCAATGCGCCAATCTGCTGGCAAGCCCGCTCGATATCAAATACATCAGTCTCAATGTCAAACCCGGATTTTCTCAACCGGTGCATCAACTGGACCAGCCGGGGCGGGGCCAGACCCAGGCTTTGCAGCCATTCCACCCGGGTCAGTACCTGTGTGGGGCTGTCATCGGCCACCAGCTGCCCCTGGTGCAATACCAGCACCCGGTCCGCCCGGGCGGCTTCCTCCATGTCCTGAGTGACGAATATTATAGTCATGCCCTGTTGATGCAAGTGTTCAATTTGTCGGAAGACCTCTGTTTGGCCCGATGTATCCAGAGCTGCGGTGGGTTCGTCAAGCACGATTATTTTCGGATCCATTGCCAGCAGACCGGCCAGGGCCAGCCGTTGTTTTTGGCCGCCGGACAGGGTATGGGGCATGCGTTTCCCCAGCTCTGACAGGCCAACTGCGGCTAGGGCGTTTTCCACCCGCCGCCTTATTTCCGCGGGGGACAGCCCCAGGTTGCCCGGGCCGAAGGCGACGTCCTCTTCCACCGTCATGCCCACGATCTGGTTATCCGGGTTTTGAAAAATCATGCCAACCAGGCGGCGGATCTCTTTACGGTTTTTGACATTGCCGGTACTGAGACCATCTATCCATACCTCACCATGGGTGGGAGTCAGCAGGGCATTCAACTGTCTTATCAGAGTGGTCTTACCGCCCCCGTTGGGACCTATGATGGCCACATATTCGCCCGGTTGGATGGAAAGGTTCAAATTCTCCAGGGCTGGGGATGGTTGCGTATCGTATATGAATGTCAGATCTTTGATCTCGATCATGGCCCAGCCCCCCTAAAGCTTGACATAGGTTCTGAACTTCAATCCCAGCCAGGTGGCTGCGGCCAGTTTTATCGCATCACCGGCCAGAAAAGGGACAAACCCCAGCATCAGGGCCTTCACCCATGGCAGGTGGGCCACAATGGAGAGATGGGTAATACCAAAACCATAAATAACTGCGTTGCCAGCCACCAAAGCCAGCCCGATCCAGGCCAAACCCGGTTTCTGCTTTTGTTCTACGATTTTGCCGATCACGTAAGTCCCGGCTATAAAGCCGATCAGGTAACCCCCGCTGGGTCCGAAGAGGGTACCCAAACCGGCTTTGCCGCCCGCAAAAACCGGCAAACCGATAAATCCCAACAGAACATAGATTACCTGGCTCAAGGCCGCGGTGTACCCTCCCAGCATTATGCCGGCCAAACTGGTGAACATGGTCTGCAGGGTTATGGGCACCGGCTGCAAGGGGATGACGATCAGGGAGCCGACGGCAGTCAAAGCTCCGAACATGGAAGCGTAAACCATCTGGCGCAGTCGGTTGGACTCAGTTTTCGGCATTGATAAAAACCACCTTTTATTCTTAATGAATTTTAATGAAGATGAAATAATAAAAGGCTAACCAATAGAAGTAAACTGGTTAGCCAAATTATGAAGTCCGAAAAAGATATTGTCAACCACAAAATGAAAACAGGTTAACAATTAAACAATTACCCTAGATTTAAGAATCTACGACCTCGATCTCTCCCGACATCACGGTTTGGATCGTGCCATTCGGGCCGGCCACCACCAGGTAACCGTCCTGGTTAAGATCTATGGCTCTTCCAATGACAGACCCCTCGCTGGTCTCCAGCCTGACGTCCTGTCCAATCACCATGGACAGATCTCTGGCCTTGTTCAGGATAAGGTCGAAATCTCCCGCCAAAAGCTGCTTATAACGCAGCTCTAGATTATACAGAAGAATCTGCAACAGCCGGACCCGGGAGAGAGACTGGTGCTGCTCGGCTTGCACCGAGGTGGCCGGCATACGCAGGTCGAGGGGGAATTCACTCGGGTCATTATTGATGTTTATACCGAAACCCGCTACCACGTAGTCGATGCCGTCCATATCGGCCACCGCTTCTGAAAGTATCCCGGCTATTTTCCTATTGTGAATGAGTATGTCATTGGGCCACTTGATACGGGCATCCAGACCCGGTATTGCACGCAGGGTCTCGGCCAGGGCTACTGCTGCCATCAGGGGTATCCTGGAAAGCTGGGGCAGCGGCATCACCGGGCGCAGAATTATGGACATATAGATCCCTTGGGCTGCGGGTGAAAACCAAGTCCGGCCCCGGCGGCCCCTTCCGGCGGTCTGCATTTCGGCCACCACCACAGTCCCTTCCGGCGCCCCCTGCTGGGCTGCATTGCGGGCGTAATTGTTGGTCGAATCGATTTCCCGGAAGTAGAAATAATCCTGGCGGCCCAACACCTTGGTGGCCAGATCAGGCTGCACCTCGTCAGGCGAAAGCAGGTCCGGAGTGCCAGTCATCCGGTACCCCTTCTTGGGGGCTGACTCTATGGCATAGCCCTCGTTCAGGAGATGCCTTATCTGCTTCCATACTGTCGTTCGGGAAACGTTGAGGTTTTCACTTAGTGCTTCCCCGGACACCCAGACGCCGGGATTCTCCTTCAGGGTATTTAATATGGCCTGGCGCAGTTTCATATATCTCATCCCTTCGATCACTGCATTGGTCTGTTCTGTGCACCTCAGCAGCCCAATTTGGCTGGAAATCCATTCCCTTGCGGTGTTTATGCGGCAGTCGTATATATTTTACGTTAACCGGGCCCCCAATAACAAGAAATCAACCAATAGGCTGGACATACTGCAAGAGGGATCGGCCGCTTCCGGACCAATCCCTCATTGATGGTATCAATCGCCAGGCTGTTTAACTACCTGCGATTACAAGGTTGACGGGCTGCAAATCCCATGCCCCTCAAGCCTGTTTTTTCTCCTTGGACAGCATGAATCTCTGTTGGAACTGGTTAATGACCCTCAACAAGTCGGGGTCCAAAAACTTTTTAACGTTTTGCACGATGTATTCGGGGATGAACCGGTAATAAGCCTCGGCAATGCCTCCGGACATGCAGGCGATGGTGTCGCTGTCCCCGCCCAGGGAAATGGCCTTGCGAATGCAGTCCTCGTAATCGTTGGATTCCAGGAAAGCGATGATAGCCTGGGGGACCGAGCCGGGGCAGGTTTCGTCGAAATCGTAGTCAGGCCGGATCTGGTCCAGAGTGGAGGAGAGGTCATAACCGAACCGGGCCTGGACCTGCTCTTTGATAAAGGGCTTGCCCTGACCCATCCGGGCCCAATAGATGGCGCTGGCGATGGCCCGGGCGCCCTTGACCCCTT
>CAZOMS010000152.1:0-5485 GCA_964580805.1 uncultured Syntrophomonas sp. | reverse complement strand
CCTTTTCGCAGCCTCGCCAATTATTTCTAAATTCCTTATCACGCCATCCTGTATTAGATCGGTTTGGACAAAGGCTATTTTCCCGACATTAGTGTAAGCATCTATCTTGTTTATACAGTCGAGGATGTGTTCTAAATATAGCTTGTCATCTTTCATAGCGGTATGGCCTCTTTTAGAGCAGTGTCACGTATACCGGGGTGCAATGCTTTTTCGGTTATAACGTCGACTTTTCGGTTTAACAGTTCCTCAAGAGATTGCTTGACACTTATCAAATCAATCAAGCTGCTTCCCGGAACAAAATCCATGAGAAAATCGATGTCGCTCCGTTCGTTTTCGTCTCCTCTGGTTACTGAGCCAAAAACTCTAACATTATATGCTCCATGACTTTCTGAAATATTTATGATTTGCTCCCGTTTTTGCTGAATTTCTTGAAGCAACTCACGTGTTTTAGTTGACATGATGACCACCTCAAGAGCATTGTAGCATTTTTGCGCTATTGCCTCTACCTCCGCTGGGGTTCATAATTTTTATGTTTATCTGGCTAGTTTGTAAAGAGTATATTGTCTGTTCTTCCGAGACAATGCATTTGCTAAATAATGGAACACATTGTATAATGGCGCCAGAACATATGTTCCGAGAAGGCGTGGGGGATGATGTATTGGAGTTCGGTGGTCTGTGGACTTTAATCAAACTCGATGTGGTAGAGGAATACCTAAACTTCTTTACAACCGCATTGAAGCGTCAGGGTTTCAAATTATGCTACATAGATGCTTTTGCCGGGGAAGGCGAATATGATGTTAAAAATCTCGGGCCCACTACAGGGTCAGCCTTGAGGGCTTTGGATTATCCATTTGATAGATATGTCTGGTACCTATTTCCCCTTTCCGCCCTTAATCGCAATTTGCGATTAGATGGTAGAATTTAACCAAGCACCAAGGACAAATCCAGATCCTAAAGCCATAGGGTTATCGTTAAAGGTGGCAGACCACATCCTGACCAGTCATACGAAGTGATATAGGGTTTCCTGGAAATCACAAATAGCGGGGTAATTGCGATGACAGCGAAGTCAAAAATTGAATGGACGGAATCAACTTGGAATCCGGTGACCGGTTGCACCAAGATAAGTGCGGGGTGCAAGCATTGTTATGCGGAACGCCTGGCCTTCCGGCTCAAAGCCATGGGACAGCCGAATTACGTCAATGGTTTCAAGGTTACGACGCACCCGCATATGTTGGAATTGCCATTGACATGGAAGAGACCGCAGATGATTTTCGTGAATTCGATGAGCGACCTGTTCCATGAAGATATACCGCTGGAGTTCATTACCAAGGTTTTTGATGTGATGCAAAAGGCACATTGGCATACTTTTCAAATATTGACCAAGCGGGCGGAACGGTTGGAGGAATTATCGCCGTTGCTGAGATGGAGCGATAACATCTGGATGGGGGTTACTGTTGAGAGTTCCAGCTATGTCAGCCGGATCGATCATCTGCGTCGCACAAATGCCAAAACGCGGTTCATATCCTTTGAGCCTCTAATATCATCGATCAGTGATCTGGATCTTAGCAAGATAGATTGGGTTATTGTGGGAGGAGAATCCGGGCCCGGCGCACGTCCTTTGCAGGAAGAATGGGTGCTGGAGATTCGCGAGAATTGCATAATGAACAATGTGCCGTTTTTCTTTAAACAATGGGGCGGCACCAATAAGAAGAAAAATGGGCGGTTACTGGAAGGCCGAACCTGGGATGGCTGGCCGGCGGCAGGGTCGTCTACATAATAAGATAAGCCCTGGCATATTGGGCGTTTAGGCAGAAATGGATTAACCGAAAGGGGCTTGGAGATGTCTACTAAAATATTTCATACCGCCGACCTGCATATTGGCATGAAGTACAACAGCTATCCGGAACCCATTAAAAGCGCATTGCAGCGATCTCGTCTGGATGTTCTGGAGAAGATGGTGAATATGGCTAATGAACAAGGGTGCAATCTATTTGTGGTCGCGGGTGATTTGTTCCATAACATCAAGGGCATCGATAAAAAAACAGTTGCCCAGGCTGCCCAATATTTAGAATCATTTCAGGGGGAATGTGTACTGGTGTTGCCCGGCAACCATGATTATGACAACGATATGATCGATCTATGGAAGACATTTAATAACAACGTGGTTGATAAGATATTATACCTGAACCAAGAGGTCCCGGTTTCACTGCAAGACTTCGGGCTTGATGTTACCATTTACCCGGCGCCTTGCCATTCGAAACATTCTAATGTCAATAACCTGGGTTGGATCAGAGAACAGAGCATCGATCCGCAGCAGATCAATATTGGCATTGCCCATGGATCTCTGGAAGGGATTTCTCCGGACCTGGATTCATCGTATTTTTACATGGGGATCAGGGAACTCGAGGATTTACCCATGGATCTTTGGCTGTTGGGGCATACCCATGTGACTTATCCCACCCATCAGTCGATAAAGGAATGGAAGATATTTAATCCCGGGACACCCGAACCGGACGGATTGGATTGCAAACATGGCGGTATGGCCTGGCTCATCACCATTGATGAACAGAAGAAAACCGAGGCGGTCAGGGTCGATACCGGAATATATCGCTTCTCCGACCAGGAGTATGCCATCTCCCGATCTGAAGATTTGGATAAATTACAGACCGACCTCCTGGAGGAGGATCCCAGCCGCAGAATCGCCCGAATTCATCTTAGCGGCCGGGTTGAAGAGGATACCTTCAATTACCGGCAGGTTGTATTCAGGAACCTTGATCAAGCCTTGGGCTATTTGATCATAGATGATTCGAATCTGGGGATCAGAATCACCCGGGATAAGATCAATAAGGATTTCATCGAGGGCTCTTTCCCGCAACAATTCTTATCGGAACTGTCTGATGATGAGGATGCCTTGCAGCTGGCCTATGAGCTGGTCATGGAGGTGAAAAAATGATCCTGAAAAGATACCGCTGCAAAAGATTTGCTGGTCTGAAGGATAAAAATGTGGAGTTTCATGATGGCATCAATGTTCTGCTCGGCGATAACGAGTCTGGTAAAAGCACCTTGATCGAAGGTGTTTACGCAGTCATGTTCAAGCCTACCAAAATCGGCCGAAAATCAGTGGAAGACAAACAATTTCTCTATAAGTTCATGCCCATTCCCGGTGGTGACAGCATAGACGGGGAGTTGGTCATTTCCAACCAGCGGGGAGATTTCGAATTACGCAAGGAGTGGGGAGCCAGTCCGGCGGCCGAACTGGTTGCTCCGGGTGTAGAGAAGATAAAA
This sequence comes from uncultured Syntrophomonas sp., assembly GCA_964580805.1. Taxonomy (GTDB): domain Bacteria; phylum Bacillota; class Syntrophomonadia; order Syntrophomonadales; family Syntrophomonadaceae; genus PHAA01. Next base: position 2,200 of record CAZOMS010000152.1, on the reverse strand, counting down.
AGCGAGGATAAAATAAACGAGATCTTAAAAGAGGTTTTAATATTCGGGGAAGGCACATTTAGCAACATTCTCTTTACAAAACAGCAGCATATAAAGGAAGCCATGGAAAAGATAATTGGCAGCAAGGAGACCACCACTGAGATTGGCACCCTGCTCAGGAAAGCCATAATGGAGTTGGACGGGATCTCTATTGATGAGTTGGGTCTGAAGATAGATGCTGAGATCGACGGCCTGCTGAAGAGATGGGATGTGGACAAATCCTATCCGGAAAACAACAAGGGGATCAATAATCCCTACAAGACCGGTATAGGCGAAGTGGTCGAATATTTTTACCGGAAAGAGCGTATTCGTTTGTCGATGGAAGAGGCCGAGGCCAAGGAAAAGCATTTTGATGAGATCGGCAGCCAATTGCATGAAATGGAATCCAACCTGGCAGCCCTGAAAACTAAGAAGGAAGCCATGGAAAAGCTGGAAGGCGATGTGATCAAACGAGCCAGGCTGGAGCCGACCCTAGCCCAATACGAAAAAGAGCAAGCCGCTCTGATGAAGATCAATCAACTGTGGCCTCAACATGATATGAGACTGAAACAGTTGGTAGCAGAACTGAGCAAGTTAGCCGGTGAGTACGGCCAACTGGAAAAAGAGAAGGAAAGGGCGGTTAACGCCAGGGACAAGGAAGCGTTACTGAATAATCTGAGCAAGGTGGATGAGATCCAACAGAAGATATTTGCGACTGATGAACAGATAAAAACCATTAAAAAGGTGACCAAGGAAGATATTCAGGCCTTGGACGAGAACAACCAGGGAGTGCTGACCACCGAAGCTAAGATGAACGCCGGGGTCATGATTGGCAAGCTGACCCACTATGGGGGGGCGTCCGACCTGATCATAACCAGGGATTTGGATGAGCCCATATGCATCAAAGCGGGCGACACCTTCCAAGCCAATGGCTACCTAAAGATCGAATCCGAAAACCTGTTGGGCCTTGAACTTAAAAGCGGGGATATAGACTTTGCTGATTTGCGCATCCAACATGCCCAATATAAAAGGAATATGGAGTCGCTTTTGCTCGCCCTGGAGGTGAGGAACATTGAGGAGGCCAAACTCAATAAAGAAAAACTGGATGAGCTAGGCAGAGATCAAGAGAAATACCAAAAACAAATAGAAGGTTTGCTGGGGGACCAAACCTATGCGGCTCTGCAAAAAAGGATAGCAGAGTATGGCGATCTTAGCCAGGTCATGAGCATCCAGGCTATAGAATCCGAAATAAAAACGATGGACGGAAAAAAGATTGACTTGCTTTCCGAACAGAGATCTTTGCAAGGTGTCGTAGCCGAATGGTCCAAGGAACATAAGAATCCGAATGATCTATTGGATAAAATAATCGCCATAAAAATGGCCCAGAAAAGCGACGCTGAGCTGTTGGCAAAGCTGGCCCCTTTGCCGGCCGGGTGTGCAACCGCTGATATGTTCAGCAACGATTTGGCAGATTTGCGCAAAGCCTATGAAAAAGACCAGGGGGCTTTGTCCAAACTGAAAGAGGAGTATTATGATTGCGAGAAAAATCTGCCCGAATCAACCCATGAAGAGCTGGCGGCCGAATACAAGATGGTGGAGGAGCGGTTCGAGCAAAAACTAGCGAAGGGTAAAAACCTGCTCAAAATCAAGAAGGCCTTCGAGTTGACCCGGGCCCGCATAGATGCCAACTCCTTTGCACCGCTGGCGAAAGCTTTTTCAAAGTATATGGTGCTGCTGACCAACGGCAGTTTTGTGGCCGGGGATATTGACAACAGTTTCAACCTAAAGCTGGAAAAGGATAAAGAAACCGATATTCCGATAGATTTGCTCTCCACGGGCACCTATGATGCGGTGGCGTTGGCGCTGAGACTGGCCATTCTGGAATATATACTGGGCGACACCAAGGGGTTTATGATACTGGATGACTGCCTGGTGGACCTTGATCCGGACAGGAAGGCAATAGCAGTACAATTGATTCAAAATTTTGCCTCCCAACATCAGGTGATCTTTTGCACTTGCAGCCCTGACACTGCCCGTCTGCTCGGTGGGCATGTTGTACAAATGTAAAAATTGAAACCACTTGAAGCAAACCGGATTGTGGCAAACCGGAGGTACCAGTCGGGAGCCGAGGGCAGAATGCAGTAAATGGTGTTCGATAGTTGAAATGAGATGAGGATTTAAG
>CAZOMS010000151.1:0-5503 GCA_964580805.1 uncultured Syntrophomonas sp. | reverse complement strand
CTACTCTATTTATAGTTCCGTTTTTGTGTATTACCCTGTTCGCAGGAAAAAGCAGCGCCCAGGCCGATAGCAGACCGGCTGACAATGGTTCGAAAACGGTAGTGCAGATGCAGCAGCTAATGAATGGCAACGGCTATTGGTGCGGACCCTTGGAAGGCATCTTAGTATCCCCGGATTACCAGGCAGTGATCGGCCTGCAAATGGACAAACACCTGCTGGCTGATGGTTTTGTCGGTCAACGTACCCGTCAGGCGCCTCAGCTGGCCCTGATAGACGCAGCCAGCTCCGGACAACCGGATGTGGCTGAAACTCAGGTCAAGGTTGGTTCATCAGTAGCAGCGGCAACCAGTGTGGAGCCGGAGGCCAAAGCACCGATCAAGGTGGCCCAGGGGGAGGCCACGCCGACACCGTCACGCGGCTCCACAGCGGCCGGCAATCGTGTGATAACTATGGTAGCCACCGGTTATGACGGCTGTTATGAGTGCAACAAGCCTTATTACGGTTACCCGTCCTATACCGGACTTCCCCTGGCCCGGGGTATTGCAGCCGTGGATCCCAACGTAATCCCGATGGGTACCCGCTTGTATGTAGAGGGCTATGGTTCAGCCATAGCCGCCGACCAGGGCAATGCTATACAGGGCCACCGCATTGATCTGTTCTTCGACAGCCACCAAGAGGCCTTAAATTACGGCAAGAAGACGGTCAAAGTCACCATTCTGGGTAAATAAGCGCGGGAGTTCTGAAAGGCACAGTTCTCGCCAAGAAAAATAAGATATGATCAACGTTGCTATGTGACTCCGTATGATTCGAGGGCCATAGTGGATAAAGCAATGCCACCCCCGCAATAGACTATCGAGCGGGGGTGGCCTGCGTTATGCTTTCATATGTGATTAGATCCTTCGTCGCCTTCGGCTCCTCAGGATGACAAAGCCGGCGTTTTTCCAATGGTTTCGTACGGTTCTCTTAAATCAACACCAGTACAGATCTTGGGACTCCGGCAGAGCGTGCAAAAAGGGCTTGGAGCAAGGCGATCCGGAAGACACCATGATTGAGGCGTACCTTGACGTACGTCGAATGAGTGGTTCTTCCGAATCAACGCTGCTATCAAGCCCTTTTTGCCGCTTTAAGCTTTTCCTAAGTAAGCCCGGCGCACCTCTTCGTTCACCGCCAACTCCTGGCCGGGTCCTTCCAGGACTATCTGGCCTGTTTCCAAAACATACCCGTAGTCCGCAATCTGCAAAGCGGCAGTGGCATTTTGCTCGATCAGCAAAATGGTTGTGCCTTGACTGTGAATATCCCGGATTATCCGAAAGACTTCCTTGACCAACAGCGGGGCCAAACCCAGCGATGGCTCGTCCATCATCAGGAGCGTGGGCCGCGACATCAGGGCCCGGGCAATGGCCAGCATCTGCTGTTCGCCTCCGGAAAGGGTCCCGGCTACCTGAGTTTGCCTCTCCTGCAGTCGGGGGAAGAGCCTGTACATCTGCTCGATATCGCGGTTGATACCCGCCTTGTCCTTGCGGGCATAAGCGCCCATATGCAGGTTCTCCAGCACGGTCAGGTTGGCGAATATGCGGCGACCCTCGGGAACCAGGGTGATCCCCCGTTTGACAATGTCCACCGTATGCTTCCCGGTAATATCCTGGCCCTGGAACCATACCTTTCCGGCCGCGGCCGGCACCTGATTGCAGATGGCCCGCAGCAGGGTGCTCTTGCCGGCCCCATTGGCGCCGACCAGGGTAACTATCTTATTTTCCGGCACCTGCAGGGTAACACCCCGCAGGGCATGAATTCCACCGTAATAGACCTCAAGACTATTGATTTGCAGCATCTATTTCCACCGCCCCGAGATAAGCTTCGATTACCGCCGGATCATTCTGGATCTCGGCCGGGTTGCCCTTGGCCAGGGTAACCCCATAGTCCAGTACGTATATCTTCTCGCATATACCCATTACTACTTCCATGTGGTGTTCGATCATTAATACTGTAATTTTGAACTCGTCCCTGATCCGGGCCACAAAATCCATCAATTCAAGGGATTCGGCCGGATTCATCCCCGCGGCCGGCTCATCCAGCAGCAACAACCGGGGTTCGGTGGCCAGGGCCCGGGCGATCTCCAGGCGGCGCTGTTTGCCGTAGGGCAGCGAGGTACCAGGTTCGTCCCACATATCATCCAGCTGGACTTTGCCCAGCAGCTCCATACATTCCTGGTAATTGCGTTCACGGGCCCGTCCGTAACGAGGCAGGCCCCCTATGGCCTCCAACAGAGTAGCGGGCATACGCACATGTTTGGAGATCATCACGTTTTCCAGCACTGACATGGAGTCGAACAGGCGGATGTTCTGAAAGGTGCGGGCAATGCCCAGGGCAGTTATGCGGTCCGCCTTCATACCGGTTATATCCCCGTCTTCAAAATATATCCGTCCCGAGGTGGGGGCGTAGACGCCGGTAATCATATTGAAAACGGTGGTCTTGCCGGCGCCATTGGGCCCGATCAGACCTACGATGGAGCCCGGCTCAATCTCCAGGGACAGCTCGGAGACCGCCCTTAAACCGCCGAATTCCATGGAAATCTTGTCGGTCCGCAGGGTCAACTCGCTCATGCCGCCTCACCCCGCTTTCCGGATCTGCCAACCTTGAACCGGTCCAAGACCCAGTCCCAATTGAATTCCCTGGTTCCCATCAGCCCCTGCCGGTAGTAGAGGATGACCAAGAGCAGCAGGATCGAGAAGATGACCATGCGCATCCCTGACAAGCCCGGAATGGCGAGACCTAAAATATCCAGCGGCTGTTCCACTACCCGCAGTACCTCCATCATGATGGTGATGACCAGCGAAGCTATGACGGTACCGGTGAGGCTGCCCATTCCGCCCAGAACCACGATCAAAAGGATCTGGAAGGTAAACAGGAACCGGAACATGGTAGGGTCCACCGAGGTGATCAAAAATCCCATCAGGGCGCCGGCGATCCCAGCAAAGAAAGCCCCGATGGTAAACGATATCAGTTTATGCTTGAAGAGTGAGATCCCCATGGCCTCAGCGGCTATCTCATTATCACGGATAGCCCGGAAGGCATAACCCCAGCTGCTGTTGATCACCCGTTTGAGGACTATCAGGGTCAGGATGGCGCAGCCCCAGTAGACCCAGATGTTATTGATGGAGGGAATGTTCTTCAATCCCAGTGAACCGTTGGTAATGGAAACTGTATTGGTGACCACGATGCGGATGATCTCCGCAAAGCCAAGGGTAGCGATGGCCAGGTAGTCGTCCCGCAGCCGCAGGGCGGGGATGCCCACCAGAACGCCGAACAGAGCCGACAACAATCCGGCGGCAATGATGGCCGGGAAAATGGGCCACTCGATATTGGCCAGAGCAGGAATGATAGGTTCCATATAATAGATCAGTTCCTTGCTGGCCGGCGACATGGTCAGGATGGCGGCGGTGTAGGCGCCCACACACATGAAACCGGAATGGCCCAGGGAGAACATGCCGGTGAAGCCCAGCACCAGGTTCATGCTCAAAGCCAAAATGGCATATATGGCGGCCAGATTCAGTATCCGTATCTGGAAAGTGCTCAGGTAGCTGTCGGCCAGATAGAGCAGAGCGCAGGATGCCAGCAGAGCCAGCAGGGTAAGTTTATTTTTGCTGTTTTTTCTCTTATCCATGCTCTACACCTTCTCTACAACGTTTTCACCCAGGATACCACCCGGGCGGAATAAAAGGATCAGAATCAGAATCACGAAGGCAAACGCATCCCGGTAACCAGAGGCGGCCGGGAACAATCCCACCAGGAACACCTCGCAGAAGCCCAGCACGAAGCCTCCCAGCATGGCCCCGGGGATGCTGCCGATACCGCCCATGACTGCAGCGATAAAACACTTAATGCCCGGGAAAACACCCATCAGGGGATCTATCTGCGGGTACTGCATGCTCCACATGATACCGCCCACTGCGGCCAATCCTGATCCCACCGCAAAGGTGGCGGTTATTACTTTATCGACGTTAACAGCCATCAGGCTGGAGGTTTCAAAGTCGCGCGAGACCGCTCGCATTGCCATGCCGATCTTGGTCTTTTTGACCATGAAGGTGACCAAGAGCAGCAGAATTATCGTCACCACCGGGATTATAATGGTCAGGGACAAAAATGAGATATTGCCAAAGTGCAGGTTCCAGACCAGGGCCTCCGGGCGGGGAAATGATTTGGGGCGGGCACCGATGACCACGATGCCGAGGTTTTCGAGCAGGAAGGAGACTCCGATAGCGGAGATCAGTACCGATATTCGCGGAGCGTTGCGCAGGGGCCGATAGGCTGCTCTCTCTATGCCTATCCCCAGCAGGGTAGTCAGGCCGATAGCAATGGCAAAGGCCAGCCACCAGGGCAAGGCGAAGAGCAGAATGCCGTAAAAGGCTATATATGCCGCCACCATCAGCAGATCGGCGTGGGCAAAATTTATCAGGCGCAGAATCCCGTATACCATGGTATAACCGATGGCGATAAGTGCGTAAAGGCTGCCCAGGGTTATGCTGTTGGCGATGTTCTGCAGGAAAACGTCCAATGACAAAAGGTATCAGCTCCTTGCATGTCTTGTGCATGATTAGGCCCCGGGCCAAACATAAAGAGCGCTCCCCTCCCGCCTGAGGGCGGGAGAGGAGCAAAGGTTTTTCAATTATGTTTACTTGGGATCGACCTTACCTTCAAACACGAATTTGCCATCCATAACCTTTTTAATGATGGCGGTCTTGGTGGCGTCACGGTTTTCGTCCAGGGTTATGATGCCGGTGGCGCCTTCAAATTTGCTGGTGGTGGCCAGGGCATCCCTGATCTTCTGGGGTTCACTGGAATTGGCCCGGGTCATGGCATCCAGGGCCAGCTTGTAGGCATCAAAGCCCAGGGCTGCAAAAGCATTGACCTCTTTACCCGGATAAGCTTTCTTGTATTCATTCAAGAAAGTGGTGGATAAAGCGGTGACCGGCTGTTCAGCGGTGAAGTGGGTGCTGAAATAGATATCCTTATAGGCTTTGACCTGATCCAGGAATTCCTGGGCTTCCCAAGTGTCGCCACCCAGTATTGGGGCGGTGATTCCCATCTCGCGGGCCTTGGCTACCATCAACCCGCCCTCCAGGAAGTTGCCCGGGGCAAAGATGACATCGGGATTCTTGGATTTGGCTTCAGTCAGTTGGGCGGAGAAATCCTTGTCGCCGGTATTGTAGTTGAGCTTGGCCAATATGGAGGCGTCACCGTTGGTGACTTTAAAGGCCTTCTCAAAGTAGTTGCACAGGCCCACCGAGTAGTCCTGCTGCACGTCCTGGATTATGACTGCAGTCTTGGCTTTCAGGGTCTGGCTGGCGTAATTGGACATTACCGTGCCTTGGAAAGGATCGATGAAGCAAACCCGGAAATAGTATTCGTTACCCAGGGTAACGGCCGGGTTGGTAGGTGAACAGCCGATAACCGGAACCTTGGCGTCTTTGGCTACCGGTCCGCCGGCCATGGAAACCGAACT
>CAZOMS010000150.1:0-5504 GCA_964580805.1 uncultured Syntrophomonas sp. | reverse complement strand
CCCGGCTTGAAAAGCGACCAAAATGTTTCTTTTACCAGCAATGTCTCTCTTGAAGAGTACTGCGCCATGGTCAACCGCACCAAAGAATATATTTCTGAAGGGGATATCTTCCAAGCGGTGATCTCCCGCCAGTTCCAGGCGCCTTATTACAGCAGCCTGCTTAATGCCTACCGGGTACTGAGAACTACCAATCCCTCCCCTTACATGGTTTATATGCATATAGACGGAGATGAAATAATGAGCACCTCACCGGAAACCCTGGTGCGGCTGCAACAGGGGCGGTTGACTACTTTCCCGGTGGCCGGGTCCCGCCCCAGAGGTACAACCGAAGTAGAGGACAAACAAATGGAAAAGGAGTTGTTGGCTGATGAAAAAGAAGTGGCGGAGCACAACATGCTGGTGGACCTGGGACGCAATGATCTGGGCCGGATCTCAAAATATGGCACGGTCAAAGTCAGTGAATACATGGTGATTCACCGCTATTCGACCATAATGCATATCTGCTCCCAGGTTGATAGTGAAATCGTCGCCGGCGGAGATGCTTATAGCGCTATCGAAGCAGTCCTGCCAGCCGGAACCCTATCCGGAGCGCCGAAAATAAGAGCCTGTGAAATCATTGAGGAAATTGAAACGGTGCCCCGCGGTATTTACGGGGGAGCTCTGGGATATGTAGACTTTACCGGCAACATGGATACCTGTATAGCCATCCGGATGGCGGTAAAAAAGGGTGATACGGTATATGTGCAGGCTGGCGGCGGCATAGTAGCCGACAGCATACCCGAGCGAGAGTATGAAGAATCAGGCTATAAAGCCATGGCCGTAATCAATGCCATTTGCAATGCCAGCGAGGTGGAATATTGATGTTGTTACTGATAGACAATTATGACAGCTTTACCTACAACCTGGTACAGTTGGCCGGCTGCATTACCTCGGAGATAAGGGTAGTTCGCAACGACCAGCTTACCGTGATCGAGATAGCGGAATTGAACCCCACCCATATCATCCTGTCGCCCGGCCCCGGTCACCCGAAAGACGCCGGGATATGTGAAGATCTGGTCCGGTACCTGCAAGGCAAAATTCCCATATTGGGCGTATGTTTGGGCCATCAGGGGATATGTGAGGTTTACGGCAGCAGGATCACTTATGCCCGCCAGCTGATGCATGGAAAAAAGAGCTTGCTTAAGATCGATACCCGATGCCCAATTTTTCACGGTCTGCCGTCTCATATTGAAGCGGGTCGTTATCACTCCCTGGCGGCTAGTGGGGACACTATTCCTGATGATTTGCAGGTAGTGGCCGAAGACCATCAGGGCGAGGTGATGGCGGTTGAACACAAAACATTCCCAGTTTATGGGGTGCAATTCCATCCTGAATCCATCCTGACCCCCACAGGGTCAGCCATTTTACAAAACTTTTTGACAATATAGGAGGGATATTAAATGATACAGCGGGCAATTAAGGATGTAATCAGCGGAAAAGACCTTGACCTGGACACAACCAAAAACGTTATGCGGCAGATGATGGACGGCACGGCCACCCCGGCCCAAATGGGGGCCTTATTGGCGGGTCTGCGGATGAAAGGTGAAACCGTCGAAGAGATTACGGCATGCGCAGAGGTCATGCGGGAGATGGGCCTCAAAATCAATCCGGTCCGCAACGTGATCGATATCGTCGGTACCGGTGGTGATGAGCTGTTCACATTCAACATCTCCACTACCGCCGCTTTCATAGTCGCGGCCGGCGGTGTACCCGTGGCCAAACACGGTAATCGCAGCGTTTCCAGTAAAAGCGGAGCCGCCGACGTTTTAGAAATTCTCGGCATCAATCTGGATCTTTCCCCCCAGCAGAGCGAGGAGATCCTTAATAAAAGCGGCATATGTTTCATGTTTGCCCCGGTATACCATTCATCCATGAAATACGCAGCCCCGGTGCGCCGGGAGATGGGGGTAAGAACCATTTTCAACGTACTGGGACCATTGGCCAACCCGGCTGGGGCCACCATGCAGCTGATGGGCGTCTACGACCGCCGATTGGTGGAGCCGCTGGCCCAGATCCTGGCCAACCTGGGGGTCATAAGAGGGCTGGCCGTGAGCGGTGCGGACGGAATGGATGAAGTCACCTTGACCGGACCCACCCATGTATGCGAAATCCGCTTTGGGGAACTCAGCCGCTATGACATAACTCCGGAGCAATTCGGCTTCCAGTCCTGCCAGTTGGGAGATCTGGTGGGCGGCACACCCCAGGACAACGCCCAGATAACCCTGGACATTTTGTCCGGCAAGGAGCGGGGTCCCAAGCGGGAGGTAGTACTACTGAACGCCGCCATGGCGCTTTACCTGGGTATAGACGACTGCAGCGTCGGCGACTGTATCAATTTGGCCCGGGATATCCTGGATTCCGGCCGCGGCGCCGCCAAATTGGAAGAATTCCGTCAGCTTACCCAAGAGGTGCAGCAATGATTTTGGATATCCTGGCTGAGGCCGCCCGAGTGAGGGTGCGGCGGAGTGAAGCCCAACTGCCGTTGGCCCAACTTAAGAAGCATGCCCTGGAAGCCCCCGCCCAGCCTGGATTTCCCTTTGAACGAGCTTTGAGCAGGCCGGGTATCAACTTCATCTGTGAAATAAAAAAGGCTTCCCCGTCGCGGGGAATAATAGCCCCGGACTTCCCTTTCCTGGATATCGCCCGTGATTATGAACTGGCGGGTGCGGCGGCCATCTCGGTCTTGACCGAACCAGAGTATTTTTTGGGCCGGGATGAGTACCTGGGCGAGATAAGTCAGACCGTTCTTGTCCCGGTTCTGCGAAAGGATTTCACGGTATCCGCATACCAGCTGTACCAGGCCAAACTACTGGGCGCCTCGGCGGTGCTCCTCATTTGTGCCCTGCTGGATACCACAATTTTACGCGACTATATAAACGTGTGTGATGAACTGGGCATTTCGGCCCTGGTGGAAGCTCATGACGAAAGGGAAATAGAGTCTGCTCTAAACGCAGGGGCTCGGGTAATCGGCGTCAACAACCGCAATCTCAGGGATTTTACCGTGGACCTCGGCAACTGTATCCGGCTGCGCCAAATGGTGCCGGAAGAAATATTGTTTGTAGCCGAAAGCGGGATCAACACCGCCGCCCAGGTCCAAAGGCTGCGCCTACGAGGGGTCAATGGGATTCTTATCGGAGAAGCCTTAATGCTGTCCCCTGACAAAAAAGCCATGATAAATGAGTTGCGAGGCTAAAACCATGACCAAGATAAAAATCTGCGGCTTAAGCAGGGAACGAGACATCGATGCCATCAATCGCTGCCAACCCGATTATGTGGGGTTTGTAATGGCGGAAAGCCGCCGCCGCGTTTCTGCCGAGATGGCTGAGCGGCTAAAGGAACGATTGGAACCAAGCATCAAGACGGTAGGCGTTTTCGTAAACGAGGACATCCACTTGATTACCGACCTGTACACAGCCGACATAATCGACACCGTCCAATTGCATGGCGACGAAGACGCCGCCTATATAAGCACCCTGAAACGGGCCATCCCCGCCCCGATCATAAAAGCCGTCCGGGTGCGCAGCCGCCGACAGATATACGAAGCGCAGGAACTGCCCGCCGATCTGCTGCTGCTGGATACTTACAGCCAAGGACATTACGGGGGCAGCGGTCGATCATTCGATTGGAGCCTCATCCCCGTCCTGAGCAAACGTCTTTTCCTGGCCGGTGGGTTGAATATCGGCAATATCGGGGCGGCTATCCAGTTGGTGAGTCCCTACGCCATTGACGTTAGCAGCGGGGCAGAAACCGATGGGATCAAGGATGAGGACAAGATACGGGAAATAATTGCGATGATAAGAACTACAGACCAAGCCTACTATCGAAGGAGGACCGACAGCATATGATTTTCGTCCTGAAGCCAGCCGTCCCCCACGAACAAATATATGACCTCACCCGCCAGATGGAATCACGCGGGTTCAAGACGTTCTTAAGTACCGGCACCGAGCACACGGTGGTCTGCCTGATAGGCAACACCGCGATCATCGACATCGACTCAGTGGTTCAGAACAACGACATTATAGAGTATGGGCGGCGGGTAACCGAACCTTATAAGGCGGTCAACCGCACGGTTCATCCCGAAGATACGATTGTCAAGGCCGGCGGTGTATCCATCGGTCCGGGGACTTTCCATGTCATATCCGGACCCTGCTCCGTGGAAAGCGAAGCCCAGATCATAGAAGTGGCACAAGCGGTCAAGGCCAGTGGTGCTACTTTGCTGAGAGGCGGAGCCTTCAAGCCACGTACTTCACCTTATTCCTTCATGGGATTGCAAGAGGATGGGCTGCGCCTGCTCCTCCTGGCCAAAAAGGAAACCGGCCTGCCAGTGGTGACCGAGATAATGAATCAGACCCAGCTGCCTTTGTTTGAAGACATAGATGTTATTCAGGTGGGGGCCCGCAATATGCAGAACTTTGATCTGCTGAGGGAAGTGGGCCGCTTCAATAAACCGGTCTTGCTTAAAAGGGGATTGGCCAATACCATCGAGGAATTGCTGATGAGCGCTGAATATATTCTGTCAGAGGGCAACAGCCAGGTCATTCTTTGTGAACGGGGCATCCGTACCTTCGAGACCGCCACCCGCAACACCCTCGATATATCAGCCGTGCCTTTGCTTAAACAAAAATCCCACCTTCCAGTCATAGTTGATCCCAGCCATGCGGCGGGTCTGCGGGGATTGGTGGCGCCGCTGGCCCGGGCGGCAGTAGCGGTGGGAGCGGACGGACTGATGATCGAGACCCACAACGATCCGGCCCGGGCGCTTTGCGACGGAGCCCAGTCACTGGACCTGGTCCAATTCCAGACCCTGATGGCGGAATTAAGGGTGCGGGCAGCCTATGAGGGCAGGCGAATGGGTGCATTCTCGCAGTGAATTTTAATTTGTAAAAATGAATATATTTCTAGTAAATCCGGTGAATATATTTCTGGTAAAATAGATACTGCAAATCTTGACCAAGGGGGAAATCATGAAACGAGTTGCCATAATTCTGGCAATGCTGCTGGGGGCCATCGCGTTATTCCCGCCCCAAGCTGTCACTACCACATTCAATGAATTCTATGCAGAGCTTTATAAAGAAACCGACATCCCTTATGCCAATATCTCGGCAGCCCAGAAGCTGGACATATACTGGCCCGACCACTTCGATGGCCCCTACCCGGTAATCATCTCCATCCATGGCGGCGGTTATCTCTCCGGGGACAAAATGGGTCCTGACGCCCTGGTAGCATGGGAAGGGTTGAGAAGAGGTTATGCCGTGGTGTCGGTAAACTACCGGTTGAGTTCGGAAGCGGTATTCCCCGCCCAGATCAATGACGTGAAAGCAGCCATCCGGTTTGTCAAAGCCCATGCCCAGGAATATAATTTGCAGGCTGATAAAATAGCGGTATGGGGCGCCTCCGCCGGCGGCACCCTTTCGGCTCTGGCCGGAGCTACTGGCGACGGCGGTGAATTATCCGATCCCAGCCTG
>CAZOMS010000149.1:0-5524 GCA_964580805.1 uncultured Syntrophomonas sp. | reverse complement strand
GCTAATTATACTATGGGGGTGTTCCAAGAGGATAATTTTTCGGCGCAGCGATGTGATGGATGTATAACCAAAACTTATAATTGTGGTATTATTGAATTGTCCGGCGCCATATAGTTTTAGGCTTATGCACTTTATATGTTGTTAAACAAAGGGGGAGGTGAAGTGATTGTTCTTTGAAGATGTTCACGTGGGTTATTCATTTAAAACTGGTACCAAACCTATTACCGGAACAGAAATCGATATCGTAGCGCAAATGTCAGGGATGGATTTGCCGGGTTTCTTGGATGACGAGGTGGCCAAAGGCTGGGGGTTCAAAGCCAGAGTGACCCCCGGGGCATATCTCATTGCATGCATGATGGGTCTGATGGCCAAACAAGGTTTTCTGGCCGATGCGGTCTGGACCACCGCAGATGGTATCTCCTGGAAGAGTCCGGTGCATCCAGGGGATAAAATCTATGCCGAGTCGGAAGTATTAGCTGTTCAACCGATAAAACGCGGTGGCCTTGTAACTTATGCCTGGACCATTAAAAAGAATGATGATATCGTAGTTGCTCAAGGCAAAAACACCTGAATGTTCCCCTTTAAACCGTCTAGTTAGATGGTTGATGCTTAATAACTATCTGTACTTGATGCCAATGGGGCTGATTCCGATAGGGATGGCCTCATTGGCTTTTTGATAGGAGGGATACGTTCACCGGTCCTTTTCGGATTCATTTTTGCAGTAGGTTCCCTCCGAAGGGATTTCGGGCCCTGGTTTGGCGGCGGGCACAGCCCGGGTACGGGCCACGCGGGACAAAAGATAAACCAACGAATAGAGGAATACCAGAAACAACCCCGCCAAGAGCCCGGTACCCTGCCCGGGGATCAAGGGCATGGTGACAATGGAGATCACCAGGCTTATTATCCCGATCCAGGTGGTGTAGGGATAGCCTATCAGTTGGCAGTTACCTCGGGGCGGGCAGCCATAGATGCGCCGATAGCGCAGGTGGGTGACCACGATGGCCAGGTAGGCCATCAGCAGCGAGAATCCCCCCGAACTGATCAGGAACAGGTAGATGCGGTCGGGAAGCACGTAAGCCAGGCTGACCGCGGCCAGCATGACCACCCCCGAAAAGAGGATACCTCGCAGGGGCACGTCGCCGCGGTCGATCAAAAAAGCGGGGGCGTCCCCCTCATTGGCCAGCGAACGCAGCATCCGGCCCAGCCCGAAAACCGAGGCCAGCATGGTAGACAGGATGGCTGTAACCAAAACGAAGTTGACCACTCCCGCGGCAACGCCCAGGCCATATCTCTCCAAGGCCGCCACCATAGGGCTGGTGGCAGGAGTCAGGGCTCCGGTCTGGATCAGCGGCAGCAATAAGACGATTACGGTGATATACAGACCCAATAAGGAAATGATGGTAATTTTGATGGCCCGGGGCACGGTTTTGTGGGGATCGCGGGTTTCCGAGGCGGCCAGGCCGATGATCTCGAAACCGGCATAACCCAGCAGGACAATCAATAAGCTGCCGGCCAGGCCCCCGATCCCATTGGGGAATAAGGTCGTGTTCTGCAGCTCACCCAGTCCCACCGCGGGCTGGCCAGGCCAAAACCCAAATATCAGCAGGGCGGCGATCACGATAAACAACACCAGAGCCAGGAGCTTCACCCCCGCCAGGCTGCTCTCCAGCTTGGTTACCTGGTGAGCCCCCAGAAGGTTTATGAAGGTCACCCCCAGCACGATGGCGATAGACATCAGGGGCAGGGATAATTGCGGCGACCATGTCTTGATTAGCAGGGCAGCGGCGGTAGCCTCGCTGGACATGGTCAGGATCAGGCCGGTCCAGTAAACCCATCCGACCAGGTATCCTGCGAAAGGCCCATAAGCCTGGGCGGCGTGGGTTCGAAAAGAACCGACGCAGGGATTGGCCACCGTCATCTCGGACAGGGCGTTGAGAATGATATAGACCAGGATGCCTCCCAGTATAAATCCGATAATGATCGAAGGACCAGAGGCTCTTATGGCAATCGAGGTAGCCAGGAAAAAAGAACCGCCGACCACCGTGCCCAAGGCCATCATGGTCAGCTGGAAGGCGGAAAGTCCATTTTTGTGCATGTTAAATTCCCACTTTCAGTTAGGTTGGCGTTCTTAGTATGTCACCCGGAGCAGGCAAAAATGCGCCCATAATGGCAATTCCCCACGGGTATGTTTTTTGCATACATAGTTTTTACAGGAGATTTTCGGGCGGGGGTTAGAGTATAATATACGGGGATATTTAGATAGAAACGAGGTATGGGGATGGTTAATAAGTTTAAGAAGGTACTGATTGCCAACCGCGGCGAAATTGCCATTCGAATAATAAGGGCCTGTCATGAACTGGGAATCCGCACCGTTTCAGTGTATTCCAAGGAAGATAAACTGGCCCTGTTTCGGACCAAATCGGATGAATCATATCTAATCGGCCATAACAAGGGACCAGTGGAAGCTTATCTGAGCATCGAAGAGATCATCGGTCTGGCCCTTAAGAAAGGTGTGGACGCGATCCACCCCGGCTACGGATTCCTGGCGGAGAATTACGAATTCGCCAAGAAGTGCATTGAATCGGGATTGGTTTTCATTGGCCCCACTCCTGAAATGATGGACCAGCTGGGGGATAAGATCAAATCCAAGATTATCGCCAATCAGGTCGGCGTTCCCACCATCCCCGGGGTGGAGCGAGCTATCGTCACGGACCAGGAGGCCTTGAGCTGCGCCCAGGAGTGCGGTTACCCAATCATGCTGAAGGCATCCGCCGGCGGCGGGGGACGGGGAATGCGGATAGTGAGGAACGAGGCCGACCTGCTGCGTGAGTTCCACAGCGCTAAAAATGAAGCTCGCAAGGCATTCGGTATCGATGACATTTTCATTGAAAAATACCTGGAAAGCCCCAAACATATAGAGGTACAGGTGCTGGGCGACAACTACGGCAACATCGTGCACCTGTTTGAACGCGACTGTTCCATCCAGAGGAGACACCAGAAGGTCATCGAGTTTACCCCGGCCCTGGCCATCAGCGAACAACAAAGAAAAGCCATCTGTGCCGATGCCCTTAAAATTGCTGGGTCTGTCAAGTACCGCAATGCCGGCACGGTGGAATTCCTGCTGGATAAACAGGGTCAGCATTACTTCATCGAAATGAACCCGCGCATCCAGGTGGAGCATACCGTGTCGGAAATCGTCACCGGCATCGATATCGTGCAAAGTCAGATCCTGATCGCGGAGGGATACAAGCTTAATTCCAAAGAAATCGGCATTCCCCGCCAGAGCACCATCAAGCCCCGGGGGTATGCCATCCAGTGCCGGGTAACCACCGAGGATCCCACCAACGGGTTTGCCCCCGATACCGGTAAGATCGACGTCTACCGCACCGCGGCTGGATTCGGCATCAGATTGGATGGCGGCAACGGTTACACTGGTTCCGTGATAAGCCCCTACTATGACAGCCTGCTGGTTAAGGTAACCACCTGGTCCCGTACCTTCGAGGACGCCATCCAGAAGGCCCAGCGCGCTTTACGCGAACAGGTCATCAGCGGGGTCAAGACCAACGAGGCCTTTTTGCTCAATGTCTTGTCCCACCCCAGGTTTTTGCAGGGGGAATGCGACACCGGTTTCATTGACAATACCCCGGAATTGTTCGACATCTCCCCACGTGAAGACCACGAAGTCAAAGTGCTCAAGTTCATCGGCGACAAAGTAGTCAATGAGAGCAAGGGCTTGAAGAAGGATTATGATGTGCCCCGGGTCCCCAAGCTGCCTGAGCATGGTAAATTGAGCGGGACCAAGCAGATATTGGACCGGAAGGGCCCCAAGGGAGTGGTGGACTGGGTGAAATCCCAGAACCGACTGCTGCTTTTAGACACCACCATGCGTGATGCCCACCAGTCCCTGACCGCCACCCGCATAAGGACCGTCGACATGCTGCGCATCGCCGAAGCCACTGCCTATTATGGCCAGAACCTGTTCTCGCTGGAGATGTGGGGGGGAGCTACTTTTGATGTGGCATACCGTTTCCTGCACGAATCACCCTGGGAGAGGCTGGCCCTGCTGCGCGAAAAGGTCCCCAACGTCATGCTGCAGATGCTGCTGAGAGGCGCCAATGCAGTGGGCTATACCAATTACCCCGATAACGTTCTGCGGGCATTTGTCCGTGAAGCAGCCGCCGCCGGTATAGATGTCTTCCGCATTTTCGATTCCCTCAACTGGCTGAAGGGGATGGAAGTGGCTATAGATGAAACCCTGAAGACCGGCAAGATCGCCGAGGCTTGTGTATGTTACACTGGCGACATCTTGGATGAACGCCGGGACAAATATTCGCTCGACTATTATGTGCGCACCGCCAAAGAACTGGAGAAAATGGGCGCTCATATCTTGTGCATCAAAGACATGGCCGGTCTCCTGAAACCTTACGCGGCGGTCAAACTTATCCGCGCCCTGAAGCAGGAGATATCGATGCCCATCCATTTACACACCCATGACACCAGCGGCAATGGCGTGGCTACGGTACTCATGGCCGCCGAGGCGGGGGTGGATATCGCCGATACCGCCTTCAACAGCATGGCCGGCATTACCAGCCAGCCAGCTCTGAACTCGGTGGTAGCCGCCCTGGAAAACACCAACCGGGCCACCGGTATAAATCTGGACCAAATCCAGGAAATAGCTGATTACTGGGATGATATCCGTCCCATCTACAGCCAGTTCGAATCCGACCTGAAATCCGGCACCGCTGAAGTATACAAGTATGAAATCCCCGGCGGGCAGTATTCCAACCTCAAGCCGCAGGTAGAAAGCTTTGGCCTGGGCCATAAGTTCAAGGAAGTCAAGGAGATGTATAAAGCGGTCAACGAGATGCTGGGGGATATCGTGAAAGTTACGCCTTCCTCCAAACTGGTCGGCGACCTGGCCATATTCATGGTCAGAAATGACCTGACCCCGGAAAACATCTTGGAGAAGGGCAAAACCTTGAGCTTCCCCGATTCATCCATTTCATATTTCGAGGGAATGATGGGCCAGCCGTTTGGCGGCTTCCCCCTGGAACTGCAAGAGCTGATTTTAAAAGACCGTCAGCCTATCACCGTTAGACCGGGTGAACTGTTGGAACCGGTAGACTTTGACGCGGTTGAGAAGCACCTTAAAGAGAACTTTGACTTGGATGTTACCATGCAGGATGTCCTAAGCTATGCTCTCTATCCCAAGGTTTTCGAAGAATACCTCCAATTCCGCAAGGAATTCGGAGACTTAAGCCGCATGAACAGCCCGGTCTTCTTCGACGGCATCAGTGAGGGAGAAGTCTGCGAGGTCGAGGTAGGGGAAGGCAAAACCTTCATTATCAAGCTGGTGGCTATCGGCAAGATCAACAAGGAAGGCGAGCGTAAGCTTTATTTTGAAGTCAACGGCAACCCCCGCGAGCTGGTTGTTTTGGATAAGCAATTCCAGAAAAAGTTCGAGGTGGAGATAGGGACCACCATGATGGCCGATCCCAACGACAAAAAACAGATCGGGGCCAGC
>CAZOMS010000148.1:0-5553 GCA_964580805.1 uncultured Syntrophomonas sp. | reverse complement strand
GGTAAACCGGCGGGGAGTCCACCATTACATGTATGTCGGATGCTCCCATACGGGCTCCCTGGATTATGAACTCCATTACTGTCTGACCCGGCACCCTCTACTCCTCCTCCAATACCAATTTCATTACCTCTTCCAATGAGGTCAGGCCCTGCCTGGCTTTATTCAAGGCATCCTCCCGCAGCGGGATCATCCCGTCGCTTAGCGCTGCCGCCAAACATGTCTCCACTGCCGCGCCACTATGAATAGCTCGCCGCACATTCGGCCCCGCCACCAGGACCTCTTGCAGGGTGAGCCGACCTTGGTATCCGATCTGACGGCACAGGTTGCACCCGGTGGGGACGAAAAAGGTCGCTCCGGTTTCGCCGGGAATGTCGAACATGGCTGCCCGGTCCGCATCCAGCACATACGACCGGCGGCAATTTATGCACAAGCGGCGTACGAGCCTCTGGGCCACCACCCCGTTTAATGAACTGGCCAGCAGGAAGGGTTCGATCCCCATATCCACCAACCGAGCCACCGTATCAGCGGCGCTGTTGGTGTGCAGGGTGGACAATACCAGATGACCGGTCAGGGCTGCTCTGACTGCCAAACGAGCCGTGGCCTGATCGCGTATTTCCCCGACCATTATTATGTCCGGGTCCTGACGCAAGATGGATCCCAAACCAGTGGTGAAGTCCAGGCCGGCTTTGGCATTGATCTGGACTTGGTTGATGCCCGCCAGAGAATACTCTACCGGATCCTCCAGAGTGATGATGTTTTGGGCAATTGAATCCATTTCCTGAAGCAAAGCATATAGGGTGGTGGTCTTGCCCGACCCGGTTGCGCCCGTAACCAAAATCATGCCGCTGAGCCGCTGGGTCAGGCGTCGGAGGCTGGCCATGTTTTTGCTGTTTAGGCCCAGATGGTCAATACCGGTAATCATATTCCGCCGATCCAATACCCGGATAGCAACCTTCTCCCCCTGTGCTGTAGGAAGGGTGGACAGCCGGAAATCCACCTCCTCCGAGTCGACTCCAATTTGGAAACGCCCATCCTGTGGCACCCTTTTTTCGGCGATATCCATCCCCGCCATTATCTTCAAACGTGAAATCACCGGTGGCAGCACGGCCCGGGAGAAATTCATCACCGGATATAACTCTCCGTCAACTCGAAATCGCACCCGGACCGAATCGGTTTGGGGCTCGATATGGATATCGCTGCTGCCCGCTTGAACCGCTTGTCTGAGAAGCAGATTTACCATCCTTACTACCGGGGCGTCATCCTGGAAATGGATGCGCCGGGATCCTTTGTTGCCCCGGGTTTCCAGATCGGCCAATCCCTCCATTTCGGCCAAAAGAATATCCATGTTGGGATCAGGTCTGAAAGCCAGCAGATTGCGGACAGCGGTTTCAATCTCCATCGTCGAAGCGGCCAGCGGAATTACTTCCAGACCGGTGATCAAACGCACGTCATCGATTTTGCGGTGGTCCCACGGATCAGCCATGGCTATGGTTACAGAATTCCTGGTTCGGGCGATCGGCAGCATCTTCTCAGAGCAGATCATTTGATATGGCAAGAGACCCAGTGCTTCTTTTTGTATGCCCAGGTTCACCAGACTCGCGGCAGGAATCCCCGGCCCCGTACTGCCATTAGAATTCTTGTCTTCGCGCATCATGGCTCAATCCTCAAAACGTGATCAGTATACAATCGGTCATCCTCCAAATATTTCTCAGTAAATTGTTCAATTATCTTAACTTCAGACATGTTTCTCCTTATAATTCTCTATTACGGAAATAAATCCCTTTTTTCTGCAGAAATAATTTCAAAATATTTACAGCAAATATTTAAGGCTGACTCTGTCAAACAGAATCAGCCCTGCTGTGCTGTGATTCGGTTGTTTTGTAGTCCGCCGACCCTTGAATCTAAATCTCCCAGCGGGCCGCAATCGGCATATGCCGCCCGGCCCCGAATGCCCTGGTGTTCACCTTAAGCCCCGGAGCGGCTTGCCGGCGCTTGTATTCGTTGTGGTTGACGGTCCGCAAGACCCACCTTACCGTCTCTGGATCGAAACCCCGGGCAATTATCTCTTCGGCGGACTGATACTCCTCAATGTAAAGATTCAGGATCGCATCCAGGACCGGATACGGCGGTAAGGTGTCCTGATCCTTCTGGTCCGGCCGCAGTTCAGCGGAAGGAGCTTTTTCCACGATAGACCCGGGAATTATCTCCCGCTCTTGATTAATATAGGCGGTCAGTTCATAAACCACGGTCTTGGGAACATCGGCCAGCACGCTCAGACCACCGCACATATCACCATATAAAGTGCAGTACCCGACTGCAATCTCACTCTTGTTACCGGTGTTAATGACCATCGAACCATATTTGTTGGATAAAGCCATCAGAATGTTGCCCCTGATCCGGGCCTGGATATTTTCTTCGGTAATATCAGGAGCGCATCCAGTAAATTGTTTCTGAAGTGAATCGAGGTAGCTTTTGAAGATGGCCTCAATTGGTATGGTCCTGCATTCAATTCCCAGGTTGGCCGCCAATTCCAGGGAGTCGTCCACACTACCTCTGGATGAATACTGGGATGGCATGGTGACTCCCAGCACATTCTCCTTCCCCAAAGCCTCAGTGGCCAAACACGCCACCACCGCAGAATCAATTCCGCCCGAAAGCCCTATAATGACCCTGGTGAAACCGCATTTGTGGATATAATCCCGCAAACCCAGTACCAAAGCGTCATAAAGCTCTGCCATTGGATCCCGTTTTTTGCACAGGGTCGCTTCTAGATCCTGACCGGTGTCCACTATCCGCACTTCTTCTGTAAACGCCTCCAGAGCATGTAATATTTCTCCGTCTGTATCCACCAGGATGCTCTGGCCGTCGAAAATCAACTCATCGTTGCCCCCCACCTGATTCAGGTATATTACCGGAACACCGTGGTTACGAGCATGTTTGCTCATCAGCCTGCATATTACATCCTGTTTGTTCAGAAAATAGGGAGAGGCAGAAATGTTAATCAGCAGGTCGATCCCCTGCCCGGCAACTTCCGTCACCGGATCCCAATCATAGCCAACCGCGCCCTTCCACAGTTCACTTTCGTTCCAGGCATCCTGGCCGACGGTAAGGCCCAACCGCACCTCTTTATATACGACTGGCTTCACCCTTTTGCCAGCGTCGAAATAGCTGGTTTCATCAAACCCGGGATAAGATGGCAAGAGGCATTTGGCCTGCCTGAGAAGGATTTGCCCATCTGCAATCAGCAAAGCCGAGTTGTATAACCTGCGGCCGGTTTTCTTGCCGGTAATTTGAGGCGCTCCAAACAATACTGCACATCCCGGTAGTCCGCTCGTGAGATCCTGAAGCCGTTTGATAGCCTGATCCACCTGTTCCAGGAAGGCAGGTCTTTCCAGCAGATCCCGGGGCGGATAGCCAACCAGGAATAACTCGGGGAAAACCACCAGGTCAACTTGCTGGCGGCAACAGTCGGCCCATACTTCCTCCATACGCTGCAGATTACCCCGAATATCCCCTACAATTGGATTCAATTGGGCTATAGCTATCCTCATTCCGTCATACCCCCTGACGCTGGCCCTACCCGGGCGGAACCGCCCGGCGGATATCCCATCATTTTCAAACTATTAATGATTACATCAACTATCTCGTTCATGCTTTTATCAGTGGTGGTTACCCTAATATCGGCGCAGGCATAAAACGGTTCGCGAGCCTGCAACAACTCCTCTATATCAGCTAAACTGGCCTCCTTTTTCAGTAACGGCCGGCTGCCTTTTTTGCGGTTGACCCGAGCCTGGATATCGGCAGGTTCGGCATCCAGGCACACCAAAATGCCGTTTTCCTTCAGAACCGCGACATTTTCCCCGTTCAGCACCGTTCCTCCCCCGGTGGCGATTACCAGATCCGTGCGGACGGCGAGTTTTTTCGCCATCAGACTTTCCTCGGAGCGAAACCTGATTTCACCGTAATGCCGAAATATCTCCGCTACTGACATCCCATTCAAGGTCTCGATCTCCCGATCCATATCTACAAAGGTTTTCTTCAGCCTTTCCGCTACCCGCATTCCAATGGTGCTCTTTCCTGTTCCCATAAAGCCAATAAACACTATATTTTTCGCCATTTCCAAACCTTCCCTAAATAATCACAATAAGCAGCATAATTGGTCTCTATTTGTTCGATAAAATCTCCCCCTACCTGGTCCAGGAAGGCCCGAGCCATCCCAAAAGCCAACATGGCTTCGCCCACGACGCTGGCAGCGGGCACGGCACATATGTCCGATCTTTCGATATCGGCTTTCTCTTCAGTCCAAACCGCCGTATTAACACTGATCAGAGGCTTGTAAAGGGTGGGAATTGGTTTCATATAAGCTCGTGCCCATATAGGCTCACCGTTGCTCATGCCTCCCTCGATCCCTCCCGCCCGGTTAGTCGAGCGATAGATTCCCCGGCTTTCCTCAATATGTATCTCATCGTGCACCTTTGATCCCGGCCGGGCAGCATTGCGCACCCCATCCCCCACTTCCACTGCCTTTATGGCGGGTATGGACATGAGCAGAGCGCTCAGCTGCGCATCAAGACGGCCTTCCCAGGAGGTGTAGGTGCCGATTCCGGGCGGTACTCCCATAACCCCCACTTCAAAACACCCCCCCAGGGACTCCCCGACCTGACGGGCGTCATCGATAGCCTGCACCATTTGCCCGCTGATAGTCTCATCAGCGCAGCGTACCGGCGAGGATTCCACCCGGCGGCGAAAATCCTGCAGACTGGCCTTGTCCACTGACTGGGGGACGGCACTGACCGCCCCGATAGACACCACCTGGCTGTATATCTCCATATCGAATCGTTCCAGCAGTTTTCGGAATATGGCCCCGGCAGCCACCCGGGAGGCGGTTTCCCTAGCACTGGCTCTTTCCAGAACATCGCGCATATCACTGTGATTGTATTTCATCGCCCCGCCCAGGTCGGCATGACCGGGCCGGGGCCGGTGCACACTGCGCTCCCTCGGCCCTTGACCTTCCCCTACTGCCATTATCTCCTGCCAGTTGCCCCAATCCCGGTTTCTTATAATAAATGATATCGGGCTGCCAGTGGTCAAGCCGTTGCGGATCCCGGCCAGTATCTCCACTGCATCGGCCTCGATGGCCATACGTCCTCCCCGCCCGTGGCCCTTTTGCCGGCGCTGCAATTGCAGGTTTATCTCATCGGCGGCTACAGGCAGTCCGGCTGGCACACCGTCTATGACGGTAACCAGGGCCTGGCCATGGGATTCACCTGCGGTGACATATCTGAGCATATAATCCTCCTACTTCTTTTTCATGTATCCGCCCCGAAAGTGCTTGGGTTCCATAAATACCACAAAGGCGCCTGGATCCCGTTCAGTAACATAGGCGGCCAGTTTTCGGGCCAACTGGCGTTTCACAACCGTATTGAGTACCACCTTGGGACCCACCCGGCCCTGGGCCTCCCAGGTGGTCACCGGAAATCCCTGTTCTCTCAATTCTTCCGCTATACAGGCGTGCTCGCAATCGACTATGACCTGCACTCCCCGGTAACCCAG
>CAZOMS010000147.1:0-5556 GCA_964580805.1 uncultured Syntrophomonas sp. | reverse complement strand
TTCAACCGCTCGGACACCCCTCCACTAGAAGGATACACTGCTTAAATCAGTGCAAGAGCAAGTATAGCACAGTTTCAAGGACGTTGTCAATCGCCCTTGCCCGGCCTAGTTGATTCGGTCCAGTCCCCCCATATAGTTCCTCAGGGCCGGAGGGATCATTACCGATCCATCTTGCTGCTGGTAGTTTTCCAGTATAGCTGCTACCGTCCTCCCCACCGCTACCCCGGAACCGTTCAAAGTGTGGACATAGCGTATCTTCTCTTTAGAAGCTGGCCGGTAGCGGATATTGGCCCTCCGGGCCTGGAAATCCAGACAATTGGAACAGGATGATATCTCTTTATAGTCATTGTAGCTGGGCATCCATACTTCCAGGTCATACGTTTTCGCCGAGGAAAACCCCATGTCGCCGGTACTTAGCAACACAACCCGATATGGAAGCCCCAGCAGCTGCAACACCGTTTCCGCGTCGCGGGTCATCGTCTCCAGTTCCTCAAAGGATTTATCGGGTGTAGAAAGCTTGACCAATTCCACTTTATTGAATTGATGCTGGCGTATCACCCCCCGGGTATCACGGCCATGGGATCCCGCTTCGGCCCGGAAGCAGGCGGTATAGGCAGTCATATAGCGAGGCAGGTCTTTCTCCTCCAGTATCTCTTCACGGTAAAGATTGGTGAGCGGAACCTCCGCGGTCGGAACCAGGTACATCTCCCGTCCTTCTACTTTGAACATATCCTCGGCAAATTTAGGCAGCTGACCGGTCCCCATCATGCATTCCCGATTGACCATAAAGGGCGGGAAGATCTCTTCATAACCATGCTTATAGACATGGGTGTCAAGATAGAAATTAATTATCGCTCTTTCCAATCGGGCCCCCAATCCTTTATAGACGGTGAACCGAGCTCCGGATAGCTTGGCCGCTCTCTCGAAGTCCAGGATACCCAAATTGGGTCCGATATCCCAGTGGGCTTGGGGTTCAAATCCAAATTGGTTCGGCTCACCCCAGCTCCGGACTACCAGGTTGCTTTGCTCATCGGCCCCAATTGGCACTGAGGCATCGGGAATATTGGGGACATTAAGCATTATGTTCTCTATGGAAGTCTCGACCTCATTTAATTTCTGGTCCAGTTCTTTAATCTTTTGACCGGCTTGCCGGACCCTTTCCATCAGTTCTTCCACGTTTTGTCCCTGCTTCATCTGGTGCCCGACTTGCTGGGAGGCCTGGTTGCGGAATTTCTTTATTTCTTCAGCCTCCACCAGCAATGTTCTTCTTTGTCCATCCAGAGCGAGAAAGTTCTCCAGCAGTCCGATCTGGTTTCTATTACGAAGGGCGGTCTCGACCAGCTCTGGATTGGCCCGGACCATTTTGGCATCCAACATTCCTTTCCCTCCTTCGGTGTTTTTATGGCAATCTAGTTTCCACTGGAGATGTTCTAATCATCCCCCATTCGATAACTGATAGCGGGCCATTTTAGAAGTGGAGTAATATAGGCCGCCCCAGAATGCCGTCCAATTTTCCTAATCGATCCAGGGCTGCATCTTCCACCTTATTATCTACATTCAGCAGCATAATCGCCTTCTTGCCGCTGGCATGGGGAGCCACTTTCATCCCCGAAATATTTATGCCCTCATCACCCAAGGCGGTAGCAAAGGGGCCAATGACCCGGGGACGATCTTCGTTCTCTGCCATCAGCACATATCCGGATAGATTGGTTTCCGTCTCGTAACCGTTGATATCAACCAATAGCGGGTTACGGGCCCGGGACAAGGTGCCCTCGATCTCCATCTGGTTCTTGGCGTTAATAATCTTGACGGAAATAAGATTCTTGTATCGCTTGGGGCTTACCTCTTCCTTAATGTCGAAGATCTTTATCCCCCTGTCTTCTGCTGTAAGACGGGCATTGACATAGTTGACCTTTTCCCACATAACTGGTTCCAGCAGGCCTTTAAGAAAACCTATCGTCAATATCTCGGTTTCGTTGACGCTGATCGGTCCGCTGTAGGTAATTTCGACCCGGGAGACTGGTGCTTTGTACATCTGATAGTAAATATGGCCCATCTTTTCCGCCAGCGTGATATAAGGGCGCAGGTATTCCAACTCATCGCTCAGAACGGCCGGCAGGTTTACCACGTTGGGGACGATGCCTCCCTCCAAGGCTTTAATGACCTGTTCGGCGATCGTCTCGCCCACCCTTTTCTGGGCTTCGTGGGTGTCGGCTCCCAAATGGGGGGTACAGACGGCATTGCTGAAGTCGAATAATGGATTATTGTAAGCCGGTTCTTTCTCGTAGACGTCCAACCCCGCTGAGGCCACTTTGCCGCTCTCCAAGGCTCTGCGCAGGGCAGCCTCCTCGATTATGCCGCCCCGGGCGCAGTTGACTACCCGTACCCCATCTTTAGCCAAGGCTAGAATCTTGTCGTCGATCATGTGCATGGTCTCCTCGTTGCGGGGAGTATGGACCGTAAGTATATCCGCTTCCCGAACCAAATCCTCCAAGGTCTCCCTTTTCTCAACTCCAAACCTTTCAAATCGCTCATCGGCTATATAAGGGTCATAGGCGATTACCTTCATATTGAACGCCCGGAGGCGGGTAGCTACCATGGAGCCGATGCGGCCCAATCCAACTATTCCAGCCGTTTTCCCGTATAATTCCGTGCCTCTGAATGGAGACCGGTCCCATGTGCCTGCTTTTAGGACGTCGTTGGCCCAGGCTGTATTACGGACCGAGGACAAAAGCAAACTCATGGTCTGCTCAGCTGCAGAGATGGTATTGCTGTCAGGGGTATTGGCCACAATTATTCCATAGCGGGTGCAGACGTCGACATTGATGTTATCCACACCGTTGCCAGCCCGGCCTACCACCTTTAATCGGACTCCCCGCTTTATCAATTCCTCGTCTACCTTGGTCACACTTCTTACAATTAAGGCATCATATTGATCTATAATCTCCAAAAGCTCCTGCCGGGATATGCCGCTGCGATAGTCGACATCCAGAGAGGTCCTTAGTAAATTCAACCCTTCATCAGCTATGCTTTCGGTTACTATTACCCTTTTCTTATCCATAACGACCGTTCCTCCTCCTATTCCTGCTTGGAAATATGGTATTTCAATAGAATTTCCTGGGCTTTATGTACTCCTGATCCCAACTGTAAATCAAACTTGAATTTGACCAGGGTAAGTTCCAGCGCTGCCAATACCGATATTAAATCCAATTCCCGCACATAACCCAGATGCCCCATCCGAAAAATTACATCATCAAGATTCTCTTGCCCCCCGGCCAGGATTATGTTGAATTCCTCCAGCATATACTTGCGGATGGCATTAGCTCCGATTGCCGGTGGAGCGCAGATGGAAGTCACCGCGTTGGAGGCAAAGGCCTCCTCTGTAAACAGTTCCAATCCCATCGCCCTAATGCTGCTGCGCACCATGTCCCGGTAATTGCGATGGCGGGTCAACACGTTTTCCAATCCCTCTTCCGCCAGCATCTTAAGAGCCTCCTGCAGCCCATAATAAAGGGAGATGGGCGGAGTAAAAGGGGTCTGCCCGGTCTCCTGGTACTGCAGGCCAAGGGTTACGTCCCAATAGAATCGGCTATTGGGATTGGCCTGCTGTTTGGCCAGGGCCTTGTGACTGAAGGCCATAAAACTAAGCCCTGGCGGAATCATGAAGGCTTTCTGGGATCCGCTTACGACTACATCCAGATTCCATTCATCCATCCTTAAATCATGAGCCGCCAAGCCGCTGACCGAATCAACCATAAAAAGGGCGGGGTGATCCCCCATTGCTTTCCGGACGGTCGCAATATCATTGCAGGCGCCAGTCGATGTCTCGTTGTGGGTAATCAATACAGCCTTAATTTCCCCACTTTTGTCTTTCTCTATCCTGTCTTTAATCCGGTTGGGGTCGGCTCCACTCCCCCACGGAAAGTCCATTTTCTCAACCCGGGCTTCAAAGCGGGCCGCTATCTCGGCAAACCGATCTCCGAATACGCCGATCGAAACGGCCAAGACCTTGTCTCCCGGAGCTATGAAGTTGGCCACTGCGGCTTCCAGTCCTCCGGTACCGGAAGCCGGATAAATCAGCAGGTTTTGCTGGGTGCGGCATATCTTCTTAACTCCGGCTACTACATCCTCAATAATCGTTTTAAATTCAGGGCCCCTGTGGTTTATCATCGGTCGGTCCATGGCCCGGGCCACCTGTAAAGGAATAGGGGTGGGGCCTGGAATCAAAAGATACTGGGCACTTTTCATCTTCTGAACAACCCTCCTGCATAAAAATCAAAAAAGCCCCTCGCCCGCTCAGGGACGAGAGGATTTCCCGCGTTGCCACCCTTGTTGGCGTATTAACGCCCACTCTATGGTCTTAACGGGACCCCCGCAACTGGTTTTTCCAGCCGTCCTCCGGGGCGGAATTCAAAGCTCAGGCCTCGCTGGTTCGCACCGACCACCAGCTCTCTGGAATAACCCTGAGTTCTACTTTTCCCCATCATCGGATCCAATCGATTATGTTTTGGTAAATTATAT
Source organism: uncultured Syntrophomonas sp. (assembly GCA_964580805.1). Classification (GTDB taxonomy): domain Bacteria; phylum Bacillota; class Syntrophomonadia; order Syntrophomonadales; family Syntrophomonadaceae; genus PHAA01. The sequence continues at coordinate 1,035 of CAZOMS010000147.1, read as the reverse complement.
TACACTGCCATCCCTTTGGCAACAAGGCTGCTCCTACATTTGCAGGAAGTAGTGATGAATGGTTGGATCATCGGTCAGTTCGGGATGAAATGCTGTGGCCAGCAGGTTATCTTCACGGACCATTACTATTTTATCCCTGAAGTAACTTAGGATATGGGCATTACCCCATACCCTTTCCACATAAGGAGCTCGAATAAAAACGCCCCGGCTCGGAGCCAATCCCTCTACTTCCAGTTCAGCTTCAAAGCTGTCTACCTGTCTTCCAAAAGCATTTCTCCTCACCGCCATGTCCATCAAGCTTAAACTGACTTGATTCATTTCCACTATCTCCCGGGCCAATAAGATCATCCCCGCGCAAGTACCCCAGACCGGCATCCCCTCCGCAGCACGCCTGCGAATTGGTTCATACAACCCATAGGTTAGCATCAGTTTCCCGATGGTAGTGCTCTCTCCGCCCGGGATTATCAATGCCTCGACCGTTTCCAGCTCACGCTCGGTCCTTACCTGGATGGATGAGGCTCCGCACCGCGCCAGGGCCATCTCGTGCTCCAAAAAGGCGCCCTGCAGGGCCAAAACGCCTACCTTTTTACCAGCCACGGTCCTGCATCCTGTCCTCCGGTTTGATGGTCATTATGTCAATGCCGGACATGGCCTCCCCCAGGTCCCTTGAAATCTCGGCCAGGACGGCTGGGTCGCTGAAATAGGTTGTGGCCGCCACAATCGCTTTGGCCCTTCGGGCCGGGTCTCCCGATTTAAATATACCTGAACCTACGAATATCCCGTCGCAGCCCAATTGCATCATCAGGGCGGCATCGGCCGGGGTAGCTATTCCTCCGGCAGCAAAATTAACTACCGGCAGCCTTTTCTGCTGAGCTACCTCGACTAGCAATTGGTAGGGAGCACCCATTTCCTTAGCCGCGGTCATCAATTCTTCTTCGGGCAGGTTGGCTGCCCAGCGGATTTCATCGTTGACTTGGCGAATATGGCGTACTGCTTCCACTATGTTGCCGGTACCTGGTTCACCTTTGGTGCGTA
>CAZOMS010000146.1:2073-5564 GCA_964580805.1 uncultured Syntrophomonas sp. | reverse complement strand
GATGATGTGATCGAGGTGGTGACATCCCCGGACAATTTCATGGCGGTCAGGGAAGCCCTGGAAGCCGAACTCAATCTGGATGAGGCCAGTATCGTCATGCTGCCCAACAATACCGTGGACATTGGTGATGAGGCTCTGGCCGCCAAGGTCTTGAAGCTCATCGATGTCCTGGAGGACCATGATGACGTACAAAATGTTTATGCCAACTTCAACATCCCGGATGAGATCCTGGAAAAAATAATGTAAGTATATTCGGTCATTGGGGATGAGGTTTTTAATCCCAGACAAAGCCATACCGCTTTGCTGAGAGCGGGGATGAAATGGGGAGCCAGGCAGAGACTACTTCTGCCTGGCTTTGGATCTTTTAATGATCAGGTTCATGACCGCCATCATCATTTCTTTGGGATAGAGCCCCAATCCGTCTTGAATGTATTGATCATATAATCGGGAAGTCAATTCCTCTTCGCTTACGCCCGATTGCAGCAGTTCATCTACCATTGCCGCCACCCTCTCAGCTGATTCCAGCGATCTCTGGCAGAGTCTGCCTGCTTCGTCACCCCTGACCACGTCCCCGTGAGCCCCGCCCAAAACCTTGGTGGGGTAGGTCATGAGCCTTCTGATCGTGTCTACATAAAGATCATATCCCTGAAAAAATATAGGGGGCATTACCCCGGTGCTGGCCGCGAATCCAACCGCGTCCGATACCAGCATTACCTGGTCACTGGGAATATAGGCAGCTATGGAACAGACGCTGTGACCGGGTGCGTCCAATATCTCCAGGGTTAAACCGGGTTCTATTTCCAGCACATCTCCCTGGCCCACCACGACATCGATATCAATTCGGTCCAGCACACTGGTGTCAGGCATTTTGTCTATCAATCCCTTTTCCAAATAAGCGTTGGAGACCATAATGTCATTGCGGAAGTGATCAGCGACGATAGCCTCCCGGGCCAGGGTTTTCTGGGTATTGGCGCTGGCCGCCACTTTGGCATTGGGAAACAGACCTTTTAACGTGGGTATACCACATACATGGTCGAAGTGGGAATGTAAGGCGATTATGAAGTCGACTCGGGGTTTGTTCTCCATTTGTTCCCACTGTTCCGCGAAGATCTGGGCTCCGGCCCTGGTGCCGCATTCCACCAAAGCCGCCCGCTCCTTACCCACCAGGTAGAAATTGAAATAGCCGTTGCCCAACATCTTAACGTTTTCGCTCAGTTGAATCATTGCGTCCACCTCATTCTTTCATAATTAAGTATTTCGGTCGTTCGGCGGTCCTGGCTCACCGTCATTAGGATTTTCTTAATGCCATGATAGCATAACCTGGATACCCTGGCTCGCTTGAAAAATGGCCGATGGCATTTTCTTCTAATTAATCGGAATACACGTATAAAGGGAAGAAAAGGAGGAGAAAATAGGCAACAGAGGTGATAGAGGTGAACAAAAGAGTTGTTGCGATTGTCATGGGAATCTGCGTTTTGGCGGGGCTGGCGACAGGATATTACTTTCAGGGTAATTCGATTGGTAAAATTGGTCCCCGGCAGCAGAAACCGGCGGTCAATACCGGTAGCGTGGAAGTCAGGGTCGATGCTGAAACTCCCATAATTCTCGAAAAGGAATTTCTTCGTTCTCATAAGGTGATCATATCCGAATTTGAAAACCGTTTAGATATAATCGGATCTACATTGGATGAGATACGCAGCCGTTATTCCCCCGAGAATGGCTTCTTCATCAATTTTACCAACGGCAGCCTGGTTATTCGTCAGGCCATCGACGATTGGACTCCGGAGGATAAGCTAAAGTGCCGTCTAAAGGAATACCAGGGCATGGTGGCTATTTATACCGGTCCCGATGCGGAGCATGACACCCTGATGAAGGTTACTGCCATAAGGTTCGCCGGCCTCCCTGTTAGCATCAGAGAAGCCATCCATAATGGCGAATACGAGTTCCAAAACGAGGCCGAAGTGAACGATGCCCTGGAGAATCTGGACGAATACTTTTAACCCGGCCCCCGGCGAGCGCCGGGTTTACTATAAGGGATAAGGCTCTGCGGAACCTTATCCTTTTTGCCGTTTAAACATAGCCCTGTCCGGATATTTGGAGTAAGATAATAGTTGTGAAATGCTATAATTTCTTACTGGAGTAAAAGTATATGCTGGTAATGGGAATCGATCCGGGTACCGCCACCACGGGTTTCGGATTGGTGGAGGGCGGTTACGGAAAAGAAAAAGTGGTTGATTACGGAGTCATAAAAACCTCCCCCGCTATGACCATGCCCCGGCGATTGGTGCAAATCAACCGGGAATACAGCCAGCTGCTGCTTGACTACCGGCCTGATGCGGTGGCCATTGAACAGATTTTTCACCATAAAAACGCCAAGACCGTTATAACGGTTGCTCAGAGCCGCGGAGTCCTCATAATGGCAGCCGCGCTGCGGGAAATAGAGGTGGCCGAATATACTCCATTGCAGGTCAAGCAAGCTGTGACCGGATTTGGCAATGCGGATAAAAAGCAAGTGCAGATAATGATCCAGAAAATATTGAAACTGGATGACATCCCCCGTCCTGACGATGCTGCCGACGCGTTGGCTATTGCTCTTTGTCACCTGCACTCATATCGCTGGGTTGTGGCCCGCAAGAACGGGGGTATTTCGTGATTTCGTTTTTACGCGGGAAACTGGTCCAGGCCAGTCAGGACGCAATAATCATCGAGGTGAGCGGAATCGGCTATGAAGTCGGGGTGCACAACCGGGCATGCCGCGTGCTGCCACCGGTAGGTTCACCCCTGGTTGTATATACATATTTGCAGGTTTTGGATAACGACCTTAAGCTGTTCGGCTTCTTAAACCGGGAAGAGTTGGATCTGTTTAAAATTCTACTGGGAGTATCGGGTTTAGGGGCCAAGAGCTCATTGAATATATTGGCGGCCCTGGAGCCGAACGAATTTTGTCAGACGGTGATCAGCGCAGATGAAAAAAGGCTTCAGCTGGTGCCCGGCATAGGCAAGAAGACCGCCCAGCGGTTGGTGTTTGAACTCAAAGACAAGTTAGGTAAGGGGATGGGGATGGTCTTCCCGACCGCCGCCGAAGCGGCGCCGTTGGAGGAATTGATGGAGGCCTTGGAAGCGCTGGGGTACCAACGGTCGGAAATATTCCCCTTGGTGATGAAAATGAAATCGGAGGGCGAGCTGAGCGGCAAGATAGAAGATAACCTTAAACTGGTGCTGCGCCGCCAGGCCCAGCTGGTTAGGAAATAGGGAGAGAGACATTTTGCAGGAACAAAGGCTGGTATCAGCCCAGGCTATTGGTGACGAAGACAACATGGACCTTGTCTTGAGACCCGTCCGTCTTACCGATTATATCGGACAGGAAAAGGTGAAAAACAATCTGGCGGTGTTTATCGCTGCCGCCCGGGCCCGCAAACAGAGCCTCGATCATGTACTATTGAGCGGCCCCCCGGGTTTGGGCAAAACCACTTTGGCCACCATCATAGCGC
>CAZOMS010000146.1:0-1973 GCA_964580805.1 uncultured Syntrophomonas sp. | reverse complement strand
GCCCTCCAGTCCCTGGAAATGCTGGAGATCGACGACCATGGTTTGGATATGGTCGACCGGATGATCCTGGACGCGATAATAAAAAAATTCAACGGGGGCCCCGTGGGGCTGGAAACATTGGCCGCCAGCGTGTCCGAAGAGACAGATACCCTAACCGATGTTTATGAACCCTATCTGCTGAAACTGGGGCTCATCAATAAAACGCCGCGGGGGCGGGTAGCTACCGAACGCGCCTACCGTGTGATGGGCCTGGTACCCAGGAAAACTGTGGCTGAACCATCTCTCTTCGAGGAAGACAGCCAATAGCGGTTTGAGGCAGTACTCCAAGCGAGAGCTTATCCAGAGTTTACGGATGTGAGATTTGATGGCCCGGGTGTTATTACACATATGCTGCGGACCCTGTGCGAGTTATCCGGTTCCGGCCCTGCGGGAAGAGGGTCTGGAGACAGTGGGTTATTTTTTTAATCCCAATATTCATCCCTATAACGAATGGCTGCAGCGCCGGCAGGCTCTGGAGACATACGCTGCCGCGGCCGACCTCAAGGTAATTTATGACGATAAATACAATCCCCGCGATTACTTTCAGAAGGTCGCTTTCCGGGAAAGTCATCGCTGCCTGATCTGCTATCAGATGAGACTGCGGCAGGCAGCCCACATTGCCAGGCGGGGACGGTTCGATTACTTCTCCACCACCTTGCTGGTCAGCAAGCACCAGAAGCATGAGGTCATCCGGGAAGCGGGTGAGGCCATAGGGGCGGAATACGGGGTGCCTTTCCTGTATCGCGATTTCCGGGCCGGTTTCCGGCAAACCGGTGAAACAGCCCGAGCCATGGGTCTGTATCGGCAGCAGTATTGTGGGTGTCTATACAGCGAAGTAGAACGATATGCCCCCGCCGAGGTGCGCCGCTTGCTGAAATAATGTCATGGACATGATCTGGGATCATCCTGAAATCAAACCTGAACGAGGGATCACCAATACAAACGCGCGTATTTCCAGTTACCGACCCAATATATAGCATAGATACCTACCGATATGATCTGCCCCCGGAGTTGATTGCCCAATATCCGGCCGACCCCCGGGACAGTTCCCGGCTTTTGGTCATGGACCGCCAAACCGGCAGCCTGCAGGACCGGGTCTTTAATGAGATCAAGCACCTGCTGGTGAGCGGAGACACCCTGGTGCTCAATCAAACCAAGGTGATCCCGGCCCGTTTAATCGGTGTCAAGGATACCGGGGCTCGTATTGAGATTCTCCTGTTGGGCCCAAAAGAAGGCGGCTGGGAAGCACTGGTCAAACCCGCCCGGCGGATGAAGGTGGGTTCGATAGTCCGGTTTCCTGGCTGCTCCGATGTAAAAGCGGAAGTCGAGGCGGTGTTGGAGGGAAATGGATGCCGCCGGCTCAAATTCCATGATTGCCCGGACATGACCAGTTTCCTGGAGCAGGCGGGGCAGGTGCCCCTGCCTCCGTACATAGACCGCCACGCCGAGCCGGATGATCTGGTCCGGTACCAGACCGTATATGCCCGCGAACCGGGCTCCGCCGCCGCCCCCACGGCAGGCCTGCACTTTACCGCCGGCTTGCTGGAAGAAATCAAGGCCCGGGGGATTGAGGTAGTGACTTTGGTACTGCATGTGGGACTGGGGACCTTTCGACCGGTCAAGAGTTCGGATATCAGACAACACCGGATGCATTTGGAAAGCTATTATGTGAGCCCGGATACCGCCGCTATCCTGAACAGGAACCGGGCCGGGGGAGGAAGGATTGTGGCGGTAGGTACCACCGTGGTCAGAACTCTGGAGTCGGTGTATAGTGATCAAGCCGGATTCAGCAGCGGGAGCGGGCAAACTGACATGTTTATATATCCCGGTTACCGGTTTAAAGCCATCGATGGGCTGATCACCAACTTCCATCTGCCTGGTTCTTCCCTGCTTATGCTGGTAGGGGCCTTTGGGGGATTGGACAATACCTTGGC
>CAZOMS010000145.1:0-5576 GCA_964580805.1 uncultured Syntrophomonas sp. | reverse complement strand
TTTTATGAGGTGTTTTTCAGTGGTCTCGGACAGTCCCGTAGAGCTGCCGCTGGGCGTGGGATTTGAGGACAGTCCCGGTAAGCCTTGATAAGGCACACTAAGTTTTGCATAATTGAGTAGCGTCCAGAAAACCGAAAGACATGGGCGTCGCCACTTGGTAAGATTAAGTTGCAACACAAAATCTACCGAGATATGAGCGTATCCATGTCCGATACGAATTGAAAACTAACTAAAAAGCAGGCCAGACAGTGAAAGAAGTAAACGAGGTCAAGGCCGGGGCCGTACTTTCTTATGCCTCAATTTTTATAAACATAATCATCGGTTTGATCTATACTCCGATAATGCTCCGTTTGCTGGGCCAATCGGAGTATGGTTTATTTTCCCTGATTGGGTCTCTGGTTGGTTACCTGACCATACTGGACCTGGGTCTCGGCAATGCGATCATAAGGTATACTGCCCGTAATCGAGTTATTGGTGATGATGAGGCCGAGGCGCGCCTTAACGGGATGTTTGTAGCGCTATACTGTGTGATCGGCTTGCTGACTGTCGCCATCGGAGCGGTTCTATATCTGAATCTGGATAACATGTTTGGGCCTACTCTCTCGGTCTTGGAACTCCAAAAAGCCAAGATCATGACCCTGCTGCTGATTTTCAATTTTGCGGTGTCATTTCCCTTGGGGGTGTTCGGCTCCATCATCCAGGCTCATGAAAAGTACGTGTTTTTCAAACTCCTGGCCATTGCCCGCACGTTATTAACTCCGCTGATCATCCTGCCCTTGCTGCTGTGGGGCTACGGATCGGTGGCCATGGTGGTGGTACAGACTATATTGAACCTGGCGGTTCTATTGGTGAATATGGTCTATGCCCTTAAGAAGCTGGATGTAAAGATCTATTTCGGCCAATACGACTGGGCCCTGCTAAAGGAAATAGCCGGGTATTCCTTTTTCATTTTCTTGAATATAATCGTGGACAAAATCTACTGGAGCACCGGGCAGTTTATCCTTGGCATCGTCTCCGGAACGGTCTTGGTGGCGATTTATGCCGTTGCCATGAACCTAAACACCATGTACGTTCTGTTTTCGACGGCTGTCAGCGGGGTTTTGCTGCCGCGGATCACGATGATGGTGGCCAATGATGCCAGCAATGAGGCCTTGTCGGAAATGATGGTCCGGATCGGCCGGGTGCAGTACGTGGTCATGGCATATATCCTGAGCGGTTTCGTTTTATTTGGACAGGCGTTTATCAATCTATGGGCAGGCGAAAATTACCGCGATGCTTACCATATAGTTTTGCTGGTGATGATACCGATCACAGTGCCGTTGATTCAAAATATGGGGATATTGATTCTGCAGGCTAAAAACAGGCAAGGATTCAGGTCAGTGGTGTACCTGGTCATTGCGGTGTTGAACATCGCCGCCAGCATTCCATTGGCAAAGATGTGGGGCGGATTGGGATGTGCGCTGGCCACGGGAGTATCTCTGGTAATTGGCAATGTGATTATTATGAACATCTATTATCACCGCACAATACATCTCAACATTCCGATGTTCTGGCAGAACATTATGCGCATGTCATTGCCGGTGGTGCTGGCAATGGGATGTGGCCATGGAATCGATGTGTTTATCAGCCAGACTGGCTTTTTGGGGCTGGGTTTGAAAATCGTTCTGTTTTCGGTGGTGTACATTGGTTTGATGTGGTGGTGGGGATTAAACAGCTATGAGAAGGATTTATTCGTATCACCGATTAGAAAAGTTCTTATGAAGTGATGCACGGGGACCGTCATTTTGCTTCAGCGGGGACCGGTCTTGAACCCCCCGGATTTCGCGCTGAAAAGGCGAGAGAGGTTTTAAAATGGATCCATACTTAAGGCGGGTTGAGCTGTTGCGCGACCAGGTGGAGTCATTCTCGGTCTATCCATTCTGTTTGACAGCGGTTCGGCACCTGACGGAATTAGAATTTCATCCCAAGGTCACCTATATCGTTGGCGAAAATGGCACCGGGAAATCGACGGTTCTGGAAGCACTGGCGGTTGCCTGGGGGTTCAATCCCGAGGGGGGTAGCCGAAACTTCAATTTCGCTACACGGTCTTCGCATTCCGGGCTGCATGAATGTTTGCGCTTGATAAGGGGGGCCAGGAAACCTCTGGATGGATTTTTTCTTAGGGCGGAGAGTTTTTATAACCTGGCCACCAATCTTGAGGAATTGGGAGGCACGTTGATCAACTCCTATGGGGGGCGGCCGCTGCATGATCAATCGCATGGGGAGGCTTTTCTGGCCACGTTTCTGAACCGCTTCAAAGGTCAGGGGCTGTATATATTGGATGAACCGGAATCGGCTTTATCCCCGTTGCGGCAGATGTCTTTGCTGGCCAGGATGCATCAGCTGGTCCTGCAAGATTCACAGTTTATTATCGCTACCCACTCCCCGATTGTTTTGGCCTATCCTGAAGCGGCTATTTATGAGTTGACGTCAACCGGCTTTGCTCGCGCGGTTTATGAGGATACGGAATCCTATAAGGTTATGAAAGATTTCATCGATAACCGGGCCAGGATGCTGGATATCCTCCTGCAGACTGAATAGCTTAGGGCCAATAATCCACTGGGGACTGTCCCAAATTATTGTGGAATTGAAGTGACCCAATGGCCTATGGGGACGGCGCTTGAGTGGGTTTTTTCCGATAATAACTTGGGTAACTTGGGGACTGTCCCCAAGTTATTGGGGGTAAAGTATCGGGTTGCGGCAATGACAGGAGACGGGTGCCAGGCAATTGGGGCTGATAAACACCAGATTATTGGCGGTTTTTGAACCAGTTGGTCAGGGTTTCGGCATCTTCGTCATAAATACCGGCCAGGCCAAAAATGGCCTGGGAGGCCAGATCAAGATCGAAGCTAAGCATGCCGGCGCGGCGCTGCCAGGGGGTCGAACTAACCGAGAAAGATTGCACCTTGCGGTTGAGTACCACGAAGGTGGTGCGGGCCAGGCTGCGGGAGCGCACCGCCAGTAAATTGTCCTGCAATCCCCAGCCGGCGCTGCGATAGACCCAGCACCCCCATAGCCCGCCCAACAGCGGCAGGGCCAGAGCCGACTCCCACCGGGGCAGCCAGACCAGGGCCGGCAGAACCAGTACCAGGGCGGGGATGAAACCTCGCAGTATATAGCGTCGCTTGGCTTTGGCGGGTAAGGGCTGCAAAGCTATTTCACTCTCTCCGGCAAACTCCGGCAGGAATTCTTTCAGCAGGGGCGCCAGATCCTGTTGCCGCACCATCGGCCACAGCAGCGTTTTGTCACGATCCTTTTGCCCGTAACCAGCGCTTTCCACATATATGCTGGAATAACCCAACGGTTGCCGCAACACTCCCTCCACCAGGCGGACCGCCTGAATGCGCTTGACCGGTATGGATATCTGGCGCCGCTGCAGCAGCCCGTACACCATTTGCAGCCGATCACCGCTGCGGTTCAGGGTAAATCCGCCGTATTTCAGGACCATCCCCAGCGCCGTGAGCAGCCACAAAGTCAAAAACGCAGGGACCACCAGGTAAATCAGGTTGGCCTGGCTCCAGATCCAGTTTAAATAATGTTCCCAATCGAGATTCAGCCCGATATCGTCCAGCACCGTAATAGCCCCCGAGAATACCGAAAGCACAAGTCCCAGGGCGCCGCCGGAAGTGAGGCCGAACAGGAACAACTGGCTATAAGCAGCGGTTCTTGAGGACAGTGCTGACTGAGCATCGGCTTCAAACCCAGCTTGAGCTAGAGCCCCGGTGTGTGCTGGAGTCCCGGCTTCAGCTTCAGACCCGGCCTCGCCACCAGCCTGGATTGGGCCTGCCTTTACTCCATCTGCCAAGCCGGGCACCAGCAACTCGTGCCGGAGGGTTTCGGCATCCGCCGGGGTAAGCGCCGATAGTACCGCTTCCGGAGCTGACCCGCCGGCTGTTTCCACCTGTACGGATACTAGATTGAACAAACGGTGCCACAGCCCCTGGTTCAAATCGACGGACTGGATGCGCTCGCGCGGGATCACGCTTCTTTTATGCACCAACACCCCTTGTTCGATCACCAGGGCGCCGTTTTCCACCCGATAGGTAAACCGGTACCAGGCCAGCACCCCCCAGCCCAGCGTCGCCAGGGCGATCACGGTTGCGGTGGCCAGCAACCAGGCCGGCGACCAGCCTCTTTGGGAGATAGCGGCGATCAAATAGACGACCAGGGGAAAGAAGAATTCTTTCAACAATTTGAGCGCGCTTAAGAGAATGCCCAGGGGGCGCAGGCGCCGGGGCTCAGATAACATCGTCGGATACCCGCGCCAGGGCCGCGATGCGATCCCGGAGTTCATCGGCGGCTTCAACGGCCAGGGCCGGGATCTGGTGGGTGCCGGCGGCGGTGGAAATGTCCACGGCGGCCAGATCATAACGGCGCATCAAAATACCCTGGGTAGTGTCCACATGCTGGATACGCGGTATAGGAATCAGGGTTCGTTTGATGAACCATACGCCCCTTTGCAGATAAACTTCTTCGCCGCTGACCTGGTAACGCCAGCGTTCCCAGCGCAGCCGGGGCAGCATGGTAATTTCCAGCCCGCCGTAGACCACCGCGACTGCGATCGGCAGCCAGGCCAGCCACGGCTCCCAGTTCAACGATCTGACCAGCAGGGCGGCCAGGGCATAGCCAACCGCCCCCAATAGGAAAGCTCTCAACACCCCGCTTATTTTCCACACCTGAATTATGCGCAAATCAATCCGCTCGCTCGGTTCGGAACGCAATCTGTGTGTCCTCCTTAATATACCCGGGACAACGGCCCATTCGCTCCACCATAGTATTCAGCATAACGGCGCTTTCGACTCTGAATCCTGGCAACTGCCTCGTCATATATATTATACACTGATCAATAACCTGTGGACTTGAAGTGACTCAAGTGCCTATGGGGCCGGCTCTTGAATGGTTTTTTTTCAATAATAACTTGGGGACTGTCCCCAAGTTATTGGGGGGCAAGTATCGCTTATCGTCTTACTTTCGAGAAACAGTCTTAAACCTGTGGTAAAAAGAGGGATTTGGGCAAAACGCAGCGTATTATATGGTGGGGTGGTTAAAGCGAGTGCCATTATTCCATTCTCACTTGCCGGGAGAGTTGAATAAGCTGGCTGGTACGGGGCCGCAGCACCAAGCGGGAATACTTACCATTCGGTGCCAGAATTGCCTGTCATTGATTATAGATTACTGCCCAGGAGCGTATTATACGGTAGAAAACCATATATCCAGGCTGGGGCGCTAAGGGGTTTGGCGCCAGTATAAATACAAAAGAGGCAAGGGCTGGGGAGGCAAAAGAGCCGAACGTTGATTGGGCGAGGGAAAGTGAAGCAAAAGGACCGTCCCCCTGCTTCAGGAAAAGATTCAGAGAGTGAGGTTGAAGATGTTTAAAGGGAAAACCTTGTTGATCACCGGGGGCACCGGTTCATTCGGCAACGCCGTGCTGCGCCGGTTCCTGGATACCGATATCGGCGAGATCCGCATTTTCTCCCGCGATGAGAAGAAGCAGGACGATATGCGCAAGCTCTATCAAAACGACAAGATCAAGTTCT
>CAZOMS010000144.1:0-5582 GCA_964580805.1 uncultured Syntrophomonas sp. | reverse complement strand
CACGATTATCCTGGTCATGACCTTCGCTATAGCCTGATCCAGGCCGGTTATGACAGGGTCGACACTGTGACACAGCCGGGGCATTTCTCCATACGGGGAGGGATAATGGACATTTTCCCTGCCGGGGACCGTGAACCTTACCGGTTGGAATTTTTCGGAGAAACCCTGGACACCCTGCGCCGATTTGATCTGGATACCCAGCGCTCAACCAAGAATGAGAACCAGATCCAGATTGGCCCCGCCGATGAGCTGAGCGGCGATCAACAGGAGTCGACGTTATTTGACTACCTACCCGCCGCTTGCCCCATCTTATTCGATGAGCCTCGTGAATGTTACCAGCTGTTGGAGCGGTTGAGGCGGCGATATCAAGGTTACGTCAGAGAAGTCAGGAAAGATGATGACGGCTACCGTGAGTTGAGCCTCGTCGACCGGGAGGTTCTGGTCAATGCTTTGGCGCCTCATCGCCTCATATATCATTCGTTCTTCCCCGGCAGCATACCCCAAGTGCAGGTAGGTCTTTATGAGCATATTTCCCAGCGCGAGATGGAACCCTTTCACCAACGCCATGAGAATCTTTTTGAAAGGCTGCAGGAATGGTGCGTGAGGGGGTATTCGGTCCAGCTGGCAATTCACAAGGAAAGACTACGGGAAGAGCTGCGGGCCGAAGCTGTAAACCGCGGCCTGACCGGAGTGCAGTTCATCCAGGATAATTATGAACGGGGCTTTGTCAGTCAGAGTCTTCAGTTGGCGCTGGTTGCTCAACAGGACATCCTGGGCAAGCGGGCTGGGCGGCGCTCCAAATCGAAGTCGGCGCCAGAGCCGAGGATACTGGTTGAAGATTTACAGCGCGGGGACTATGTGGTACATGAGCATTATGGGGTGGGGATTTTCCGAGGGGTGACCCAGGCCGAAACGGATGGGGTGACCCGGGAATATATATTATTGCAATACGCCGGCACTGATAAACTTTACCTTCCAGTTGATAAACTGGACCTATTGTATAGATACTCCAGTTCGGAGGAGCGGGAACCGCGGCTAAGCAAATTAGGGGGGACTGAATGGGAGCGGACCCGGCACCGGGTGATTCAATCCATCCAGGAGATGGCGGAAGAACTGCTGCGTTTGTATGCCCTTCGGGCTACCGTGCCAGGACACGCTTTCAGTCAGGATACGCCATGGCAGGCGCAATTTGAAGACGAATTTCCCTACCAGGAAACCCCTGACCAGTTGAAAGCCATCCGGGACGTGAAAAAAGATATGGAGAGTCCCAGACCGATGGACCGCTTGGTATGCGGAGATGTAGGTTACGGCAAGACCGAAGTGGCCCTTAGGGCAGCCTTCAAAGCCATCATGGACAGCAAACAGGTAGCGATTCTAGTCCCTACCACTATACTGGCCGAACAGCATTACGAGACATTTACCAAGCGGTTCCAACAATACCCGGCCGGCATAGAGGTGTTGAGCCGTTTCAAATCCCCGGCCGCACAGAAGAAGATCATCGCCGACCTGGAGAGAGGGGTGGTGGATATTGTAATCGCCACCCACCGCCTATTGTCCAAGGATATCAAGTTTCATAACCTGGGATTATTGGTAGTGGACGAGGAACATCGTTTTGGAGTGAACCAGAAGGAAAAAATAAAGGCCCTCAAGGAACAAGTCGACGTTCTAAGTCTCTCGGCAACCCCAATACCGCGGAGCCTGCACATGGGACTGACCGGACTTCGAGACCTAAGCGTGATGGAAACCCCGCCACCCGGGCGTTATCCCATCACTACCTACGTTATGGAATATAACCCGGAGATCGTGCGCGAAGCGGTACTGTCAGAAACAGCCCGCGGAGGACAGGTGTTTGTGGTGCATAACCGAATCCAGGACATCTACCGTTTCCAGGAAGAACTGCAGGCCCTGCTGCCGGGAATAAGAATTGCGGTGGGGCATGGCAAGATGAAGGAGGATGAACTGGCGTCAACCATCATTCGCTTTATAAACCGGGAGTTTGACCTCTTTTTGTGTACCACCATCATTGAGTCTGGTCTCGACATGCCTAATGTCAATACCATCATAATCGATATGGCCGATCGGATGGGGCTGGCCCAGCTGTATCAGCTGCGCGGACGGGTAGGCCGATCGAACCGATTAGCCTACGCCTATCTTACCTATCATCCCGACAAGGTTATTACGGAAGCCTCGCAGAAGCGACTTACTGCGCTGCGTGAATTCAACGAATTGGGGGCGGGCATCCGCATTGCTTTAAGGGATCTGGAAATAAGAGGGGCAGGAAATATCTTGGGTGTACAGCAACATGGTTACATACACGCGGTAGGCTTTGACCTCTATGTACGCCTGCTTGAGCAGGAGACCACCAAGTTGAAAGGCACAGTCGCGGAACAACCACTGCAGCCCCAATTGGATATCGATGTAGATTACTACATTCCGGATGGGTACATTCCCGATTCCGGAACCAAGATGAGATTCTACCGGAGAATGCTGCTATCATCGACCCAGGATGATATCGAGGATATCAGGGAGGAGATGGAAGATCGCTTCGGCCCACTGCCTCTACCGGTGGCCAATTTCTTGCAAGTGGCTTCTCTGCGGCTGACTGCCCGGAATAAACAAATAAAGAGCCTGCGCCGCAAGGGACAGGAAGTGGAGATCCAGTTGGCCCATCGTCTGCCAGATGATTACCAGCGGGCGGGTAACGTTAACATTAGGAAAGTCAATCCTTACACACTGGCTTTGCGTTTGCAGCCGGGAGCTTCGCTGCAGGGACTACAGGAGGTATTGGAGTTCATACAATGAGCTTTCGGGCAGTTTCCTATTTATATGTGGGGCCGTGTTCCGGTGGCAGGAGGGGCAGCAAATGGTCCCAGGGGTTGTAGAACGGCCAGTGGTAGAACTGTACCATGCCCATATACAAAGCGCACAGGAAAAAGACTGCGAAAACAGCTATCTCCTTATTCCATCGGTTTTTTACCAACGGTGGCAGCTCTATGGCCAGGATCAGCAAATATATTATGACTAGCAAGAAAAACATCTTAAACCCTCATCATTCCGCAAATTCAAATGAATAATCCAGCAGATAGGTCCTGCGAATAGCGAAGTTTACCTTTACCTCGGTCTCTAAACCGCTGAATAGCTGCGGCCAGTCATCTTCGACCTGCTTCCACAGTTGTGGGTCATGCTGGTGCAGTAAAAAGCCCCAACCGAAGACATCGCATTCCAACCTTTGGGCCTTGATTATGGCTGCTGTCATTCGCTTCTGCATTTCGTTATTGGTAGCTTGTTCTATGCGGGTGATATTCTCCAAATTAAGTATCTGTTCCGCGAAGTTTTGGTCATAAAAGTTACCTTCGGCATCTACCTCTATCAGCACCTTTTTGACCTTGCCTCCTTCTGTCTCTACAGTGGCTTTAGCCAGAGAACGGGTCAGTTCCACACTTATGTATTTGCGACTGTCGGAGGAATAATCCCCTGGAGGGGGAAAGGACAGAAGGCCTCCCGTAATCATATCCGTGCTCAGAAAACGGTACCCCTGGCTTTCCATCTCGTCGAAGGTGCCTACCTGTTGGCGACCCTTGAATATCGCCGTTCCCTGCAAGGCCAAGACCTGCTTCCCATCCACCTCCCGGATCACCACCTGCGGCACGGCGGGCTGGATGCCTGGCTCAGCCAAGCTTTTCAAGCATTTGTCTATGGTGATGGGCTTGTAAATACCGACCTGCTTCTCCTGGATATTTATCAATTTCCGCAATCCAGCGATAGGGTAAGGTTCAATGGGTATCTCTGCCTCCAAAAAGTCCTGAGCGGATGCACCCTGACCGATAAATAGCAGTGAGGTCTTGCGGATATTGCGATTGCGGGCAAGGAAATCCGCAACCAGGGCCAGGTCGTCCTGGGCCACCTCCCCGCCGATAAGTATAACCGAGGCGTGAGGCCATACGGGTAACCGAGGCGTATTGAGCATAACTCGGCGGGCGGCGTCGCTATAAGTGGGCCCGGTGGAGAATACGTTGTAAGGTTTGCGGGGTTGGGTTCCCGCTTGGCTGCTGCTCGGCTCGGCCAGTTGGACGCCCACCAGGAGTTGGCCGTCTTCCTGCCCTAAGAACAACCCTACTGCCTCGATGGTATTGACAACTTCGACCTGGTTCCAGCAACCGCTGGCCAGGAACAACGAGGGCAGCAGCAATATGGCGGCAAATCGTTTCCAGTTATTTTTGAGGGATATCGGGACTTTTTTGGCGGATCTCATTCTCCATTCCTTTCATTGAGGGTCTTAGAAAAGTCATGTACCAGGGACGGCGGACAATAATATCAGTCATTTCCCGTTTGTTGAAGGGCGCTACCGGGGAAAGGTAATGCAGCCCAAACGATTGCAGGGATGCCATATGAATAAGCATAATCAACAAGGCGATCATTATCCCAAACAAACCCATGGCACCTCCCACCAACAGAAATCCAAAGCGCGCCAGGCGGACTGAAATCCCGGCATTGTATGAGGGGACAACGAAAGAGGCTATACCTGTGAAAGCAACGATTACAACCATCGGGGTAGACACCAGACCGGCCTTAACCGCGGCATCACCGATAATGAGAGCCCCCACGATACTGATGGCTGGACCTATGGCATGGGGAAGCCTTATCCCGGCTTCCCTTAAGAGCTCAAATGTTATCTCCAGCAGCAAAGCCTCCACCAACGCTGGAAATGGAACACCTTCGCGGGTGGCGGCAATAGTTTGGTACAGCGGGGAGGGCACCATCTCATGGTGGTAGGTGATTGTCGCTACGAATAGGGACGGCAGCAATAAAGCGACAAAGAAAGAGGCAAAACGAATAATCCTGGCAAAGGAAGCGAATATATAGCGTTCATAGTAATCCTCCGAGGCAATCCAGAATCGGGGAAAGGAGGTAGGCAGAATCAAGGCGATGGGGGAACCATCAACCATAATGCAGACCTGTCCTTCCAACAAATGGCCACAAACCCGGTCTGGTTTTTCGGTGTATTCCATTTGTGCGAAGATGGTACGGTGATTATCTTCCAGAAACTCTTCCAGGTATCCCGTGTCCAGTACGCCATCGATGTCGATAGCGCTTAACCGTTTCTTGACCTCAGCGATCAGTTCTGGGGAAGCAATGCTGTCAATATAGCATACCACCACGTCCGTCTTGGTTATTCGCCCCAGTACCATGCTCTCGATCTTGAAATTGGTGCTTTTGATACGGCGTCTCAATAAAGCGGTATTGAAACGCATGGTTTCGGTAAAGGATTCCCTGGGTCCGCGTACAACTGATTCATTCTCCGGCGCCTGTACTGATCGCCCCTGCCAGGACCGGGTCCCGGCTACCAAAGCCTTATTGTAACCATCGATAAGCAGGACGGTATCCCCTGATCCTAAGTGATGGCATACCGCTTGGATATCCTCCACTGGTTTCACTTCGGCTAAGGAGACCACGCTCTCCTGCACCACTTGCGGGACATTTTCCCTGGTCCAGGAGCGCTCCTCCCGAAGCATGTTTAACTCAATCATAAGCGGCTTCAGCAGATGCTGCTCAATCTCCTTTTTATCCACCAGACCATCAAA
>CAZOMS010000143.1:0-5642 GCA_964580805.1 uncultured Syntrophomonas sp. | reverse complement strand
TGGTACGCCAGGGTAAAAAGGATCTGCACCTGTTTGAAGTCAACGGCGGTACCCATACCGAGGTGCTGGCAGGTGCAGGCTGTGTTAAGATCTGGGAATCCTGCTGGGTAGGACACGAATTATATGGTAAGTTGGGTGAATCCGTAGCCCGCGGACAGGTTGAAGGTTCTATTCTAGTTGAAGACTACTCCCATGCCCAGTGTGTTGCCCGCTTGCTGGCCGGCGCCTATGGGCTTCCCTTCTTCCCCACCGCTTTGTCCATGGGGACAGATATACTGAATCCCAAGTATGATATGCTGGGCAAAGCGGGACTGCGGGATGGCTCCAATCCTAAGATACCTTTGAAGAAATATGATAGCATTCCTGATCCCATGTACGATATGGGCAATATCCTGCTGATGCCAGCCGCCAATGCCAATTGGGCGCTCATCTACGCCCAACAGGTAGGAGATGAGGGCACGGTCAGGGTTTTGGCCCAAACCTATGTGGATGTGGAAGCTATCAAGGCTGCCGACAAGGTCATCGTCATCGCCGAGGAGATTGTCCCGGACAGCTATTTAAGAGATGACCCGGCCATGAATATCGCCCCCGGCTATGCCATCGACTACGTAGTGGAACAACCTTACGGAGCCCATCCCACTGGCTCCCAGTTCTGCTACGATTGTGATGCTGATTTCATCCGGATGTTCTATGCCGCTTCCAAGAGTGCCGACGGGTACAAGAAATTTGCCGACGAGTGGATCTTCGGGGTGGATGGATTTGATGGATACTTGGAGAAACTTGGGGCAAACCGGCTCCTGAAACTGAAAGCCAATAGCGTCATGGGCTATTCGACTACTATGAAAAGGGGGACGAGGTAGATGACTGCAAAAAATTATGCGGAAAACTATAAAGGCGCTGATTTGCTAGCGGTAGCGGCGGCCCGGGAAGTGCAAGATGGCGATATTGTTTTCGCCGGCACCGGTCTGCCTATGCTGGCCATAGCATTAGCCCAGATCACCAATGCCCCCAATGCAGTATGTATCTATGAGGCTGGCAGTATCGACGGACGGCCCCAAGACTTGCCCGCTTCAGTAGGGGATGCCCGCTGCGCCACTCAGTCCTCAGTGGCCGCAGGACTAACCGAGGCTTTCTACGGCCAGCTCCACAGCGGTTATGTAGATCTGGCCTTCCTGGGTGGAGCCGAGATAGACAAGTATGGCAATGTGAATACTACCGTGGTCGGTGATTATGCTGCCCCCAAAAAACGTTTCACCGGCAGCGGCGGCAATCCTGACATCAACTCATTTGCAAGAAGAACTGTGTTCATAATGGTTCAGGAGAAGCGCCGTTTCAAAGACAAAGTCGACTACATCACTTCTCCGGGTTGGGTCATCCCGGACTGGCCTTCCGGAGAGATGAAGCCCAAGAAGGAAGTATACGGCAAGTTCTTCAATGGCGGAATCTCAGCGGTTATAACCAATATGGCGGTGTTCCGTTTCGATGAAGACGGGCTTATGTACCTGGATACTGTCCACCCTGGATTCACTCCCGAGCAGGTCAAGGACAATTGTGAGTTCGATCTCAACATCTCCCGTTGTAAAGGAGTAACCGAGAAGCCGACAGTTGAAGAGATTGACCTACTTTACAATGTGGTCGATAAAGACGGCATCTTTCTTCCTTAAGCTGTAATGTACTTGGATTGGTGGTATGAAGCAGCGGCATTATGAAAACAGATTTGTTACTTGTGTGCCAGCACCAACATAATCTTGGGTAACACCTCCCCTTCCTATATGCCCTGGCATTCGTGCCAGGGCTCTTTTATTAGAGGAATTCAAGGGTCTTCTCCAGAATTAGGGAAGATACCTGGGTTTTCTCACCGTAATATGAGCAGAATGGAGGGAGCTTATGAGTTTACCATTGGAAGGAATAAGGGTATTGGACCTGTCCAGGTATCTGCCCGGCCCTTTTTGTACCCAGATACTGGCTGACTTTGGGGCCGAGGTCATCAAGGTCGAAGATCCCCGAGGGGGTGACCTGGGCCGCACCCTGACACCATGTATCGAGGGGGAGAGCGCTCGTTTTCCTGCTGTAAACCGCAACAAGAAAAGTATCACCCTGGATCTCAAGCAGTCGTCAGGCAAGGATATCTTCAGGAAATTAGCAGCAGGCGCCGACGTGGTTGTGGATCAGTTCCGGCCCGGCGTGATGAAGAAGATGGGTCTGGATTATGAGACCTTAAAGGCTATAAATAAGGGCATCATCTATTGCGCCATAACCGGGTATGGATGGACCGGTCCTTTAAAAGACGCCGCCGGTCACGACCTGAATTATCTTAACCTGGCCGGAGTAACCGGAATGACCGGGGTTTATAAGGGACGCCCGGCCATGTCGGGCGTGCAGATCGCTGATATCGCCGGGGGTACGCTTTATTCGGTCATCGCCATCCTGCTGGCCCTGGCTAGCCGGGAGAAGACCGGGGAAGGCCAGTTCTGCGATGTGGCCATGCTGGATTGTTCCATAAGTCTGCTGGCCTATACGCTGGGTGAGTGGGCCGGATGGGGCAGATTGCCGGAGATGGGCAACGACGTGCTGACAGGAGGTTACGCCTGCTACAACGTTTATGAGACCAAGGACGGCAAACACGTCAGCCTGGGCGCGGTGGAAGATAAATTCTGGGCCCAGTTCTGCCAGAAGCTGGATCGGGCAGAATATGTAAAGCCCCAATGGAATCCAGATCTTCAGCCGGATATCCAGTCTGACATCCGGGCCATAATGATGACCAGGACCAGAGACGAGTGGGTGGAGTTCTTCGCCAACGACGACATCTGCTTCACTCCGGTCCTGACCATGGAGGAGATGTGCAATCATCCTCAGGTAGCGGCCCGGGACATGATCCTTAAACTGACCAACTTTAAGGGTTCAGGGCGGGATATCCCCTTAACCGGAGTGCCGATCAAACTATCGGGGACCCCGGGGGTGGCCAAACTGGATTTTCCGGCCCTGGGACAGGATACGGCAGCAGTTCTCAAGGAAGTTGGTTATACGGACCACCAAGTTGTCGAGTTCAGGGAAAAAGGGATCATTTAGGACCAGATCAGGTCACTTGTTTTCTTTCTTGAGCCTACATCTGGATAGCCAGGCCCAGCACCTGGCTATCTATGTGGCTGTTGCAATCATGAGGCCCATAGGGTTGGAGGACCCATAATGACGGCTTCTCCCCGCCTGGATCTCATTTTCCGCACCCTATGAGAGCTGAAAAATAAATATCAATAGAACAAATGTTCAGAAAGGAATTCCAGAAAAGATGGCGAAACCCTCCTAATAGAGATATAACGTTACGGGAGGATCGCTATGAAAAGTCTGATTCCCAATATACAAGTCATGGAAGCCGGTGCGGCCCCGTTGATTGCAGCCATGTGCGATGAAATTAAACTAGCCGACACCATTAACCAGCTGGTTATGTGGGATGATAAACAGTGCAAACTATCTCCTGGAACAAGAATTGAAGCAATTATTATCAATGTACTTTCTGCGCGGAGACCCCTGTATAAAATTGAATCCTTCTATGAGCAACAAGACCCGGAAGTTCTTTTAGGCAAAGGGGTTACTGCCGATTTACTCAACGATGACGCACTGGCCAGAGCACTTGATAAATTAGGCAATGCTACTCCGGATAACGTCTATCTAGCGGTTGCTTTATCTGCTATGAAGATACACGGCGTTGAGATAAAGAGTATGCATGCCGATACTACCTCGATTTCAGTTTATGGCAATGACTATACCAGGGAAGAAAAGGACGATCTATCGATTACCTTTGGCTTTAGCAAATCTCATCGTCCAGATCTTAAACAATTTCTATACGGTCTCATTGTAAACCAGGAAGGCATTCCGTTTTATGGCAACCCTGAGGACGGGAACACGAATGATAAAACCTGGAACAATGAGCTTTTAGAACAATACAAGAAAATTGAAAAGGTAATGCCGGAGCTAAGCAAGAATAAACCGCTTTATGTGGCGGATAGTGCCCTGATAACGCCGGCTAACCTTAAACTTCTAAACCAGCAGCATATACCTTTTGTATCAAGGCTGCCCAACAACTACGGATTGATTGAAGAATTAAAAGCCTGGGCTTTTGCTGAGGATAACTGGCAAGAACTCGGTAAGCTCGGCAAGCAAAAAGATGCCGCTCGATACAAAATCAAGGGAATAAACGCTAGCCTTTACGAAAACGAATACCGTTTTATCGTAGTACATTCCAGTGCCTTGGATAAAAAGAAAGCGAATACTATTGATCGGAACCTCAAAAAGATTCAGGAACAGTATGAGAAAGACTGTCAGGATCTGAACAAAAAGATCTTTTACTGTGAAGCTGATGCAATAGCAGCCATGCAGGAATTTCTTAAAGACCACCAGCACCGCTGCTTTAGCATGGAAGCACTGGTTTCTGAGCAGGAACAGGTCAAACGCAAAAGAGGTCGTCCTGCAAAAGATGACATTCCACAAACGGAAACCTTCTATCGTGTGGGAGCCCAAATAGCCTCAGTGAATGATCATGAAATCAGTCGTATTAAAGAAATTGCCAGTAGTTTTGTGCTGATCAGTAATGCGCCACATGAAAACAAATCCCTGAGTGATGAAGATTTGCTCCGGGAATACAAGGAACAAATCCGGGTCGAGAACGCTTTCCGGTTTTTTAAAGATCCAGTATATGCAGACGGGATTTATCTTAAGAAGCCTCACCGGGTTATGGCACTGGGATATGTATTCCTGATGGCTTTACTAATTTATTCCCTGTTACAAAGGCGTGTTCGCCAAAACATGCTGAAGGAAAAAGAACCAATATGGACAAACGGTAAAAAAAGAACAATGGAACCAACCGCAAATACGGTTATCGAGATCTTAAAATCAATCAATATAGTTCTGATTAGCACGTCTTCTGGAGTTGAACGAGCTGTTGCACACAATCAACTGGATGGGAGGGTCCTGCGCCTGTTAAGATTGGCAGGTTTTAGCGAGCGAATATATGTTAACGTCAAAGATCGTCTGGCCTGCGAACTTAGCTAATTATGGCCAATTTTATTCCTCTTTTTTTCAGAGGCTGGGCGCGGAATGTGAGCTGGATTCTGCACTGAACAGTAAAAACCACCCATGTCGACATGGGTGGTTTTTACTGTTCGCCTGATACATCAGGTTTTGGGTGGAGCGAACCTTCACCCGTATTGGCCATTGGTAGCTGTTCTAAATCGGCCCAAGTGATTCAACCTACAGGATATACCGGCTCAAGTCCTCGTCCTGCACAATTTTGCTTAGTCTGGTCTCGACATAGCTCCGGTCAATTACGATCTCCTGTCCTTTCATATAGGCGGCTTCAAAAAGTAAATCCTCCAGAACTTTCTCCATGATTGTATGCAGCCGGCGGGCCCCGATATTTTCCGTCCGGGCATTGACTTCAAAGGCGATCTCGGCAATATATTCGACTGCTTCGTCAGCGAAGCTCACATTGAGCCCTTCCGTGCCCAATAAGGCTGTATATTGCTTTAAAAGCGAGTTATGGGGCTCACGCAGTATCCGCACCAGATCCTCCTTTTTCAAATTTTCCAATTCCACCCGGATCGGAAAACGGCCCTGCAGTTCCGGAATCAAGTCCGACGGTTTGCTCA
>CAZOMS010000142.1:0-5643 GCA_964580805.1 uncultured Syntrophomonas sp. | reverse complement strand
ATATGATCAAGGCCGGCATCATCGACCCGGCCAAGGTAACCCGCTCCGCGGTTCAAAACGCGGCCAGTATTTCCGCTATGTTACTGACCACCGAAGCCATCGTCTCCGAGAAGCCCGGCGAGGACAAAGGCGCCGCTATGGGCGGCGGAGGAATGGGCGGCATGGGCGGCGGCATGGGCATGATGTAATCAGCCCAGCCTCTTAATTGAATCCAATATACTATCCCTCCTTAACAGACAGCCGCTGCAGTATCTGCAGCGGCTGTCGATATTTGGCAGACCGATGGAAAAAGGGCTTGGAGCAAGGTAATAGGAAGACCCATGATTAAGGCGTGCACGCGGTACGGCGATTGAGCGGGAATTCCGTATTGACGCAGCTATTAAGACTTTTTTGTCGGCCTGGGGCCAGCCAATATCACGGCAGCGGCGTTTTCCATTATGAATGGAATAATATTCTCGCCTTGCCTGGGCATATATCCCCCCCGACCCTAATAAAATGTTATTACTTATGTACAAAACCTATCATAGAGGCCTTAGGGCGGGGGTGAATCCTATCAAAAGAGTCTGGTGGTTTATAATTCCAGCGGCGGCTGTGCTCATAATTGCGCTTTTAAGTGCCCAGACTGTGAACCAATATTATACTCGATCCCGCTTGGATCCAGGTGTCGAGCTGCAGAAGGCCATTGACAACATGGCGGGGCAAAGCAGTTACCGGTTCAGCCTCCATTCTGGATTTACAGTTGATGAGCGGAGGGAGGTGATAAGCTCAGTCGAGGGTGAGAAAGAGATGGGAAATACTCATATAAAGGGGGAGATGGTTAACACACCAGTTGATCTGTACTATCTGGACCAGACCATCTACAATTACGATTCCTTCTCCAAGAAGTGGCTGGTCATTGATAGCGGTACCACCAGTTCCGAAGATTTATTGATAAGTGAGTTGAACCCATTATCCAACTTCAGGTTTCAAACGATTGATCTAGTTGAGAAAGTGCAGTTTGAGGAAATTGATGGAGCAGATTGTCTGCTCGTGAAATGTCATCCTGCCGTTGAGAGCCAATTGATGGAGGGCCTGTGGAAGGATTTCGAATACCTGATCTGGATCGATTATAAACACAGCACCATTCCCAAGGCTCATCTGACTGCTGCCAACAAGAGCAGCCCCAACACGACTCTGGAAATCACTGTGGGGTTCTCCGATTTTGGTAAAAAGATGGAGATCAAGGCCCCGATGCTGAGTTCAATCAGCAACTGACACAGTAGAGGGCGGCAGACCCTGAACTGCCGCCCTCTATTTCAGTGCGCCACCGGGACAAGCCGGTCAGGGCTGTGAAAAATAACTTAATAGCTGCGTTAAAACGTAATGTCCGGATAACCTGCCGGCCCCCTGGTACGGATCCCTGATTTTCCTATCGCTTGGCCCCCAGCCCTTTCATTCTGCCCAGACATAGACTTACCTCACAACCCAAGAGGCAAGCAGTTCCAGCTCGCCAGCCTGGTTGGTCTTGTTTTTGCCGAAGATTGCCTTATTATTATGGTAAACGGATTGGAAGACTGCTTAAGATGAGGTGGTAATATGGACAAGCAGGTCCTGCTCGATTTTTTTCACTCCCTGGACCGCGCTTTTTTCATCGACAGCGGATACAAGGAATATGCCGATCAGGACCGGCCTTTGCCGATTGGGTTCGGGCAGACCATTTCCCAGCCCAGCCTGGTCTTGCAGATGACCTGGCTGCTGGACTTGAACCCGGATGCCAAGGTGCTGGAAATCGGGACCGGATCGGGTTTCCAGACTGCCTTGCTGGCCCAATTCGGGGGAGCGGTGTATACCATTGAAAGGATTCCGGAACTGGCCGCCCCGGCCCGGGAAAAGCTGGAGCAGCTGGGGTACAAAAATATCTTTTACAAGGTCGGCGACGGCAGCGCCGGCTGGATCGAGCATGCACCCTATGACCGCATAATCGTGACCGCGGCCGCCGAGAAGCTGCCCCTGGACCTGATCGAGCAGCTGGCCCCGGGAGGCAGGCTGCTCATCCCCATCGGTTCGGCCGGTTTCCAGGAATTGACCCTGATCACCCGGGACCAGCAGGGAAAGATACACACCTCTGAGGTAGGGGGGGTGACCTTTGTCGAAATGAAGGGCAAATATGGGTGGACCCGTTAATAATCTCTCCCGCGGCGGAATCCGTTTATCTGTCTATAAAGCAGATTGGATTTTTATGGCCGGGATTCATGTGTTTAACCTTGTCAGAGCCGGTTTTTATCTTTATGATTATAGCTAACGATAATCGGAAAAGGACAGAAATTACTGGAAAATTGGAGAGAAGTACTAATTATCGGGAGGTTTTGATGTGAGAAACAAACTAGTGGCATTGTTCCTGGTACTCATGATGCTCGGCACCGTGGCCGGGTGCGCCAAGACCGGTACTCAGACCGGAACCGCGCCGGATGTCCTGAAAGTTGCCTATCTTGCCGATCCCCAGGGCTTGGACCCCCAGCGAACTGCTGCCGTGGCTACCTTTAACATCACCGGCAACATCTTCGAGGGCCTCTTGGCGGTAACGCCGGACTGGCAGATCGCGCCCCGCCTGGCCGACAGCTACACTGTCTCACCAGATGGCCTGGAGATAACCTTCAAGTTGAAGAAGGGGGTCAAGTTCCATAACGGCCGGGAGATGACCGCCCAGGACGTCAAATACAGCTTCGAACGGCTGAAGGGCGAAGACAGTCCCAAAGCCGGCGATTACAAGAACATCAGCAAGATCGAGGTAGTGGACGATTCCACCGTCAAGTTCACCACTGCCAACCTGGACGTGGAGCTGGCCAAGGCCTTCTGTTACCCTTGGGCGGTTATCGTACCAGCCGAAGCGGATGCCAACCTTAAAACCAACCCGGTGGGCACCGGAGCCTACAAGTTCGTGGAATGGATTCCCCAGCAGCAGGTGATGCTGACCCGCTTCGACGATTACCATGGCGCTAAAGCCAAGATCAAGGATGTCGGTCTGGTCCTGATCCCCGACGCCACTTCCCAGCTGGCCGCCCTGCAGGTAGGTGACGTGCACATAACCGAGGTCCAGGGCAACCAGATCAAGCTGCTCAAGGAGAACCCCAAGTTCCAGGTTTACACCGAAGCCATGAACGCCACCCAGCTGCTGGCCTTAAACATGGAAAACAAGGCTCTGTCCGACATCCGGGTGCGCCAGGCCATAGCCAAGGCCATCAATGAAGATGACATCATCAACACCGTAGCGTGGGGGTATGGCGACAAGGTCGGCTCCCACCTGCCCATCAACTATCCGGATTACGTAGATACCAACAGCGTGATGCCTTACGATCCGGAGGGAGCCAAAAAGCTGCTGGCTGATGCCGGCTACAGCCAGGGATTGACTTTGAAGCTGACCCTGCCCAAGAGCTATCAGATCCATGTGGACACCGGTCAAATCATCGCCGACCAGCTGAGCAAGGTGGGCATCACCGCCAACATCGAAATCATAGAATGGGGTCAGTGGCTCAGCGATGTTTATACCGCCAAGAAATATGACATGACCGTGGTAGCCCTGTCCGGGCGCCTGGACTCCCGCTATTTCCTGAAGAGATACCGCTCCGACAGCAAGGACTTCGTCAGTCTGATCACCGGCGAGGTGGACCAATTGCTGGACCAGGCCGGCAAGGAAACCGATCCGGCCAAACGCAAGGAAATATTCAAGCAGGTACAGCTTATCCTGGCCGAAAAACTGCCGGCGGCCTATATCCAGACTCCCCATAAACTTTTCGGTATGGCCGCTAATGTCGAGGGATTCCGGATCTATCCCATCGATATTTACGAGTACAAGGGTGTCAGCTTCAAGAAATAGGGATCTGATAAACCGGCTGTAAAGGCGAGGCCATGCTGAATTATATTTACAAAAGAACCAGTCATGCACTGCAGGTGTTATTCGTAGTCTCGGTGATAACATTTGCAGTGTTGCTATGGATTCCCGGCGATCCCGCCCAGTTGATGCTGGGCGCCGATGCCACCCCGGAGCGGCTGCAGACTCTGCGGACCGCTCTTGGTCTGGACCGGCCCTGGTACGTGCAATACTGGGACTGGCTCAAGGGATTTGTGCAGCTGGATCTGGGCAAATCCTACCTGTTCGGCCAGAACGTCAGCACCCTGATCGCCCAGCGTTTGCCGGTAACCATGTCCATTGCGGTTTTTTCGATGCTGATGGCGGCGGTGGTGGCTCTGGTTCTGGGGGCCCTGGCCGCCATCAAAAAGAACGGCCTGATCGATTATTTCTCCACCATCGTGATCCAGCTGGCCTCCTCGGTGCCGTCCTTCTGGGTGGGTATGATTTTTATCGTGTATTTCGGCATCCGCTGGCAATGGTTCCCGGTGGCCGGTTATGTCCCGCCCCAGCAGGGTCTGGGCCCCTATCTGGCCAGCATCGCCCTGCCCAGTATCGTGCTGGCCATCGGTGAGGTGGGCATGCTCTTGCGTACGGTGCGGACCGCCATGCTGGACGCTATCAACCAGGATTTTATGGACATGGCCCGGGTCAAGGGCTTGTCCAGTTTTACCATCTATTTTAAATACGCCCTGCGCAGCGCCATGATAGCTCCTCTGAACGTGATGGGCCTGCAGTTTGCCAAGCTGATAGGCGGGACGGTGGTGGTGGAGTCGGTGTTCGCCCTCCCCGGGATCGGCCGGCTGATACTGGTGGCGGTGGAGCAGCGGGATGTGTTTCTGCTGCAGGGACTGGTGATGTTCGTCACCACCCTGGTCATTCTGATCGCTCTG
This sequence comes from uncultured Syntrophomonas sp., assembly GCA_964580805.1. Taxonomy (GTDB): domain Bacteria; phylum Bacillota; class Syntrophomonadia; order Syntrophomonadales; family Syntrophomonadaceae; genus PHAA01. The sequence continues at coordinate 864 of CAZOMS010000142.1, read as the reverse complement.
CTGGTGGATATTGCGGTCATGTTCATCAATCCCCGGATCAGAGTGGAGATGGAAGGTGAATGATTTTTGGCCAACCTAAGCTATAAAGTCAAAAAGAAATACCATCTCTACGGTGGAGGGGCCCTGACCCTACTGGTGGTCCTGCTGTGCCTGCTTTCCTATGTCTATATGCCCCATGGCCCCAATGATATGAACCTGGCCCTGCGGTTCACCAGCCCGGGGGAGAACCCCAGCTATATCCTGGGGACGGATTACTTTGGGCGCGACATTATGAGCCGCATAATCTATGGCTCCCGCAGTGTCCTGCTGGTGTGCTTTCTGGCCGTGGCCATAGGGTCAGTGGTCGGCACCCTGCTGGGGGCGATTGCCGCCATTGTCAAAGGGCCTCTATCAGCAGTCATCATGCGCTCCATCGACGGCCTGATGGCTTTTCCTGGCATTCTATTGGCCATGATGATGGTGGCCGCGGTTGGCAAGGGCAAGGAAGGGGCGATAGTTGCCATCAGCATTTTCATGGTGCCCCCCTTTGCCAGATTGGTCTATTCACTCATTCTGGACAGCGAGAATTCCTTGTTCATTAAAGCCGCCAAGAGTTACGGCATTACCCGCAGCCGCCTGCTGCGTAAACATTACCTGCCCCTGTTGCTGCCTCGGCTTATCACCCAGTTCACCGCTTGTATCGGGTCGGCTATCATGATTGAGACCTCGCTGTCATTTTTGGCCCTGGGGGTGCAGCCTCCCAATGCCAGCTGGGGGTTGATGCTGAACGAAGCCCGCCAGCATTTCCTGCAGTATCCTTATCTGGCGATAGTGCCTGGGTTGGCCATTTCCATGGCCGTGCTGGGCTTCAACCTACTGGGGGAT
>CAZOMS010000141.1:2933-5667 GCA_964580805.1 uncultured Syntrophomonas sp. | reverse complement strand
CCATGTTTTGCGCTTTAAACGGCGCCACCTTATACCCATCCTGCCGGAAGATGCGGCACAAAGCCGCAGCCAGAACGCTTTTGCCTACATGCGAACCTGTTCCCTGGACCATTATGGTACGGGCATTTTGCATTTCACATCATCTCCACTCGCATCTATGTGAACATATGAGTTATACAATCAAGTGTCCAGAATCCTATACGTCGAGCCGCTATTGATCAGAAACACCGGTTCCCCATGTCCGATACGAAATTCCCACTGCCGGGATAAATCTATCCCGGTCAGATGGCACAATAACATCCGCAATGAGCCGGCATGGGCCACAATCACCACCGTCTGGGCTGGCTTGGCATCCTGGAGTATTTTGTTCCAAGCCAGAATAATCCGCTCGCCCAATTCAGAAGCGGTTTCGCCCCCGGGTACCCGCAGGGTAAAGGGATCTTGCAGCCAATCTTGAAGCACTTCCGGATATTGGGCTTGGAGTTCCCTGAAGGTCAGTCCCTCCCAAGCGCCAAAATTCATTTCCCGCAGCAATGGTTCCATTTTAGGTGAAATCCCATGAACAGCCCCGATATGACGGCCGGTTCCCACTGCCCGGGCCAAATCACTGGTAAATATAGCAGCCACTTCTTCACCCGCTAATAGAGCTGCAACTGCCACCGCCTGTGATTCCCCCTTAGAATTCAAGCCTGGGTCGGCATGCCCCTGGAATCGGCCTGCCAAGTTCCAATTAGTCTCTCCGTGTCTAACCAAGATCACCCGCCGGGGAGGCATGTTAATCTCCTCCTGCTGACAAAGCTGACAAGCATTTCCGAGCAGCCTGAATAAACCGGTTATTATCCGGTCTGGTCCTAACTGCAATGCGGACATGATTACCCCCCATGCCACGGAAGGACGTGCAGTCCCGAATGAGAATTCCCCGGGTTGCCATAGCTTGTTGAAGGGTGCCCGCGCTAATACCAGCCGGCCCTGTATCCACCAGCATAAAATTGGCGGTGGGGTAGACCGGTTCAATGCCAGTGACATTGCCTAACTGCTCATACAAATACTGCCGCTCCTCATGCACCAATTCCTGTAACCTCGATAAATACTCGGACTCCTGAAACGCAGCGGTCCCGGCCTCCTGGGCCAGGACATTTACGCTCCAAGGATCACGCAACATTGCCATGGTCTGAATTAGTCTACCGGAACCCAACGCGTAACCGATACGAAGTCCAGGGATAGCATATACCTTGGTTAATGATTTGAGTATTAGCAGATTGTCGTAATCGGTCAACTTGCCGCCCAATGAATATGCAGCACCGTTGTCAACCAGTTCCAAATAGGCTTCATCGATGACAATCATGCAATGGTTGGCCTGCCCCACCTCGACAATCTCGATCAATTCATCCCGCGTCCAAAGCGTCCCGGTAGGATTGTTGGGATTACAGATGAAGGCCAGATCATTGCCTGCGATGGATTGGACAAAACTTCTTTTGTCAATTACGAAATGCTCCCCTTGCCGTTCAAAACATGGGCTTATTATCTCTGCTCCTACTGATTCTGCTGCATACGCATATTCTGAAAAGGTCGGAATGGGTATCATCGCCCGGCGCGGTCTCACCATATGAGCGATCAGGTAGATGATTTCGGCGGCTCCATTGCCGGGCAGAATATTTTGGCGATTTACCCCATGGTATTCGGCCGCTGCCTCGCAGAAGTTTGTGCATTCAGGGTCGGGGTAATGCCTGACAGCCGCTAGGGCAGCCTCGACCGCTGCCATAACCTTTTCGGGCACCCCCAGGGGGCTAATACTGGCACTGAAATCGAGGATGTTCTCCGGAGCCAGATTATACCGCTTGGCGGTTTCATATATATTGCCCCCATGAATTCTTTTCTGCATAGCTCCAATCGCCTCCCTTAAAAGCGCACCCAGCAGCTAAACGGCCGGTCAATTCCCAGGCTCAGATTCTAGCTGGCTACCAGCCACAGTAAGATAAATATAATTTCGGCGAACTCATTCAAAGCACCATAGACATCACCAGTCAAGCCGCCTAACCGATGTGCTGCCCACAGAGCGATCAACAGGGAGGCAATCCCGGTCAAGCCGGCTATCCCCAAACCACCAAACCCGCTTAAAAAATACACCATCAGTAAAGCCAACCCAGTACTGAGGATAATATTCAGCATTTTCTTGTGCTGATTGAAGCCCTGCCCCAGTCCCCCCTCTTTTCGGGCATAGGGGAATAGGTGCAGGGACACCGAGATCACCCATCTCCCGACAACCGGCTGGGCGATCAACAGAACCGGCAGGATACCCCCAGGTAAAGAAATCAGAATACTATACCGGAGCAGGATATCGACTATACCAGCTGTGACCCCCATGGACCCGATCCGGCTGTCCCTCATTATCTCCAAGCTGCGTTCCCGCGAACGACCGCTGAAAATCCCATCGCAGGTGTCGAGCAGTCCATCGAAATGTATCCCCCCGCTTATGAATATCGGCACCACAATAATTAGAACTGCCATGACATGAACCGGCAAGGCTGTTCCCAATAGAAGGTACAGCCCTCCGTTCACTAACCCGATAATTCCTCCCACCGCCGGAAAGAAGATAATCGAGCGACTAAAAACCCGGGGATCGTAAGAGCTGTTTCTCTGGGGAACCGGAATCCTGGTTAGAAAAGCCAGGGAGGTCAGAAATGCATCCATTCGATTCTCTCCCCCTTACCCTGCCAAAATCGTCGCTATACAT
>CAZOMS010000141.1:0-2833 GCA_964580805.1 uncultured Syntrophomonas sp. | reverse complement strand
AAATGCATCCATTCGATTCTCTCCCCCTTACCCTGCCAAAATCGTCGCTATACATACCCCGGATAGAACCGCCATGACTCCGGCAGCATATACGAATCTGGCCACCTGCTTGATTGCCTGTCGGTCCAATTCGTTGTCCGCAAGTCCCAAGAGGGGGCGAAAAGAAGGAATCCCCTCATAATAGTTGGTTCCTCCCAATTGCACTCCCAGGGCACCTGCCACTCCAGCTTCAGGAATACCACTGTTGGGGCTGGGGTGTTGGCGGCTGTCATGAATTATGGTTCGCAGGGCATTGACCGGCCTAAAACCTAATAATGCCGCGGTACCAATTATGAAGACCCCGGTTATCCGCGCCGGAAGATAATTGGCCAGGTCATCCAACCGGGCGGAAGCCCAGCCAAAATAAAGGTACCTTTCGTTTCTATACCCTACCATTGAGTCCAATGTGTTTACGGCTCGATAAGCCATGGCCAGGGGAGCTCCGCCCAGGAAAGCAAAGAATAGGGGCGCTACCACTCCATCTACGATGTTTTCCGCCATGGTCTCAACGGTAGCCCGGACCATCTCCGTTTCATCCATATGGTCAGTGTCCCGGCCCACAATGCCATCTACCGCCTGCCGCGCCTTGACCCACTCCTCTTGGTTCAAATGGGTATAGACTGAGTTCCCTACCTGGACCAAACCCCGGGCGGCAATGGTAGTGGAGATCAGCCAGGCGGAAACCAAAATCCCAGCCGTGCTGTGAATAGATTCAGCCAGGTAACATAAAACCCATGTAACGACCCAAGCCGTGCCCGGTATGAGCAGGGCCAGCAAGATGCCCGCCATGCGTTCGCCGCGGCTCGACTTGGTTAATATCCGCAGGGATTTTTCCATGCGCCCGCTGGCTTGGCCGATAAATTTGACTGGGTGAGGCAGACCAGCAGGGTCGCCCACGGCCAGATCAATTAGAAACGCCAGCGGGACTGTCAGCCAAACCATATGTCACGTGCCTTTGGCCAGCGATTTCAGCTCGAGCGGGATACCGGACACGGTAAACCAGGCCTCATCAGCCTGGGCAGCGAGAGCCTGATTGGCTCGACCTATTACATCCCGATACATTCTGGAGAGGGGGTCGCCGGGAACGATACCCCACCCTACCTCGTTAGAGACCATTATCACATCAGCGGCGGAGTTATAGCTTACCTGAGCCAGCTCAGCTATTTTCTCCAGCAACTCGTCTTCGGCTAATCCCGACTTGGGGTCCAATATAAGATTCAATACCAGCAGAGTTATGCAGTCTAACAGAAATACCCTTCCCGGACCATCATTTGCACTTATCACCGAGGCGGGATCAATCGGTTCTTCCACCGTTCGCCAGTTTGCCGGCCGGCGCGCCTGATGCCGCGCCACCCTTTCCAGCATCTCCTCGTCACCGGGTACACAAGTGGCAATATAGATAACCGGGCTGCCTGTCTCGGCAGCCATCCTTTCCGCAAAAGAACTCTTGCCGCTGCGGGCCGCACCGGTAATAAAAACTAACTTGCCGCGGGGTATCATGGCCTCTCTCCTTCTATCATACGAACTGCCTCCCACTCATTATTGACCCGGTGCGCTCCCGCCTCAAGCAACCGCTTATAGAATTGGGTGGCCTCACCACCAGTATAATCCCGACTGGTTATAGCCGGATTATCTACGACAATCACCCTGCCCCCCCGCTCAGCTTCGGCAAGTATACACTCCAAATTCAGAAGGTTCCCCGTTCCAAATGGCACCCCCGCCAAAATGATGAAGGCCGCTTTGTTCATCATATCCTGGTTGCGCCTTGCTTCCTCCATCCCCAGACCACTAAAAGGGGGGGCCTCGATAATGCTTAATCCTAAACGATTGGCTTCGTCCCAGTCACTGTCACCCACGTTTACTACACCGATGCTGACATTCCAGCCTGCCTTGACCAAGCTCCGCAACAACCCCCCGCCAGACCCGCCACCCCCTACTACATGAACCCAATCTTTACGGACCGCTTTGACGGTTCTATGGTCATCGTTATGAAACAAAATGTACGGAGGGGCAGCCACATCGAACTGCTCAACCTTGACCTCGCAGCCGTAAACTTCCTTTATCATGTCGGCGGTTATTACATGGTGCGGCGGACCGATAGCATAGATTGTCCCTTGTTTTATCAGGATAAGATAATCGCAATAACGGGAAGCCAGATTAAGGTCATGCAGGACCATGATGATGGTTATCCCATATTGGCGACGGAGTCTGGCCAGAAGCTGCATGATCTCTATCTGGTAATTCAGGTCCAGATATGAAGTGGGTTCATCCAGTAGAAGTATCTTGGGTTCCTGGGCCAGGGCCCGGGCCAACAGCACTCTCTGTTTTTCTCCGCCGCTCAGTTCATTCACCTGACGGTCGGCCAACCTGGTGGTGTCAGTCAAGTCCATGGCCTGCGTGACTATCTCGATATCTAACCTGCCCTCGCGGGCAAATCTTTTCAGGTGGGGGATGCGCCCCATCATAATCAGATCCCTTACCGTGAACGGGAAACTCAAGCTCTGTTCCTGAACAACCACTGCCATTTTTTTGGCTATCTGGGTGGCAGGCACCTTGTATATGTCTTCCTCTTCCAGCATTACTTTACCATGCTGAGGTTGCAACACTCGGCTCATAGCACGAAGAAGTGTCGACTTTCCAGAACCGTTAGGCCCAACAATTCCCACCATATCACCACGGTGTATCTGCAGGCTGGCATCCTGTAAAACCGGAGCCGCTCCATAGGCACAGGTTACTCCAAGTATGTTGAACAGCACATTATGACCCTCCAACCGTTAAAACAGAGCATTCTTCT
>CAZOMS010000140.1:0-5673 GCA_964580805.1 uncultured Syntrophomonas sp. | reverse complement strand
TGATCCTGGCCGATCCCAACCTGGTATGCCAGGATATGAAGAAGATTACCCTGGAAAAAATCCCGCGCTCCCTGCACACTATGGAGACAAAAATTACTGTCCCCGAAGACATTCGGATCAAAGCTGCCGTAGCCCTGGAAAAGATGATCGAGTATTCATCCTGATGGTAGGCAGCTTGGCCGCCAGCGCAGCTTATTGAGGAGTATTGTTGCTCCGATTCGGGCCCGGTGCCCGCTATCCCATAGCCAACCGACGGGCCGGTACCAACCGAGGCCCGTTTTTCGTTTTGGACCTCCCTGCAAATGATGGTATGATTGATAAAAGGGCGTTTGCCCAAGTATATTGTACCGGCTTTTTCAAGCAGAAAAGAGGTGCGGATTTGGGCCGGAAAGTAATGGTCGCCATGAGCGGCGGGGTGGACAGCTCGGCTGCGGCTTGGCTGCTCCTGCAGGAGGGTTATACGGTTAGCGGCATTACCATGCAGATATGGTCGGCCGGCGAAACGGGCGAGAGCAGCTTGACAGCGGCCGACGATGCCCGGCAAGTAGCCGCCCTGCTGGGCATACCACACCAAGTGGTGGACCTGCGCGAGGTTTTCCGCCGCCAGGTGGTGGACCAATTCTGTGCCGAGTACCTGGCTGGACACACTCCCAACCCCTGCATCACCTGCAACCGTAACCTGAAATTCGGCGCCCTGTTGGAAATAGCCCTTACCCAGGGCTGCGACTATATAGCCACCGGTCATTATGCCCGTATTGGACGGGATTCCTCCAACGGGGAGATGAGCCTTTTGACCGGGCTCGATCCCAGCAAGGACCAGAGCTACGCTCTATACCGGCTCGACCAATACCAACTGCGGCATACTCTTTTCCCGCTGGGCACCTACAGCAAGGCGGATGTGCGCCAGTTGACTGCGAAGGCCAAGCTGCCGGTGGCTGCCAAAGCGGAGAGCCAGGACCTTTGTTTCGTGTCCGACCGTCACTACGGTGAATTCGTAGAACGCCACTTAGGCTTGGCTCCACGGCCCGGAGCATTCCGGGACACCCAGGGTGAAGTGGTGGGCACTCACCGAGGCATTCACTATTACACCATCGGCCAGCGCAAAGGGCTGGGGTTGCCGCTGGGCTACCCGGCCTATGTTACCGGCATCGACCCCCAGACCAATACCGTCTGGGTGGGCGCAAACCAGGAGTTGTTCCAAACCTGCCTGTATGCCGAAGATGCCAGCTGGACCTCCGGCTCCCCGCTGCCCGGTCCGGCTGAGCTGGCGGTAAAGGTCCGCTATTCGGCTTCCCCGGTAGCCGCTCTGGTGACTCCCCTGGAAAATCACTATTTCCGGGTCGACTTCCACCAATCCCAGCGGGCCATCACCCCCGGTCAGGCAGCGGTCATTTATGATGGCAGCAGGGTGGTGGGTGGGGGTACCATCACCGCCCATCAGCAGGCTTGAATAGAGGCCAGGTAATTCCGGGCGGTCCATTAATTGCTTCCCGGGAATCCTGCAAGAATGGTTTCTCACCCGCGTAAAGTCATTATGAAGCAAGCAAAATGAGGGGGTAGTTGAAAATGAAAAAAACCATGCTGGTGCTGCTGGCCCTGACCATGCTCATGTTACCCGGCACAGCGGTGGGCCAGGGGAGCAATACCGATTTTGCCGACGGTAATCATTGGGCCAAGCGGGATATAACAGCGGTGTCCGGTCTGGGTCTCATGAACGGTACCGGAACCACTGCCGACGGGCAGCGCCTGTTCTCACCCCAGGGTCAGGTGAGCCGCGCTCAGTTGGCGGCCATTCTGACCAATACCTTCGGGCTTGATTATGGCAACATACGTTTCATCAAGGAACCGGTGGCCAGCGACTATTACCGCGATGTCGACAATAATGCCTGGTATGCCTCCTATGTGGTTATGGGTGCCATCAACCAGGTCTTCCCTGCCGGCGACGTTAATTTCTATCCGGACCGGCCGGCCACCCGGGTGGAGGTTGCCCAGGCGATCTACCGTTCCTTCAATGCCAAGGGCATCTCGGTCCCCATGATCATGATGATGCCTATGTTCCACGATACTGGGGATTTAAGCCAGGAAGAGATGAACGCGTTGGTGTTTGTCAACAACACCGGCATAATGAGAGGCAATGATAACTATTTCCGCCCCGGTGACAATCTGACCCGGGCCGAGATGGCGGCGGTGGTGATGCGCTGCGTGGAATTGATCGCTGCCAATGAGACCAATCCGGACCAGGAACTGCAGGTCCCGGTGGGCAGCATATTCTACCTGAATCTGGCCAGCAATCCAACTACCGGCCATACCTGGACGGTGACGGGCGGAGCCGAAGGGGTCATAAAGAACACCGGTTCGGCCTACCGTCCTGATGATACCGGTCTTGTGCCGGTTGTGGGGCGCGGAGGGCACCAGTTTTGGCGTTTCCAGGCCCTGCAGGAAGGCAGCACCGACCTGCAGCTAGCCTATGCCCGCCCCTGGGAAAGCGTCCAGCCGCAAAGATTTAACCTGAAAATCACCGTAACCCCAGCCATCTCACCGGCTCTCTCCCTTAGCACTATCGCCCTGCGCAGTGAGGGCCAGTATATGACGGTCGACTCCTACCTGCCGGTTCTGCACGGCCTGGCCGATGAGAGTATCCAGGCCCGCATAAATACCGGCTGGGAAGATGATGTGAAGCAAATAGAGTCTTCCCTGGCCGCCGATTTGGACGAATATATCCGCTATAATCAGGAGAATGACTTCCCTATCCGTCCTTATTTGCTCTTTAGCCGCTACCAGACCGGTACCCTGAACCGAAACCTGCTCAGCCTATATGTAGACTATTACACTTTTACCGGGGGGGCTCATGGCAGCACCGACCGCCGCCCCTATAATTACGATCTGCAAACCGGCCAGCCATTAAGACTGGCGGACATCTTCCAAACCGGGTATGATTTTCGCGGGATTATCAACCGGGAGATATCGGCCCGGATAGCCGCCCAGCCAGGCGATTATTTTCCCGGCGAGATGGGATTCACCGGTATCAAGGATGAGCAAAGCTTTTATATCCGGGACGGGCAGTTGGTGATCTACTTCTCCCAGTATGAGATTGCCCCTTACGCCGCCGGGATTCCCGAATTCGCTTTCCCGGTTGCCCAGTTCGGGCAGGGACTGCAAACCCGATTTTTTACCAGTTAACCAAACTCGGCAAAGGCGGTTGCATCGATGTGGGCTAAAATAAACCGATACTATTCTCCCTGGCTGGACTTTATCGGTCTGCTGATGTTCTCCACGGCCTTCAGTTACATTCGCGCCCATTTTGATCAGATTCCTGCCAATATACCCACCCATTTCGGGCCGTCGGGACAACCCGATGCCTGGAGTGCCAAGAGCGTGTGGACCGTCTATGGTCCCCTTCTGATCGGCTTGGGGATTTACCTGAGCATAACCCTGATCAATATACTGGTCATCATCCGCCCCGAAAATCCAGCCAAAATCTTAAATATACCCCAGCGGGACAAAGATCTGCTGGGGCCGGAGCGTTTGGAAGCCATCCGCGCCGTTACGGTGCGGGGATTGGCGGCCCTCAACCTCTCTCTGGCAGCCTTGTTCGCCTACCTGGGTTACGCTTCCGTCAACGTAGCCATGGGTTTAAGCTCCAGTCTGGGTCCGTTGATGTGGCTGTTTACGGCAGTCTTGCTGGGGATCAGCCTCTACCTGACCGTGAAGACCATACTTATGAGTTCCACTCGGAAACTGCGCAAGTAACTCCCAACATCGGTACGGGCGGTGTCGGCTGCCAAGTCCGCCCGGTAAGTCTCCGCATCGGCACTTGACCCGGCAACGCTGATCATCCTACCATTTCTAATGAATTTCCTGCCTGAAGGCAGGCCTTCGCTTTTTCCAACAGAGTCCCGGACTGGTTCATCTCCGGTTTTTCCAACACCATATCCAGTAATGATTCCAGCACCTGGCCAATCCTGGGGCCGGGCTCGAAACCCAAGGCAATCAGGTCGTTGCCGTCGATGGCCAGATCCCGAATGTGTAAAGGCGGCCGAAGCGCCAGGATGTGGCCAATCTCCTTCTGCATGGCATCCAGCCGGTAGGTGTTGAAAGGAGTGGCCGACCCTAGGATGTCGGCTCGCTGCAGAGCGAAAAGATCATCCAGGTTTTCCTCCCCCACCCGGCTGATAAGCTTCTTTAAGCTTCCCTCGCGAACTTGGGGGAATCGGCTCATGTGGTCGTAAATTAGCCTGGTTACTACGGCGGTGGTCCGGTGGTCATACTTGAGGCGCTGCAGAATAGCGGTCGCTCGGCGGCTGCCTTCTATATGGTGGTTGTAGAAATGACCCCTTCCATCCTGGTCCAGGGAAAAACAGGCTGGCTTGCCCACATCATGCAATAGGGCGGCCAGGCGCACGGTAAGCCGAGGCGGGGCTGCTGCCAGCGCCGCCATGGTATGCTCGAACACATCTTGGTCATGGCGGGGACTCTTCTGGTCGAAATCGAGCAGGGGGATCATTTCGGGCAGGATGTAGGTTAAAAGTCCGGTGGCGGCCAAGGCTCTCACCCCCTGGGCGGGCCTTTCGGAAAGCAGGATCTTATCCAGTTCGCAGCGGATCCTTTCCACTGCCACCCGGGGCAGCAATGGCGCCTCGGCTAAAATGGCTTCAGTGACGGTGGGGTGGAGAATGAAGTCCAGGGTGCAGCTCAGGCGTACGCCCCGCACCATACGCAGGGGATCGTCTCGGAAACGTTGGGCAGCCTGGTGGGCAGGGGAAGCAATGATCCTGCCCTTCAAATCCCGGATTCCTCCAAACGGATCAATTATCACGCCACTCTCATCCATGGCCATGGCATTGATGGTAAAGTCCCTCCAGAAGAGGTCGGCCTCAATGGCGGTCAGGCCGGGCAGGGTTGAATGGTAGCGGCTCTTCCAGGTAGATACCTCCATCGCTCCCCCGGAGGTAATGACCACTATAGTGCCATAACGGGCCCCCAGGGCAACGGTACGGGGAAAAAGGCTGCAGATGACCTCGGGGGAAGCCTCCGTGACCACATCATAATCGCTTGGTTCCCGGCCCAGCAGGAGGTCGCGTACGCAGCCTCCTACCAGATACGCATCGCAGCCATGGCCCTTTAAAACCGCCATTACCTCAGCTACGTGCTCGGGCAGATGCATGGTCATCGCCTCCTCAGCGCTTTCATATGCTTAGTATTCCCGGTTTTAATCCATAATCACCGTGTGACCGCTTCTCATACCGCTTGGCTCGGTCAAGGTTTTTCTGGATGCCTGTGCATCCAATTGGTACTGCCACACCTCAACTCTGTAGGTACTAATTACTGTGCCCATCTAATTCGTTCGTTCCACTGGATCACCCACGGTCCACTCCGGCAGAAACCGCAGGCTGGCGCCAGATGGCGGGCCTGCGGCAGGAAAATCAGCCAGCGTAATAATTAATTAAACTGCCTTTGAGGATCACTTTCCGTTCATCGGGGGATAGCTTTTCCAACCTAAGCTCGATCTCGCGCACCTGTCCGGCGCCGATGACCCGGGCCGGGAAGCTCTCATCGCCCCGGGCCAGCTTATCCCGGATGTCGGCTATGAAGATCAAATCGCCGACCGAGAAAGGTTTCGCTGCGGCGTCGATGGTAAAGGGCAGCATGCCCCAGTTGATCAGATTGCTGCGA
>CAZOMS010000139.1:0-5679 GCA_964580805.1 uncultured Syntrophomonas sp. | reverse complement strand
CTGCAGCAAAAAAATAGGCAGGATTTACTATAATTGCTATAATCAATGAGACCTAGACTCTTCGCTGCGCTCTGAGTGACATGGAGATAGGCTCTTCGCTGCGCTCTGAGTGACTGGTCGGGGTGACACTATAAGGCTCTCATATAATAAGGAAGACAGGGGGAGAATCACATCGACAATATCTTTCGCCAATATGATATCCGCGGGGTAGTGGACCGGGATCTGACCGGGGAGACCATGACCGATATAGCCCGGGCCTTTGCCGCCTACGCGCACCGTTCCGGACATAAAAAGATGCTGGTGGGGCGCGATAACCGCCAATCATCACCGCTTTTCCGGGATCTCATTGTGGAAGCCCTGCTGGAATCGGGATTTGATGTGGTGGATCTGGGCACGGTGGTTTCACCCATGTTGTATTATGCTTCCCGGCATCTGAATATCGCGGCGGGCATGATGATCACCGCCAGCCACAACGGAGGCGAATATAACGGCTGCAAACTGCTGCTGGGCGATTCTACCATCTACGGGGATCAGATCCTGGAGATCCGCCGCATGGTGGAAGAGAGGGATTTTATTTCTGATACTCCCGGAAAACTGGAGACCTATGATATAACCGATGATTACATAAATATGATCGACAGCAAGATCAAGCTGGGCCCCAAATCGATCAAAATCGTGGTGGATTGCGGCAATGGTACCGCTTCGCTGTTTGCCGGGCGCCTCTACCGCCAACTGGGCTGCGAGGTGGTGGAACTGTACTGCGATTCCGATCCCGCCTTTCCCAACCACCATCCTGACCCGGTCAATGCCGACAACATGCAGGACCTGATCGCTGCCGTGAAGAAGCATGACGCCGATATCGGCATCGGTATCGACGGAGACGGCGATCGGATCGGAGTGACCGACCGGGAAGGCAACCTAATCTGGGGCGATATGCTGATGATCCTTTTCTGGCGCGACATCCTGCCCCGGTATCCGGGCACCCAGTGCCTGGTGGAGGTGAAATGCTCGCAGAGCCTGGTGGACGAGATCAAGCGCCTGGGCGGCGTGCCTATTATATACAAGACCGGTCACTCCCTCATCAAAGCCAAGATGAAAGAGATCGATGCGGTCTTTACCGGCGAAATGTCCGGGCATATCTTCTTTGCCGATGACTATTACGGCTTTGATGACGCCCTCTATGCCGGCGCCCGCCTGATCACCCTGCTCTCCAACAGCGGCCAGACCATCACCGAGATGCTGAGCGACGTACCCCGTTACCACGCCACCCCGGAGATGCGCCTGCCCAGTACCGACACCGAAAAATTCGAGGTGGTGGAGAAGGTGCTGGCACATTATCGCCCCCGGCAGGAAGTCATCGATATCGATGGGGCGCGTATAATCTTTCCCCACGGCTGGGGCCTGGTGCGGGCTTCCAATACCGGTCCGGAGATCATTTTCCGCAGTGAAGGGGATTCCCCGGCTGCCCGGGATGAGATCAAACGCGATATTTTTTCATTTATGGAGTCGATCGGATTCGCTGTCCCGGCCGTTTAAGAATTGAACATTTCACCGCTCTAAAGTATAAGTAACGTTCATGACGGGAAAAATTAAATGATATAAGCAATGAGCGTGAAAATAAATAAGGAGTGGATGGATTGAATATAGTCAATCTGGGAACTTACCCGCCTAAGCAGTGCGGCATTGCTACTTTTTCCAACGACCTGCGCAACAGTCTGATCATTCATGGTCACCGGGTGCAGGTGATTGCGATATCCGACGATGATTCCATTTACAAGTATCCCCCGGAAGTGATCCTGGAGATGAAACAGCAGCGATTGAGCGACTACGCCGCCGCCGTCGCCTGCATTAACCAGAGACCGGATATCGACCTGCTCATCATCCAGCACGAATACGGGATTTTCGGCGGTGAGGACGGGGAATATATCCAGGCCATGGTCAAACAACTGCGCAAGCCTTATATTCTCATCACCCATACCGTTCTGCCCGTGCCCTCCAAACGGCAGAAGCAGATATTGAACGATCTGTGCCAGCGGGCCGCCGGCATCGTCTGCATGACCAGGCTGTCGGCGGAGCTGCTGATCGAACTCTATGAGGCGCCCCGCGAACTGATCACCGTGATCGCCCATGGGGTGCCCGAATTCAAGCGCTACCCGCAAAGCCGCCTCAAGGACAAATACGGATTGACCGGCAGCCCGGTAGTCAGCACCTTCGGTTTGATCGGCCCCGGTAAGGGCCTGGAACTAGGCATCCGGGCGGTGGCGGAGATCATACCCCGTCATCCTGAGGTCCGCTATATGATCCTGGGCCAGACCCATCCCATGCTGCAGAAATCTGAAGGCGAGCGCTATCGCCAGAAGCTGACCGAGTTGGTGGATAAACTGCAGATCAGCGATAACGTTATCTTCGTCAACAAGTTCCTGTCCGACAAAGAACTGGGCGAATACCTGTACATGACCGACATCTACCTCAGCCCCTATCCCAATATGGATCAGGCGGTCAGCGGGACCATGGCCTTTGCCATGGGCTGCGGGCGCGCCATCGTTTCTACCCCTTACGCCTATGCCCGGGAAGCTCTGGACGAGGGCCGCGGCCTCCTGTCCAAGAGCGCCGATCCTCACGAGCTGGCCGAATTGATGGAGCACATCCTGGATGACCGGGGGCTGGAGAAGAAACTGCAAAAGAAAGCCTTGGAGCTCGGTGAAGGCTGGACCTGGCCCAATGTCGGGAAACAATACAGCCGTTTTTTCCGGCAGATTTTGAACTCGGCTGAGGAAGAGAGCAGACCTCTGTATGCTGAATTATAGACACCTGTTGGCCATGTCGGATGAGACCGGCATGCTGCAATTCGCGCAACTGTACAATCCTGATCCCGCCAGCGGTTATACTCTGGATGACAATGCCCGCGCCCTGATGGTGGCCTTAAACATGAAGGAAGACGCGTACTTCCACTCCCGCCGCTATTTGAATTTCCTGGCCAACGCCCAGAGGCGTGACGGGACGTGGAGTAATTTCCTGTTGGATGGGATTTACTATTCCCGCTTTGATTCAGAGGACAGTATCGGCCGGGCCATCATGGCCTGCGCCGCTGCCTCTCGTTCGTCCTGGCCCGATCTGGCTGCGTTGGGCGGGCGGCTTATCTCCAACAAGCTGACTGATTTGCCGGCCTTCTCTTCGCCGCGGGCGATCGCCTATTCATTGGTGGGGCTGTGCAGCGGGAACATACCTTGCCCGGACGTTTTCCTGGCTCAGGTGGTGCGCCGGCTGGCTGATTTCCTGATAGGCCGTTATGAATGTACCCGTGGCCGCCACTGGCGATGGTTCGAGAACTATCTTACCTACTGCAACGCCATCTTGCCCCAGGCCTTATTGTGCGTTCACGAATTCAACGGCAATGAGCAATGCCTGCGGATAGGGAAAAAGTCGCTGGATTTCCTCAACGACACGCTGTTCCGCCCGGGATACCTCAGCATTATCGGTAACGCCGGCTGGTATCAACGCGGCAGATCAGTGCCGTTATATGATCAACAGCCGGTGGATGCGGCTTCCATGGTGTTCGCCAACTGGCAGGCTTATAAGGTCCTTGGTTCCAGGGAATACCTGGAACTGGCCCACTTGGCCCGGAGATGGTATGAAGGGGAAAATATCCATGGCCTGGCTCTGGCCGACAAGACCAGCGGGGGCTGCTACGATGCTCTGACCCCTGACGGGGTGAATCTCAACCAGGGGGCGGAAGCGGTGCTGTCGATGTTGTTGTCGGAGTTGCTCCTGGACGCGGCCAGTGATTCGACCCCTTTTTTCCTGACCGAGAACCCGGTACCGCAACTGGATGCAGGAGCCTCCTGCTAAGCTAAGCTAAAAGGGGACCGGGGCGCGGGGACGGTTCTTTTGCCCCGCTGAAGCGGGGCAAAAGAACCGTCCCCGTGCCCCGGTCTTTACTTGCGGTATTTCTCCGGTATCAAGTCGGCCACCGTGGCCGAGGCCATTCCGATGCTTGTGTCGGCGGCACCATAATAGACCAGCACCTCGTCATCATCCTCCAGCACCTCTTTGTCGGCTCCGGCCACCGCCCCGCAGGTGAACACCACGTTGGGCACCCAGGCCCCGCTCAGGCCTACCTCATAGTCCTCTTCCGGTTCCAGGATGGGATTGGGAGAACGGTACAGGACCCGCTGCGGATCATCCAGGTCCACCAGGATAACCCCGAGCCGGTAAACATAATTGTGATCCACCCCGTGATAGATCAGCAGCCAGCCGTAGATGGTCTTAAGGGGCTGGGCCCCGGCTCCGATCTTGAGCGAATCCCACATCCGCCCTGGCCGGGGACCGATGATTATGGCGTGCTGCTCCCGGCACGGGAACTCCACTTCGTTCATGTAGGTGATCCACATCGAAGGCTCGATGCGATGGTACAATACGTATTTGCCCTGAATTTTCTCGGGAAATAAGATGGCGTCCTTATCCCATATGTTTTTGAAGGCCAGACCTTCCCGCTGCCAGGATTCAAACCGCCGCTCCAGGAAATCGTTTACCTGTATGGAAGCGGCTGCGATCTGGGCCAGGTTGCCGTCATAAGCAGTATAAAGCATCCATATCCGGTCGCCGATGATGACCAGGCGGGGATCCTCACAGCCCATCCTCTCCTCCGGGATGACCGGCGAAAAAATCGGCCGGGGCAATCTTTCCAATACTTTGTATCCGTCCGTTACCGCCAGGCCGATATGGGATATGTCGTCATCTCCTACCGCCCGGTAGAAAAGGTAGACCCGTTCGCCGATCCGTAATGAACCGGGATTCAACACGTATTTGGACTCCCACTGGTTTTCGGAGATGGGCTCCAGCAGGGGATTGCCCTCATAGCGCTGTAGGGTGCGGCTGGGCTCGTCGGTAGGTTCCTGGATGACCACCGGCACATCTTTGGGCCGGGCCGGCAGCAGGCGGTCAAGTAAGTTGTGGGTACTCTTGCCCGCCAGCATCATCCGGAAAACGGTCTTCGTTACCTCCGCCGGGTCATAACCCAGTTCCTGGTACAGATCCTCCAGGAAATCATGATTGAACCAGCGTGATTCGATGCTGGTGCTGAGTGGCGGCGGGTTGCGGCGCCCGCCCTTGTTGCTGTAACTGGCCCAACTCCAGGCAGTGCAGGTCAGGAAAGTTCCGTTCTCCAGCACCTGGCTGCTGCCGTACCCATCCGCCAGCAGGTGGAAGATGGCCCCGGCTTCGGCGGATCCCCGCTCTTCAAGGCTTTTAGCCATCTGGCGAAGGTCCTGGACCAACAGGCGGTGATGGACGTTTTCATAAATCACCGCGGCGGAAAAATCATCCCCCTGTTTCAAGCCCATCAGGGTATTGCGCAGCTTGGCCCCCACATCTTTTCTTTCTTTGACATTCTGCCGGGTCAGGCGGGAAAACTGTTCGGCGATCGCCAGCCTCCGCACCACTGAGGTCAGGTACAAGAGGCGCGGAAAACGTCCGCCCTTCTGGGGCGCCAGGGTGCGGGCGGTGATGCGGGCGGTAATGCGATTCAAGTTGGAAATGCGGCTGTGGGCCGCGGTCCCAAAGGGGAGTTCATCACTGATGACGAGGGAATTCAGGTCCACCCATTCAAATTTGTCGGGCCTGATCTGATCGACGATCCAATCTGTAGCCCGGTTGACGAAACTCCAGCTTTCCACCAGA
>CAZOMS010000138.1:0-5715 GCA_964580805.1 uncultured Syntrophomonas sp. | reverse complement strand
TGGTTCTCTTGGCGTCATTCATCCCCTCTTTGAATTCGACGGCCTGGAACCATATCCCGTCGTTGGCTAGCCAGTTGACGCCGAGAGAGTCGATCAAAGCGAGAATTTTCTCCCGGGGCATATCCAACAGCGGTTTGGGCACGCCGTCTACCATGTCAAACCCCAGGGTTTTGCCCAGACGGTTCATCTGGATCCCATAACTCTTCGGATAAGCGTCGGCGAGGGCTTCCAGAGCGCCCTCCCATCCCATCTGGTGCTCTACTTCCTTGAACCAAAAAATGTGATGTACTAAGGTGCGGTGGAACATGTCTACTACTAACCGGGCCAAATCCTCCTGACTGAATCCCTCATCCCAAGCGGTTCCTATCTGCATCCATACTCCTCCTTTAAATATTAGTCTAATTCTATTCTACTGCCCCCAGTCCGCCTCGACAATCCCCAAAATGAATATTCGTTCAGAATGACAGATTACCGTACAGCGTGAGAGCCTCCACATGGGTAATAAACTCATCCGTTTCACTCTTTATTACAGAATACTGACTGAAAGTGGAACAACTGCTTGGATATTCCGGCCCATCGAGGGGAACATAAACGTGTGCGGGACTTTACCACAGCTATAAAGAGGAGTAATGACGACAATGCGAAAGATTCCTAAAAAACCTGCAGCTCCCCATCCGGCCCCCGATCCGGCGGAAAAGCCCAAAAACCTGCAGAATATCAATATACCTGACATCACCCTGCCAGAAAGCCTGGCTGAGAAACAGACTCTCCTTAAACCGCATATAGAAAGAAGCCACGACATCATCAACCGGCCCTTTTCCATCGGCACCCGGCAACCGGTGGAAGCGTACGCCATCTATATCAATGGGGTGATCGATACCGACACCTTTAACGCCAGCATCCTAAGGCCGCTGATGATATATGCCGAAGACGGCGAAAACATTGGAAACCAGAATCCAGAATTCCCCGAATGTATCGCCCGCACTCTCTTGACCGTGGGCCAGTTCCGCAAGATCGACCGGCTGGTCGATCTGATCCGGGACATCTATGACGGAATGCTCATCATCATGCTGGAAGGCTCGTCCCAGGTATTATCCATCGACATCCATAAAACCAATTTGCGGGCCATCGAGGAACCACCTGCAGAGCGAGGTTTGCGCGGTTCCCGGGAAGGCTTCATCGAGAACCTGGACATAAATGTCTCCATGGTGCGGCGACGGCTGCGCGACCCCAAGCTGGTGGTGAAGAAAACGGTGGTGGGACAGCGCACCCGTACCCAGGTGGCATTGTTGTATATAGAGGATATCGCCGATCCCAACATCGTAACGGAAATCGAAACCCGTATCAACGCCATCAATGTTGACGGGATTGCGGCCTCCGGCATGATCGAACAGTTCATCCAGGACCGGCCCTGGTCACTATTCTACCAGCATCGGCTCACTGAAAAGCCGGACAAGGCGGTCATGCAAATCTTGGAGGGCCGGGTCCTGATCATCGTAGACGGGACACCCTCCTCCATTACCGCCCCCAGCCTGTTCGTGGAGTTCTTCCAATCCCCCGGCGACTATTATGAACGCACCTGGATAGGTTCCTTTATACGGCTCCTCCGCTACATGGCCTTCGTCCTGGCCATATCCACTTCCGCTCTGTACATAGCGGTAGTGAATTACCAACCGGAATTGATCCCCACGGAGCTGCTGGTGCCCATCGCCCGTTTCCGCAACCAGGTACCGTTTCCGGTCGTCCTTGAGATTCTGATACTGGAGGTCATGATGCAGCTGGTAATTGAGGCCGGACATCACCTGCCCGGCAACGTAGGCCAGACGGTTGGGGTAGTAGGGGGCATAATCATGGGGCAAGCGGCCATCACCGCCCGCTTCGCCAGCCCGGCGGCGATCATCGTGGCCTCATTTTCGGCCATGTGCACCTTCGTATTGCCTTCTCCGGGTATAGCCCTGGTATCCCGCATCCTGCGCCTGCCCATGATCCTGGCCGCCGCCACCTTTGGGGCAGTCGGATTCGCTTTAATGTGGCTGATCCTATTGACCCACTTGATCAGCCTGACCAGCATCGGTGTACCCTTCATGGGACCCTTGGCCCCCACCCGTTATAGTGACCTGAAAGATAGCGTTATCAGGTCTTTCCTCACTTCTATGAAGAAACGGCCCGTCTCCATCCCCAGCCAGGACAAGGTCCGGCAGGCCGGGCAGGAGGTGACTGGCGATCGATAAGGCCGATTTCCAGATGACCAGCAAACAATTGGGCTTCATGATCATGGGGACCCTGGTGGGGGTGAACTTCTTGACCATACCCCGGATAGCCAGCGAGCGGGCCGGGCAGGATGCCTGGATAGCAGTGCTTATCGGAGCCCTGCTGCCCCTGCTGGTACTGGTTCTGATCGAAAGGTTGGGACGGCAGTTTCCGGAAATGGACTTTATCCAGATGTCCCAGTTTCTTTTCGGTAGAATTGGAGGCTCGCTGCTGGTCATAATCTTAATCTTTCATATGATAATTGGGGTGGCCAGAGAAATAGCCCGTTTCGCTTTTGTTGAGTCGATCTTCCTCCTGCCCCTGACTCCCATCTGGGTCATATCTTTATTGATCCTGCTGGTCTCCCTGTATATAGCCGGCCAGGGCGCCCAAGTGGTAGCCCGCCTCAATGAATTATTGTTTTATTTCTTACTGCCGGCTTTTTTCCTGATTGTACATCCTTTAATAACCGCGGCGGATCATACTTATCTGCTGCCGATAGGCGGATCAGGCATCGTCAGCATAGCCAGGAGTTCCTTTGATGTCTCCCTATATTTCGGCCGGATGGAGTTCCTGATGGTGGCCTATTTCATGGTGACCCGCAAAGACGAAGTGCTAAAGACCGGGGTAATCGCATGGGGCGCGGTGGCGGTTCCCTATATACTGTTCACCGCCGCCTGCCTGATGGTGTTTGGCCCGGCAAACCTGCTGGATCAGGTCACGCCGGTACTGGCCATGTTCAAATCGGTCAGCTATCCGCTTCTGGAGCGCATGGACATGCTTTTTCTGGTGGCCTGGTCAGTGGCCTTCCGACCGGTCTTCAACCTGCTCTGCATGAGCGGTTACTCTGTGACCCTGTTATTGCACCTCCAGGAGAGAAAACACTACCTGATGGTTCTGACCATATCAGGCACAGCAGCCTACCTGTTGTCGCTGATTCCCCACAGCGTCGTCGACTTAATTATCAATTCAGGTTGGCAGGGCTTCACTCACCCGGTAGTTGGATTGGGTTACCCCCTTCTATATCACCTGGCAGCCAAGATTCGGAGAGGAAAAATACAAAATGCTTAGAAGATTCTTATTGACATTAATGATCCTGACATACATTACGCTCGGGTCCGGGTGCTGGGATGCCCGGGATATAGCGGATAGATCGGTGGTACTCTTGGCTGCGGTGGACTTGAGTCAGGAGGGCTCAACCCAGTTCGGCAAACCGGTCCGATATGACGCAACAATCCTATTGCCCAACCTTAATCCTGACACTGAGGAAAAAGTAAGGATAGAAAAGGTTTCCGGGGTCTCCCTCTCCGGCTCTCGTGACCAAAGAGCCTACATAAATCCGGAAATCATCCTGACCCGTATGATCAAGGTCTACCTGTTTGGAGAATCCCTGTGCATCTCTGGCTTGGCCCCGGTGATGGATTCACTTCTCCGCAACCCAGTACTCAGCAATTCCCTGCACTTGGCCATGACGGAAGGACAATCGGGTGATCTGTTAACCGTACAGCCCTCGGATTTCCCTGACCTGGGCCTATACATCAGCAATCTGCTGCGCCAGGTCAACAACAAATCCTTTTTTCCGGTGGTCACCCTCCAAGTTTTCCGCGTCCATTCTACCAGCCCGGGCAGGAACCCGGTGCTGCCCATACTAAAAGTAGATGCCGGTGAGGTCAAGATATCCGGCCTGGGTATCTTCAGGAAAGACAAATGTATTGGCAGGGTGGGTTTGGATGAGTCGCGCCCGCTGACCCTGCTGCGGGGGGCTAAGAGCATGGCTTACATACCCTTTGTCATTACCAGGGACGGGGTGGAAGCCGGCCGGGGCACAGTGTTTGTCGGCAATGACCGCAAAGTCAGGGTGGAACGCCAGGGTAGCCAATATACATTCAATATCACCATCACCTTGAAAGGGGAACTGATCGAACACGAGAGTTCGGTTATTCTCACCCGGGACCGGCAATTCCTGTCTATGATCGAAGAACAGATTGCCGCGGACATCGAGAGCGAATGCCAGACATTCATCGAGAGAATGCAGGGGGATTTTAAAGTGGACTGCATCGATATCAGCAAATACGCCCTGGCCAAGTGGCGCAATGAACTGGAGGGGACAATAGATGAGGATTTCATCGAAAATGTCAACATCAACGTGGACGTAAAGGTGCATATAAAAAATACCGGAGATCTCATCTAGGAAACTTTGGCTTCTAGATATGGGTGACCCAAAACCTTAGCCTGCCACCCGGGTTATTAGCCAGAAAACTGAAAGCCTGCCAGCCTCCAGAGAGACGGGCAGGTTTATCAGTCTACGGTTACATCCGATGGGGCACGAAAGTGGCACAATCGGTCTCTTCCGAGTTGCCGGCATGTTTTGGTTCCACCTGTATCTTGTCGGCACAGCAATGGTCCCCGCGCATGTAGAAGTAACAAGTATCCACTTCACATTTTATCCCTTGATTGGGATGATCCATCTTCTTGGCCTGCATGTTTTTCTTCCCTCCAATCATTGACCGTCTGATTATATTATGCGGAGTCAAACCTTTTTCTATGCTGTTTTGTTGTTTGCACCGACCCCCAATTTTTTAGACGGATTCTGAAAAAACCAACGATCAGGTTTCAGGTGGAAAGCCTCAGCGAATGTACACATTATCAAATCCCCGCCCAGATATTATACTGTCAGAAATAAATGATAATGATTATCATTTAGCATGCTACGGGAATTGGGGGCCGGGATGGCTTTGAAGATCATGGGGGTGGTATTTGCAGCAGCATTTATGGTTACGGCGGCACTGCACATCGTCTTCAGTATGGTCCGGTAGAAGGAAGGTCAGCGATGCAAGTATGCCCACCGCCTATCTCTTATCCGGGCCACCCTTTTTTTCGCCTTCGGTCCCTTCCCCGGCTTTACCGAAATAATCAGGAATCTTAAACATGTTCCAGAACTGGTTCATACTCTCGGTCACCATGCTCTGGGTCTCAATAGTATATATCGACATCTCAATGGTGGTCAGGGCATCGAGGAAACCTTTCTCATATTGAGCCAGCACCGGGTTCATATTATTCAGCTGGTGCAGGTTCTTCAAAATATCGATGGTCTTTTTAAGCGTTTCCATCTGTGAATTGTCGGTCATATTAATCCCCCCTCTGTATATGTTTCCTATATTTAACCATGAAATCATCGCAAAAAGAATATTGACTCTGTCGACAAATAGCTCTGGTTTATTCGACATTTTAGGCTGGCTGATACAGATTAGAATTATACTAATTATTATGCTATTGGCGGGTGAAAATGTCTGACAGGCCAAACATGATTTGGTATTTGACATACATAGAAAATCTAGGCACACAATGAACGCATACATAGAAATACAATGTGATCTTGCTTTGGGCGGTGTTTTGTATACACGAATTTAGTCAGACTGTGCTAATATTTAGGACAGGCAAACGGAAAGAAAAAGTGGCTGGAGG
>CAZOMS010000137.1:0-5741 GCA_964580805.1 uncultured Syntrophomonas sp. | reverse complement strand
CCGGGCGGGAACGCAGATTCCCTCTTATCAACGGTATCGCACAATAGGTACAGCGATTGCTGCACCCTTCAGTAATCTTAAGGTACGCTGAACCGGCGGGGGTAGTCAACACCCGGGGGCCCTTTTCTATAAAAACATCCGGGGGGCTCCCCACCATAAGCGGGCGTTCTCCATTTTGGATTCTGATCAGAGCCTGGTCGATCTCCTTAAAACAGGATATCCCCACCACCCCGTCCAGTTCCGGCATTTGATCCAGCAATTCCGGTCCGTATCGCTGTGCCAGACATCCAGTCGCCACCAGGTGCTGCAGCTGACCGGCTTTATACTTGCCCGTGTCGATAATCGTATTTATGGCTTCTTCCTTGGCCGCCTCTATAAAACCGCAGGTGTTTATTATGATAATGTCGGCCCGGTCCAGCCGGTTGATGATTCGATACCCGGCCCGCTTCATGGTCGCGATCATTATCTCGGTGTCAACGCGGTTTTTAGCACAGCCCAGACTTATGAATCCGACCTTCACTGCTCGGTCCGCCCACTCATCCCGGTCCCATCGGCAGAGAAGATTTTCTCCGCGATTTGGCCTGCCGCGCCAAGTGGTTGAACTGGCTGTCCATTAAGGGTAAGGGCTATTCCCCCGGCGTTACCAGTCCTTATTTCAATGCGCTCGACCGCGGTGAATGTCTTCATTTCGCCTTCAGCCAAGTTTTTAGAATATACCATTTCCCCATCCGCTTCCACCTGTACCCAGCTCCGCTGCAAGGCTTTCACTTCCAGGTTGAGAGCAGCGGCGGACGGGACCACCGGGCTGCCGGTGTTAACAGTTGGACTGTCAGCTCCAATACCGGAAAGGGTGAAGGTCTTATCGGCCACCTGTCCCGGGGCGCCCAGGGGCGGGATCGGGTTGCCGTTGAGCTGCAGCTTTATCCCGCCGGCATTGCCGGTCCTCAGGTCAATCTTGTCGTTGGCATTAAAAGACTTGGTCTCCCCGACTTGCATAGTGCCTGCATACTGCACCACACCGTCTCCGCTTACCGACACCCAACTAGGCTGTTCAGCGGTTATGGCCAAGTTCAGCTTATCAGTAATTGTCGGACTCTCCGGGGCTGGGGTGTTGGGCTGTTCAACTAGGGGAGGAGGGGTGATGGCCCGATTGGTTATGTACCCCGATACATAACCGCCCAGCCATATAGCCAGACCCAGAAATACAGTTGCGGCCAGCACATTGCGAATCGGAAATCCCAGGATCTTGCCGGGGACTGGTTCGACCGGAGGCAGTTCCGCCGGTTCGCTGCTGTAGGCTAAATTCTTGAATTCACTGACTAATCGATCCGGGTCCAGCTTTAAAAAACGGGCATAGCTGGCCACGAATCCGATCGAATAGACCCGGGCCGGCAAACTGTCAAAATCCTCTTCCTCCAGAGCGGAGAGGTAGTGCTGCCGAATCTTGGTATCCTGAGATACCTGGGCCAAGGTGTACCCTTGTTTTTCTCTTTCCACGCGCAGTTTATCACCAAAGCTGGCTATCGCAATCACCCCCGCTGTAGATTAATGGTCCTGGTTTCTTTCGCCGGCGGTTTGGGAAGTACCACTGGCGATTCTCAATGCCTGCCGCATCGGATAACCCGATGACAGGCCGTAGACTAAGCCAGCCAGAAACAGATGCAGGTCCAGACGGCTGTCAAATGATTGGTTGGGTGGCAAAGGATAATCGGCTACGCCTGATTGGCTGACCAGAGCCATATTGTCCTTGCCATCGGTTATGACAACATTCTGAGTGCCGGTCTGCAGCAGATCCTGGCCGATATTTACATAATAATTATAATCACTGAAGGAATCGACGCCCACAACCAGGAGGTTGGTCTTGTTCAAGGCGGCGGGCCGGCGGTCTCCGACATACCAGGCCGCACCTATGGTAGTATTGTTATCCGGCCGGTTGATCATCCGGGTATTCACCAATTCCAGCAGCTGAGCCTCCACGATAAGCCAGTCGCAATTGGCGGCCACCCATTCCCGGGCGCTTATGGCCTGTTGGTAATCCTCCTGGTTATAGCCTTCTTCAAACATAACGCCAGCTGACGTCATTATCTTTTTACAGGTTCGTTTGGAAGGGTGCCGGTAAATATTGGCCACATCCACTTCGTTTCTCTGGAGCTCGTCCAGCAGGTGGGTGCCTGCATCATCATTGCCGACCACGGTGATCAGTTTGGAACCGATACCATATCCGGACAAGGCGGTACAGACATCCCTGGCGAAACCGGCATTGTGTATGTCTATCCGGCAGGCATCATGTTCTCCCCGTACTCTTACTTCCAAATAAACCTGGCCTAAAACCACGATGGACACTTTTTTATTGAAGACGTAACCCTTACCCAGGATCACCCCTTTTTTCATCAGGTTGGAGATGTGAACTGCTACAGAAGAACGGCTGATGCCAAAATGCTGAGCCAATTCTTCCTGAGAGATAAGCGGGTGTTTCTGCAGCGCTTCGACAATTTCCCTCTCTCTGGCGGTAAGCTTCATAATCAGCCCCCATTAATGTAAGCTTTATAAATGCTTATGCCCATACTAACATAGTTTATTATTCGAGTATAGTTTTTCCAATTGCTGCTCGTCAATCAGAATCTCCCGTTTTTTGTTGGCATCTGCCTCGGACACAATACCCCGCTCCTCGATCAAATCCATTAGCCGGGCGGCCCGGGCATAACCTACCCGCAGCTTGCGCTGCAGGAATGAGACCGATGCTTTTTTGTTTTCTACAATGACCCGCACCGCCTCCCAGAAGAGCTCATCCCCGCCGCTGTAATCGGTTTGCTCCAGGGACATTTCGATCTCATGAAACTGGTCGACATTCTCGCCACTGGCAGTTTGGCTCTTGATAAAGTTTACGGTTGTTTCTATGTCCCGGTCGGACACATAAGCTCCCTGGACCCGGTGTGGCTTGACCGCTCCCACCGGGGAGAAGAGCATGTCCCCTTTGCCCAGCAGTTTCTCCGCTCCACCGATATCCAAGATGGTACGGGAGTCTGTCTGGGAGGAAACCGCAAACGCTATCCGGGATGGAATGTTGGCTTTGATGATACCGGTCACTACGTCAACGGAGGGACGCTGGGTGGCGACGATCAGGTGCATGCCGGCGGCCCGTGCCATCTGGGCCAGACGGCAGATGGAGTCCTCCACTTCCACCGGGGCGACCATCATCAGGTCGGCCAACTCGTCTATAATTATGACGATAAACGGCAGCGGTTCAGCGGTCTGATTGTAGCGGTATATATCCCGGACTCCGAGGTCGGCGAACATCTTATAGCGCTTTTCCATTTCCGTGGTCATCCAGCGCAACACCGTAGCTGCCTTTTTGGGATCGGTGACCACCGGGGTCATCAAGTGGGGTATGCCGTTGTAGACAGTCAATTCAACCATCTTGGGATCGATGAACACCAGCTTCAGTTCACTTGGAGCAGCGTTATAGAGGAGGCTTATGATTATGCTGTTAAGGCACACGCTTTTGCCGGATCCGGTGGAACCGGCGATAAGAAGATGCGGCATGTCACTCAATTTGGCCACCACCGGATTACCGGAGATGTCCTCACCCAGGGCGACCGCCAGGGGGCTGCTGAGTTTTTTGAACGAAAGCGAACTGAGAATATTGCGCAGCCCCACGCTGCCCACTTTGGAGCTGGGTACTTCAATGCCTATTGCCGATTTACCCGGAATAGGCGCTTCAATACGGATGCCGGGGGCGGCCAGGTTAAGCTGCAGGTCGTCGGAAAGGCTGATGATTTTACTGATTTTTACGCCGGGGGCGGGGGTAAGCTCATAGCGGGTAACGGCCGGACCGCAGCTCACCTGATTGACCTTGACACTGACCCCAAAGCTGGTAAAGGTATCTTCCAGCACCGCGATACTGTCCTTAATGTTCTTCTTGTCGATGGAGCGGTCGCTTTCGACCGGGGTCAGCATTTCCACCGAGGGTTTTATGTAGGCACTTGCTTCTTCCTTGTTGCGGTACACTAATTCCAATTGGCTGGCGGTGCGGCTTTTGGTAACCTCCTTGGCTGGCCGCTCCGGGGCCGGATAATTGACCACCACCGGACTCACGTTAGAGGATATCGGCCCGGTCCCGCCATTGATTATGATCGCCTCACTGGGGGAGGTTGGTATGGCAGCGCTAACTGGGGCCGACTCCGGATCATAAAACATGAGGCGGGTCAGTTCGTTGTTGGTCCGTTTCAGCCGGGCCAATATAATAACCGCGATTTCAGAGGGCGATTTCTCCAGGATCATGACCACCGCGATCAAAAAGCAAAGAACCAACAACACTGCGGTTCCCAAACGGCCCAGCAAACTCGATGTTATATAGCCCAAAGCCCCGCCCAGGTAACCTCCCCCTATGCCTTTGATAGATGCCTCCCAAGGATTCAAACCCAGCGGGATCTGGAAGTTGCTCACGTAAACTAAAATTGAA
Source organism: uncultured Syntrophomonas sp. (assembly GCA_964580805.1). Lineage (GTDB taxonomy): Bacteria > Bacillota > Syntrophomonadia > Syntrophomonadales > Syntrophomonadaceae > PHAA01. The sequence goes on along the minus strand of CAZOMS010000137.1, from coordinate 1,279 downwards.
AAGACGAGGATCACTAGTCCCCACATGCGGATCGACCACCATTTCTTGATGACGCCTAAATGGATGGACCAGAAGAGCATGAACAAAGGAGCGACAACAGCTACGGTGCCAAACAAAGCCTTCATGGCTAAGCTCAGGTAGGTTCCCAGGACCCCTATGAACTGCTGGTCACTGGCAATACCTTCCGAGTTGTTGAGCGCCAGCAGCAGGAAAACGGCCAGCATAAACAGTATGGCCGACACGATTTCTGCCCGGAAAGGGGTATGGGTCGTCTCGTTGGCGGACGCCCGATCATTTACCGGCGGGCTATTCTTAACCCGGCTGACTTTTTTCCTGGCCATGTTTTTCATCCTTCGACTAAATAAGATTGCATTGTCATCTGCTGGTCTGTAGATTGACAAGTGGCTGGGTCGTTCGGGTCGATTCGCGGGGCGTTTCCTGTCGATTGCCATCACAATTTACACATATCTAAACTCTTGCTTATTTCCAGAAATATGCCTGGATGGTCAAGGTGTCAACTGCTTCAGCAATAACGGGAAAAGACCGGTCGAGGTGTTACCCTCCCCCAAAATGCTCTAGTAATTATAGCATAGCTCCTGAGAAAAATTACTAATAAAAGGGCACGTCCTGACGAACGTGCCGAAGTCTTGCTATGGGATGGGGCAGTTTCTTTATAAAGAGATCAACTCGCCGGGCTGATATTTTTCATTCATATAGTCCATGGGATCGGTGCTGACGACTCCAATCACCCGGGCTTGATTGTAGGTCAGCGGCTGGGCGTTCACAAAACCTCCCGAAGATAGAGGTATCTGTATGGTCTCCTGAAACTCCATGGCATTGATGAGCTCCTGGGGATCCGGCAGATAGATGATCATTGCATAAGACCTCCGCTGTTTTTAAGCTCATGCAGTTTGCGCAAAGCCTCGCTGATACCGCCTACTTCATTGAGCAGACCGCATTCTACCGCGTCCCGCCCCACCAGAACAGTGCCTATATCCCGGGCCAGATCACCGGTCCTGAACATCAATTCCCGTAATTTGGTTTCGCTGATATGGGAATGTTCCACTACGAATCTTATTACCCGATCCTGCATTTTATCCAGGTATTCATAGGTTTGAGGTACCCCGATGACCAGTCCGGTCAGTCGGATGGGGTGGATAGTCATGGTGGCGGTGGGGGCTATGAAGGAATAATCAGTACTGACGGCAATGCTGGAACCAATCGAATGGCCTCCCCCGATCACAATGGAGACGGTGGGTTTGGACAAGCCGGCGATCAT
>CAZOMS010000136.1:0-5769 GCA_964580805.1 uncultured Syntrophomonas sp. | reverse complement strand
TTTCGCATATTCAACATGAGCCCCATCGATGATAGTATGATGGAAGAGGTCCAAAACTTTGCCATCGAGGATCTGGATGAGGGCCTCGCCAGCCTGCTGGAGCCCGAAGCCTCAGAATCAGCCCCGGCCAACTAATCTCACCGGCTTACATTGAAAGGAGCAGCGAGCCTAAGTTCGACTGCTCCTTTTTGGTGGGGAACAATGATCCTGCCATTTAATTGCCAATGTGATCCTTTCCCTTACCGCCGATCCGGTGATGCCCGGATACACGGTAAAGAAACCTTTTTTCAGCGGTCTGGTCTTCTGGGGAGGTTCTAGAATTCGGTCCCGCTGGCAATTGCCAAACCGGGCCTCACCGTACACCCCGGTCGGACCTGGCAGCCGGCCCCTACCACCGATTCCCTCACGATTGCTCCTTGGCCGATAACGGTATTATCCCATATAACCGTATCGCTTATAACCACATTATCTTCAATCCGACATCCGGGTCCAATGACCACGCTGCCGGAGAATAGAACCCCATTTCCTAGTTCAGAGCCTTCTCCCACTAACACCCGCCGGTCTTCTTCATCATAAAGCAACCGGCCTTCCCGGTCCGCCTGTACCCTCCCGGCCAGCACGTCGGCATGGGCCTGGCGATAGGTGTCAAGGCTGCCCACATCACACCAATAATCCTTTATTACTGCTCCAAAGAACGGGCAGCCTATCTGCACCAACCGAGGAAACAGCTGCTTGCCGAAATCATAAAACCCTTCCGGTATGTATTGAAAAATCTCCGGCTCAAAAACGTATATACCGGTGTTGGCTACCTGGCTCAGAGCTTCCTGAGGGCGTGGTTTTTCCTGAAAGCTGCGGATACGCCCGTCATCCCCGGTAATCACTATTCCAAAATGCTCAACATCAGGAACTTCTTTGAGGGCTATGGTAGCCAGAGCCCCGCGCCGGCGATGGGCTTCCATCAGCCTGGTCAGATCGATGTCGGTCAGGGCATCTCCGCTAACGATTACAAAGGTTTCATCCAGAAACCAGGCACATCGTTTGACTCCACCTGCTGTGCCCAGCAACTCATCCTCCCGGGAATACTGCATGGATACCCCGAAATCGGAACCGTCCCCGAAATAGCCGCTAATCTGGTCGCCATGATAATGAAGATTGGCGATCAACTGGTTAAATCCGTGCCGGGCCAGGAGTTTGACCGTATTGGCCATCAAAGGCTGGTTGGCCATCGGTATCATCGGCTTGGGTACGCCGGCGGTCATCGGCATCAATCGGGATCCGACCCCGGCTGCCATAATCATTGCTTTCAAAATCTATCACCTCAAGGTCTACTTTAGCAAAGTTCGATGCATACTGCCAACATTCCTGGCAGTTTCGATTATCTTTGGATACCATGCCTATTTAAGGCCAATGATAATCATTCTTCCCAGAGTAACCAAATTATAGGCCGCTGAATAACCTAGATTAGAACCTGGTGAATCTTAATTGCCCGGCTCATCAAAATCTAATAACAGGAGGTTTTTATCGATGAAATGCAACAGAACCTATCGCGATTCCTACAAAAAACCCGACCGGGATTGGGACCGTCGTCCTGATGGCGGCGACGGCCGTGAGGAATTCTATCCCCCGATGCCTCCACTGGCCTGGCCCAAACCCCAGCCTCGCTACGAAACCGCCACAATTTTGAAATGTGGCACGGCTACCGGATCGGCTCCCCTGCCCACTAATTTTATCGGCCTCACACAGGCGGAAGCCAACGGTGTTGGTATCAATGGCGGTTATGGCAATTCGGCAGTTCAGTCCACCCTGGCCCTGGATACCAGTGAACTCATCGATGCCGTGGTCAAATTAGACTTCTCCGCCCTAATTTCCTACTGTATCAATGATCTGGCCAATTATTTCCTGCGCCTGGTATTCAAGCTGAAAAAAGCATGTGATGGCTCTCCCATTACTCTGGGGACCTGGGTCTTCGAAAGGTCCCAGAACTTCCCCGAACCTCCGCCAATACCAGGGGGCGCTTTCCAGAATGTCACAGAGCCCTTTAGCTTCAGTTGGTGCTCCTGTGCCGGCTGCCCCGAATGCTGCACCTATATAGTGGAAGTTGAACAACAAGCTTACAGCATTGATTTCGTCACCATCACCAACATCTCTACCTCCGCCCTGGCGGTGGGGCTAACATTGGTTGATTAAGGACTTGTCAAACTGGCCATCCCCCACAACCAGCAACCCCGGTCAGATCAATTCTGACCGGGGTTGCTTTCGGGTCTGTGCTATGTGTGGCCGGAGCCGCATCGCTCCGGGCCTTGACTTCAATCAGGCCGAAGCTGTCTGGCTTAAGGTTGTTCGGCAGGCAGTCTCTCCCTCATCAACAGGTAATTGACACTATCTACCAGCGCCTGCCAGGAAGCCTCAATGATGTTTTCCGAAACCCCTACTGTGCTCCATTTTTCCGTTTCATTGGCAGACTCTATCAATACCCGCACCCGGGCAGCTGTGCCGCGGTTGCCGTCCAAGACCCTTACCTTGTAGTCAGACAGGTGCATTTGGTTTATCTCCGGGTATACCTCGGCCAGAGCCTTGCGCAGCGAATTGTCCAGAGCATTGACCGGCCCGTCCCCTTCGGCGGCCGTGTGCACTACCTGGTCGCCAATCTGCATTTTAATGAAGGCCTCCGCCACGAAATCGCTGCCTTCCTGCTTCTCCAGCATGATCTTCAGGTTTTTTAGCTGGAAATAATCTCCCAACTGCCCGAATCCCTTGCGCAGCAGTAGTTCCAGCGAACCATCGGCGCCTTCGAACTGGAACCCCTGGTTCTCCAATTCCTTGATCTGCTTAATCACCGCCCGGGTCTGGGCGTCATAGCTGTTGACGTCCAGTTTAAGCTCCCTGGCCTTGTAGAGCAGGTTGGAGGTGCCAGCCAGCTCGGATACCAGCACCCGGCGATGGTTGCCTACATCCTCCGGGTTGATGTGTTCATAGGTGGTGGAGTCTTTCAAGAGGGCACTGACATGAATACCGCCTTTATGCGCGAAAGCTCCGTGTCCCACGAACGGCTGATTATTGGGGCTGGACAGGTTGGCTATCTCATTGACATAATGGCTCACCTCGGTCAACCGCTTGAGGTTCCCCGCTGGAAGACAGCGTTTGTTCATCTTCAGTTCCAAATTGGGGATAATGGAGCACAGGTCGGCGTTGCCGCACCTTTCTCCCAGGTTGTTGATGGTGCCCTGCACTTGTATAAAGCCCAGGTTCAATGCCGCCAGGGAGTTGGCTACCCCGCAGCCGGAATCATTATGGGCATGAATGCCCAACGGTATCCTGACCTCCGCCTGCACCTTCCTGATTATATCCTCCAATTCCCAGGGCAAGGTGCCGCCATTGGTATCACACAATGCCAGGCAATCAGCTCCGGCATAGACGGCAGCGCCCAACACCTGCAGGGCGTAGTCAGGATTGTGTTTAAAGCCATCAAAAAAATGCTCGGCGTCGAATACAACTTCGAGGCCTCTGTCTTTTAGAAAGGCGACCGTCTCCCGGACCATGCTGAGATTTTCCTCCAGGGTCGTTTCCAGAGCACGCAGGACATGAAAGTCCCAGGACTTCCCGAAGATGGCCACTACCGGCACCTCCGCTGCCAGCAAGGCAGTAATGTTATTGTCATGTTTGACACTGATGCCAGGTCGGCGGGTGGAACTGAAGGCGCTGAGTTGGGCGTGTTCCAACCGATATTCTTTCATCTGACGGAAGAAATCCAGATCCTTGGGATTGCTGCCCGGCCAGCCCCCCTCTATATAGGAGACACCGAGGCGGTCCAACCGGCGGGCAATCTTGATCTTATCGTCCACCGAAAACGATATACCTTCCCCTTGGGCGCCGTCACGCAGGGTTACATCATATACCTTTACATCCAACTTATAATCCCCAATGCGGAGCCCTCCTTAGTTTTTCAGTATCATTTCTTGAACCAAATCGCCCATCTGGACTGTATCGACCAGGGTTTTGCCCTCTTCCATCAGATCCGGGGTGCGGAACCCGTCTTCCATTACCTGGCGGACAGCCGCTTCGATCAAACCGGCCTCCCTTTCCAAGTCAAATGAATACCGCAGCATCATGGCCGCCGACAGAATGGTAGCCAGCGGGTTGGCTTTCTTCTGCCCGGCGATATCCGGGGCACTGCCATGGGAGGGTTCATATAGCCCTACCTGCCCGCCGATCGAGGCACTGGGCAGCATACCGATGGAACCGGTAAGCATGGAGGCCTCATCGGTTAAAATATCGCCAAACATGTTCTCGGTGACGATTACGTCAAATTGGCGGGGATAACGGATCAACTGCATCGAGCAGTTATCCACATACATATGGGTAGTCTCAACTTCCGGATATTCGGAAGCCAGGCGGGTAACGGTCTCCCGCCACAGCCGTGAGCTTTCCAGGACGTTGGCCTTGTCGACCGAGCATAACTGGCGGCGGCGTTTGCGGGCCACCTTATAGGCAAAACGCACGATTCTCTCTATCTCATGGGTCGAATAGCTTAGGATATCGGTGGCTTTTTCTTCGCCATCGGGAGTTTTCTCCCGGCTCTTCGCACCAAAGTAAAGACCCCCGGTCAGTTCCCGGATGACTATCAGATCCACCCCAATTATGATCTCTTCTTTCAGGGCTGAAGCTTGCAAGAGTCCGGGAAACAGTAGGCAGGGACGCAGGTTGGCATACAGTCCCAACTCCTTGCGCAGGGGCAACAGCGCGCCTACCTCCGGTCGCAGGTGGACCGGCAGATCATCCCACTTGGGGCCGCCGATGGCCCCCAGCAGGACAGCGTCGGATTGGCGGCAGATCTCCAAGGTAGCCGCCGGGAGAGGGTGACCTACTGCATCATAAGCGGCGCCGCCGATCAGGGCTTCGGTGAACTGGTATTGATGGCCGCATTTTTTCCCCACTGCCTGCAAGGCCTTGATTGCTTCCGGTACTATCTCCACTCCGATCCCGTCGCCGGGAAGGACTGCAATTCTATACATCGGGTTTCTCCTTTCGGCTCCTACTCGGATTCTTTCACATAGTTTATTAAACCGCCCCGGGCCATTATCCCCTGCATGAATTCCGGGAAAGGGGTGGCCTGATACACTCCACCGCTGCGGAGATTTTTAATCTGGCCTGTCTCCAGGTCAACCTCGATCTCGTCCCCCTCCTGAATAGCGGTTGCCGCTTCGGGCGACTCCAGGATGGGCAATCCGATGTTGATAGCATTACGATAGAAGATGCGAGCGAAAGAATCAGCCACCACGCAGGCCACCCCGGCCCCTTTGATAGCGATAGGCGCGTGCTCGCGGGAACTGCCGCAGCCAAAGTTCTTATCCGCCACGATTATGTCGCCGGCTTTGACCTTGCCGGGAAAATCGGGGTCCGCATCCTCCATGCAATGCCGGGCCAGTTCGGCCGGATCGAAAGTGTTGAGATAACGGGCTGGGATTATAGCGTCGGTATCGATATTGCTGCCGAATTTATATACATGGCCGGTGAATTTCATTTATAAAACCTCCCATGGCGGAGTGATTCTGCCCTTGATGGCGCTGGCTGCAGCTACGGCCGGATTGCTCAGGTAGACCTCGCTCTCCGGATGCCCCATGCGCCCCACAAAGTTTCGGTTGGTGGTGGCCAAGGCTTTTTCACCCTTGGCCAGGATGCCCATATGTCCGCCCAGGCAGGGTCCGCAGGTGGGTGTGCTGACTGCAGCCCCGGCTTCGATAAACGTTTCCATGTACCCGCGCCGCAGGG
>CAZOMS010000135.1:0-5826 GCA_964580805.1 uncultured Syntrophomonas sp. | reverse complement strand
ATGATGACGATGATGACGACGATGACGATGACGACGATGATGACGATGACGACGATGATGACGATGACGACGATGACGACGATGTGGAAGACATATCGGATGAAGATGCGCCAACAGGGGACCTGGTGGACGGCGCCCAGGATGAATTACCTAAGACGGGTGGGCCAGCCAGTTTATTCTCTATAGCCGGCTTGGGGATGTTGCTAGCAGGACTGGGACTGAGAAGAAAATCTTAAAAAACAAATAATGGGTCCATATAGGATCTAATATAGCTGATGTGCGAACTGGGCTTGGTTCTTAATAATAGAATCAAGCTCAGTTCTGGTCTAACCAGATTCTATGGCACAGTTCAGTTACCTGCATCCGCGCCAGTATTTCAAATTAAATCATATTAGGCATGCCCCTGTCTTCCTCAACTATTTTCTTGGAATGGGCTAAGACCTCAGCCCGCAAATCCATTTCAAACTATACCGGAATTTTGCCGTACAGGTTTAATTTAGCGGTAGAATAAGGTGGATGAAGCAGTGGGCATTTAGGAGGAGCGGGAATGAGTAACGAATTTGTTATCACTTTTGGAGGAGATACCAGCTTGGGAGATTATTATGTAAATAAGTCCGGTAATAGAGAGTTGAAGCAAAGACTTAAGAATCATCCTGAATCCTTTTTTGGAGGAATCAAACCAATTATAGAAAACAGTGATTATTTCATTTTAAATCTTGAGACAGTGCTGGCTAATGAACCCTTAATATATTTTGCAGATAAAAAATATCCAAATTGGGACAAGCCAGAACCTATACTCGAAGCGTTAAGCTGTATGGGTGTCACGGCCGTAAACCTGGCCAATAACCATACCATGGATTTTGGGCCTGAGGTGATGCTGAAAACCAAAGACTTATTAGCAGAAAATGATGTGCACACTTTTGGAGCCGGTAATAATATTCGCGAAGCGGAACGGCCTTTAAGGATAACCCTGTTTGGGGAAAAAAGCATTAAGAATATTTATATCTTTGCTGGGATGAGAGCTTCCAAGCGCTATCGTGAGAATTATGATTTCTTTGCTTCTCATGATAAACCCGGCATCAGTTCCTTGAATTTTAACAGAATATCGGATCAGATAAAAACCATTCGTAATGAAGATCCTTACTCATTCATTATTCTATTTCCCCATTGGCAAGGGATTGATTATAAATGGGCTTCAGAGAATAAAGGTATCGATGAAATATGTTCGAAATTCATTGAAAGTGGGGTTAATTGTATAATCGGCCATGGCCCCCATATAATCAATCATATTGAATCAAGAGATTCAGCAATTATTGCCTATTCCATCGGGAATTTTGTCTGGAACTCAAAAGGCCGTTATCAAAAGATTCAGGCAACGCCTTACAGTGCGATAGGAAGACTGCAATTTAGGGAGGAAGAATTTGATTGGAGGATTGAGTCTCGATTTTACCCTATCGTAACCGATAATATCAGTACTGATTATCATACTAGAGCAATTAATGAAAAGGAATATGGAAATTTGATCGATGTTCTATCTAGAACCAGCGAAGGATTATTTTCTGGAAAAGCCCGCAATTTTGGACATGGGAAAGACCATATTGGATATTTCATTTCCCCCCACATAGATAATTTCGAACAAGAGCTTCCTTTGCCCAATCTTAAGACTGGTATTTTCAATATTGCATTACAAAAACCGAATGTTTATTCTGATGAAACTTTTTCAACTAATGCCGTTCTGGCCCAAGAATTTGAAAAAAGAGGATACCCGTGTACACATATGAAAAACGTTCTTATTGTTCAATTGGCGCAAGAAAACATATTTTTTATTGAAACCGAATCATCTTTATGTTCATCAGTAGGTGCACGAATAGCTAAAGATAAAACCTTGGCAACGGAATTCTTAAAGAAGGCTGGACTCAATACTGTCAGAGGCAAAGGTTTCAAGATCCATCAGAAGAAAGATGCTTTGAAATATGCGCTGTCATTGCCGGCAAGTGTTATAAAACCGGCTGATGGAAATAGAGGCAGAGGCATTTCCGCGGGAGTTACAACTAAAGAAGAATTTGAAAATGCATGGAACAGTGCTGCCAAGCTTACTAATAGCAAGATCCTGGTTGAAGAACAATTCATGGGCGGCACAGAAGCCAGGTATCTGGTAGTTGGTGGCCGCTGTGTGGCTGTTCACCTGCGAATACCGCCTAATATTGTGGGTAATGGCGTTGATACAATTGAGGAATTGATAAGACAAAAAAATGAAGGCAGATTGAAAAATCCGAATCTAAATCACCTTCTGTTAAAAATCGATGATCATCGCCTAGCGATCATGAACGCTCAAGGATATGATCTCTCCAGCATACCGGCTAACGGTGTTTATGTTGCCATTGACTGGAAAGGCGGACTTTCAACAGGTGGTGACAGCCTGGATATAACCGATTCAACTCATCACCTTTATAAGGAAATAGCAGAAAAGGCTGCCAATTCGATCCCCGGTTTAGATGTTGTGGGGGTGGATATTCTTGCCTACAATCATTTCCAGGAGCCTGATGATAATAACCATATTATTGTGGAAGTCAACACCAGACCGGGGATAGGAGGGCATCTATTCCCTTCTTACGGCAAACCGAGAAATGTTGTCCAAGATATCGCAGATTACTGTATCAACAGAGCATTAAAGGAAAGGACTGATTGAGTCAAATGCTCGGTAGAGAAACGCTTATTGAGGCCGTAGGTTTTACAAAAAACTTCTATTTTAAAAATGTTGTCGATAAGAACGGAAAGTATATCTATTCTTATTTGCCGGAGAAAAATGAAAAAGAAAAAAGGTACAATATCTTGCGTCACGCCGGTACGACATACGCTATTCTGGAAACGTACGAATTAATGCCTGATGAGGAATTGTTAAAAAGAGCTGAGTTGGCTATCGATTTCTTTTTGAAAAGAGTTAAGGATTTTGAGATAGAGGGAAACCCCGTTAGTGCAGTCATTGAAAAAGATGTCGTAAAACTGGGCGGAAATGCCCTTGGAATCATTATGCTGGCCAAATATACGCAAGTAACTGGGAACCTTAAATATCTGCCATTTATGCAAAGAATGGCAGGATGGATTTTGGCAGCTCAAGATAAATCGGGAGAATTTATTGTACACAAGCAAGGATTCTCTACCAATGAAGTCTTTGATTTTACTTCAGGATACTATCCAGGCGAAGCCATCCTGTCATTAGTCCGCCTTTATCACATAGATGGCAATGAAGATTGGCTTGATAGTGCTGAGAAAGCGGCTCAATACCTCATTACGGTGCGAGATAAAGATGCTGATATTCATACGATTATCCATGATCATTGGCTTCTATATGCATTGAACGAGTTATATAGAGAGCGCCGCCAACAGCTTTATTTTGACCATGTAGTGCTGATTTCTGAATCAATCGTAAAGAGCCAGATTATAGATGATAAAGAACATCCTGATTGGAATGGGGCCTACCGCCTGCCCCATATCCGTCTTGAATCAACTCCTACTGCCTGTCGCAGTGAAGGGTTGGGTGCTGCCTATCGTCTATTTCATGACCACGGATATGCCACAGAAGCGGCCAAGGTTAAAATAGCTATTGAAGAAGGCATACGATTTCAGCTCCAAACCCAGCTGCGCCCCGAATCAGTGGTTAATTACGAAAATAAAAACCTGTGCTTGGGTGCCTTTCAGCGAGGTTTAAAGAAACATGATTTAAGAATCGATTTTACTCAGCACAATATATCAAGTATTATTGCTTATTACAGAATACTATCTGCTCCTAATCCGATTGCAGATAGCCCCAGCACAATCTGGCGGCCGTAATGACCATCTAAACGGGTGCAGTAGGGTGCAGGCAGCCAGAGGAAGGCGGGTCTGCTGGGCTCTAGCCCCGGCAGTGGAAAAACATACCGGATCTTTGTACAAAACGCTCAACTTGAAGGGTCACTTATTGTTATAATAAGCGGGGAATGATTATTACGGGGGGATATTATCTTGGCATTCAAGTTCAAACCCCAGGAAGTTAAGTTTTTCGGATATTTTGAGGAACAGGCGGCGGCGATCTGCGAGGCTACCAAGATTTTAAAGGGGTATTTTACGGAACGCAGCGACAAAAACGCCAACCTGGAACGCATTAACAAAGTGGAAGACCGTGGTGATCAGATACTGGCCGAGGTTATGGACCAGATCAATCACTCCTTCATCACTCCCTTTGACCGGGAAGATATCATGGGCTTGTCTCATTCCCTGAATCAGGTCCTAGACCATATCCAGGGGACCATGGAGAAGATGGTTATCTACAAATGCGAACAACCCCAGGAGAGGTTCATTCCGGCGCTGGTCAGCGTTTTGGAAGAGGCCTCCGATGAAATACAAAGAGCGGTACTATTGTTAAGGGACGTCAAAAACAACCATCAGGCCATCATCAACAGCTGCGAGAAGATCAGGGGCCATGAGCATGAAGGTGACAACCTCTACCGGGCCGGAATCGCCCGTTTGTTCGAACAGACCGATGACGCCGTCTACATGCTGAAATGGAAGGAAATCTACGAACATCTGGAGACCACCCTCGACAATTGTGAAGATGTTGCCAATGATTTGAAGGGGATAGCTATAAAATATGTTTAGTCCTGATATCTTCAGCACCGGATGGGTAGTCCTGATCGTAATTTCTGTGTTGGTTTTTGATTATATCAACGGTTTTCACGATACCGCCAACGCCATTGCCACCTCAGTGTCGACCAAAGCGGTATCGCCGCGTAATGCTATCATTATAGCCGCCACCTTCAACTTCCTGGGGGCGATAAGCGGTACCGCTGTGGCTGCCACCATCGGCAAGAATATAGTGGCCGAAGCGGACGTCGTTCCTTTGGTCCTCGTGGCGGCAATCATCGGGGCCATCTTCTGGAATCTGTTTACCTGGTATTTTGGAATTCCCAGCAGTTCATCCCACGCTCTGATCGGGGGTCTGGTGGGAGCAGTGATTGCCCGGCACGGTACCGGAGCGGTTCTCTGGGACGGGGTGCTGAGGATCGTAGCCGGGTTGGTTACCTCGCCCATGATCGGCCTGGTACTAGGAAGTATTATCATGACCCTTCTCTTCTGGATTTTCCGCAGATCCTCGCCAGTGCGCATAAACCTCAGGTTCCGCAGCCTGCAGGTACTTACCGCCTGTATGGCTTCTTTCGCCCACGGTTCCAACGACGCCCAGAAATCCATGGGGATAATCACCATGAGCCTGTTGGGAGCCGGGATGATAGACAGTTTTGTGGTACTCACCTGGGTCAAGGTCGTCTGTGCGGCGGCCATGTGCGCCGGGACAGCTTTTGGCGGCTGGCGGATCATCCGTACCATGGGGGGCAAGATATTCCGTATCGAGCCCATCAACGGCTTTGCCGCCGATTTCACCTCTGCTTCGGTAATTTACGGGGCCAGTCTGCTGGGTATACCGGTCAGCACCACTCATGTGGTATCCTCCTCCATTATGGGTGTCGGAGCGGCCAAACGACTCAAGGGGGTAAGGTGGAATATCGCCCGCCAAATCGTGGTCGCCTGGTTTGTCACCATACCATCGGCAGGTCTGGTAGCATTTGTTTTCTACCGCCTCCTGAACGGCTAGTTTATTCGGCCTACATGGAATCTCGGGAACCCTCCGCCGGGCTGCAGGCGGAGTTTTTTATTTTCAGAAACCTTTTGCCATTTTCCCTGTTTACATAGATAATAAAGATAGTGATTTTTATTTCAAAGGAGTGAGGAATTTTGAAAGCTTACAAGATTCCTGAAGCTACCGTCATCCGGCTTTCCATATACTCGCGCCAG
>CAZOMS010000134.1:0-5832 GCA_964580805.1 uncultured Syntrophomonas sp. | reverse complement strand
TGCCGGGCGGTATCCAGAGCCGGATGCTGCACGATTTGAACAATACCGATGTTGATCTTTTCCGCTTGAGGGGCTGGTTGAGGCGCCGGGGTTTCCGTCTTGGCGGCACAGCCGGCCAGGCCGATGACCAACAGCAAAGTGATCAATGATGCCAGTATTCTCTTCAATTTCTACTCCTCCATCCGATTACACAAATTCAGGTGGGCAGAAAAAACGAAAAAGCTCCCGGCAGGAGCAATTTGTTCGGCACTTATGTATACTACTGTGTTCCTACCGTACTGCATACCCAGATTCAATTGCCAGGGACTCTACCATCTTACTGTCCTACCTTGTATACAATATTAATCCCGAGCCCCCCAAACGTCAATACGCAATTTTACCCTTTGGTACCCGGGGACAACCAGCAGCGGACAGCTTTCCGGCAACCTGACCCAATCTTTCTGACTCTGTTCCATTACCGGAGCGGGGATTCCCATTTTGGCGGTATTTAACGCCCTCGGATGAAAAATGGTATACTATCACCAGACCAAAGTGACTATTTTCACACTGTGCGGCCCGGCCTGGATGGTCGGGCGTTTAAACGGAGGCAGCTATGAAATCGTTGGTGCTGGCGGAAAAACCGAGCGTGGCCCGGGAGATAGCCCGGGTCTTGAAATGCAGTCAAAAGAACAAAGGATATATAGAAGGGTCCGATTACGTGGTGACCTGGGCCCTGGGACACCTGGTGACCCTGGCCGAGCCCGAGGATTACGACCAGAAATACAAGTCCTGGCACATGGAGGACCTGCCCATGCTGCCGGAACAGATGAAACTCAAGATCATCAAGTCTTCCAGCCATCAGTACCAGGTGGTGCGGACCCTGATGCAGCGCGGCGACATCAAGGACATGGTGATCGCTACCGACGCCGGCCGGGAAGGGGAACTGGTGGCTCGCTGGATCATGGCCAAGGCCGGCTGGAAGAAGCCTTTCCGGCGGTTGTGGATCTCATCCCAGACCGATGCTGCCATCAAAGATGGCTTTGCCCACCTGAAGGCAGGCAGGGATTATGATCCCCTCTATGATGCGGCGGTTTGCCGGGCGGAAGCCGACTGGCTGATCGGGCTCAACGTTACCCGGGCCCTCACCTGCAAGTTCAACACCCAGTTCACCGCTGGCCGGGTGCAGACCCCTACCCTGGCCCTGATCGTAAAACGGGAAGAGGAGATCCAAAACTTCAAACCGGTGGACTACTGGACCATCCGGGCCGATTTTGGTGATTATTGCGGGGATTGGCGCGACAAGAAAGGCAGCGGCCGTATATTCGACCAGCAGCGGGCTCAAGACATTGGCGCCCGAGTACAGGGTCAGACCGGCGCCATCATTGAGGTGCACCGGGAGGCCAAGAGTGAGCCGCCCCCGCTGGCCTATGACCTGACCGAGTTGCAGCGGGATGCCAACCGGCGCCTTAACATGTCGGCCCAGAAGACCCTTTCCGTGCTGCAGAACCTGTACCAGGAGCATAAGCTGGTCACCTATCCGCGCACTGATTCCCGTTACCTGACTCAGGATATCGTGCCTACTATCCCGGCGCGGTTGAAAGCCATGGGAGTGGGTCCTTACGCGGATTTGGCCAAGCCGCTGCTCAGGCAGAAACTGGCTCCGGGCAAACGCCTGGCGGACGACAGCAAGGTCTCCGATCACCACGCCATCATCCCCACTGAGCAACCGCTTCGGCTGGAGGCTTTGAGCGCGGACGAAAGGAGGCTTTATGACTTGATCGCCCGGCGCTTCATCGCTGTTTTATATCCGCCTTATCGTTATGACCAAACCACCCTGATCACCGAGGTGAAAGGGGAGCGTTTTCACTCCCGCGGTAAAGTAGTCAAGGAACGGGGCTGGAAGGCGGTTACCAGCAGCGCTCCGGAGAAAGAGGAGACAGACGAGGAAAGGCTGCCCGAGCAGATCCTGAGCGACCAGGTCAAGGGAACCGAGAAGAAGCTGCAGAGATGCAAGATCAACAAGGCGCGGACCAAACCGCCGGCCCGCTACACCGAGGCCACCCTCCTGACCGCCATGGAAAACCCGGGTAAGCTTATCGAGGATGAGGAACTGCGGGAATCCATGAAAGGCACTGGTCTGGGCACCCCGGCGACCCGGGCGGAGATTATCGAGAAACTGCTCAATACTTTTTATATCGAACGTCATGGCAAGGAACTGGCGCCCACATCCAAGGGCATCCAGATGATCCCGCTGGCCCCGCCGGCCTTGCGTTCCCCGGAATTGACCGCCGAATGGGAAAAGAGACTCACCAGTATTTCAAGGGGCAAGGGTGGCAAAAAGGAATTCATCCAGGGTATCCGCCAGAGCGCCCGGGAGATGGTGAGCGGGGTCAAGGCCGACCAGAGTGACTACAAGCCCACCAACGTCAGCAAGAGCAAATGCCCTTCCTGCGGCAAGAACATGCTCATCGTCAATGGCAAGCGGGGGAAGATGCTGGTCTGCCCTGACCGCAGCTGCGGCCACCGCCAGCCTGAGAAGGAAAGGGATGACCTGAGTCTGGGCACCTCCAAGCGGGCCCGTCAGATCAATGAGAAAATGATTCGCCAGTACAGCGATAAGGAAGACATCGGCCAGAATCTGGGCGACCTGTTCAAAGCCGCCTTGGAGAAGAAAGAGAAAAAATAAAGTGTAATAAGACAAGGGGAGTTAACCGTTGAGTATTCTAAAAGCCAATCTCTTATTGTTACTGACCGCTGTCATTTGGGGATTGGCCTTCGTGGCCCAGAGGGTGGGCATGGAACACGTGGGTCCCTTCACGTTCAATGGGGTCAGGTTCATGCTGGGCGCGCTTTCCCTGGCGCCCCTGCTGTTTTACTTTCGTCTTGACAGTCAGAACCTGGCCCCAAGATTGAAAAGCCCGTTAGTTCCTGGGCTGCTGGCCGGCCTGGTGTTGTTTATCGCGTCTTCGTTTCAGCAGATAGGTTTGGTTACCACTACCGCCGGCAAAGCAGCCTTTATTACCAGCCTTTATATAGTACTGGTGCCCGTGGTGGGCATATTCCTGGGCCACAGGAACGGCCGCTGGACCTGGTTGGGATGCGGCCTGGCAGTGGTGGGATTGTATCTGCTCTGCGTCAAGGGGTCATGGTCCATCCAATCCGGGGACCTGCTGGAGCTGATCGGGGCCTTTTTCTGGTCTCTGCATATCCTGATCATCGGGTATTATGCGGTCCGGGTGGATATCTTGAAACTATCCTGCATCCAGTTTCTCACCTGTTCCCTGCTCAGCATGGCGGTAGCCTTGGTGAGGGAACCCATTATCGTCAGCGATCTGATGGCGGCCGCAGTGCCGATCCTGTACGGCGGAATCTGCTCGGTAGGCATCGCCTACACCCTCCAGGCGGTAGGCCAGAAGCATGCCCCGCCGGCCCATGCCGCCATAATTCTCAGCCTGGAGGCGTCGTTTGCAGTCCTCGGCGGGTTCCTGCTGTTGGGTGAGCAAATGGGAAGCCGGGAGATAATGGGATGCCTGCTGATGCTGTCGGGCATGCTGGTTTCCCAGCTGCAGGGGTTAAGCGGATCCAAAGATGTGAAAGTGAGCGTACCCGAACATGCTTAGATCTTTTACCTTCCAACTATCCTGCCTATATTTTACGCTAAAGCCCCATCGATCCTGATCCCGGATCGGCCGAGGGAGGGGAGCGGCTTGAAGCCCCTGCAACAAATGATTTCCGGCTCACTCTGACACCTATCCCTAACATATATTAGCTAGATGGGACGACAGGCTATCGTTAGTAAGAGGTTGCGGCGTTACTGGGCAACAGCTTTAGCGAACTGGCTGTTGTAAAGTTCGGTATAGAATCCGTTCAGGGCCAGCAGTTGGGCATGCGTGCCCTGCTCGATTATATTGCCCTGGTTCATCACCAGGATCAAGTCCGCATACCGTATGGTCGAGAGCCGGTGGGCGATGACGAAACTGGTACGGCCCTTCATCAGGCTGGCCATGGCCTCCTGGATCAATATCTCGGTGCGGGTATCGATATTGCTGGTGGCTTCATCCAGGATCAATATGGCCGGATCGGCCAGAAACGCCCGGGCGATGGTGAGCAGCTGCTTCTGACCCTGCGATATGTTGGACGCCTCCTCGTTGAGTACCGTATTGTAGCCCTGGGGCAGGGTTCTGATAAAGTGGTCTGCGTAGGCCGCCCGGGCCGCTGCCACGATATCTTCTTCACTAGCCTCATCCTTGCCATAGGCAATGTTGTCACGAATAGAGCCATTGAACAACCAGGTATCCTGCAGTACCATGCCGAACAGAGACCGCAGATCGCCTCGTTTCATATCGGTTATATCGACTCCATCCACAGTTATACGGCCTCCGTCCACCTCGTAAAAGCGCATAATAAGATTGACCAATGTTGTTTTTCCGGCCCCGGTTGGTCCAACGATGGCAATGGTTTGGCCTTCATTGACCTCGATATTCAGATCCTCGATCAGGGGTACATCATCCTTATATCTGAATTTGACGTGCTCGAAACTGACCTCCCCCCGGGGCAACTCGATTACTTTGGTATCCGCCTTGTCCGGAGTCTCTTCCGGTTCATCCAGTATCTCGAATACCCGCTCCGCCGAAGCCACCGTGGACTGCAGCACGTTGATGATATTAGCCACCTGCAGGATGGGCTGGGTGAACTGGCGCGTATATTGGATGAAGGCTTGAATATCCCCGATCTCGATGGCCCGGCGGGCCACCATCAGTCCGCCCACCACGCAGACCAATACATAACCGATATTGCTGACAAAGTTCAAGGCCGGGAATATGATCCCCGAAATGAACTGGGCCTTCCAACCTACCTCGTACAGTTCCCGGTTGATGCCGTCGAATTTGGCGATGGAGTCCTGCTCATGCCCGAAGGCCCTTACTATCTTATGGCCGCCATACATCTCCTCCACATGGCCATTCAAATCGCCGATGGTTTTCTGCTGGGCCCGGAAATACTTCTGTGAGTTTTTGGTTATGACAGTGGTGATCACTCCACTCACCGGCAGCGACACCAGGGCGATCAGGGTCATCAGCGGGCTGATACTCAGCATCATGACCAGGATACCGATGACTGTTACCAGGGAAGTTATCAACTGGGTCAGGCTCTGTTGCAGGGTGTTGGCGATATTGTCCATGTCGTTGGTCACCCGGCTCAGGATTTCTCCGTGGGTGCGCTGGTCAAAATACTTAAGGGGCAGCCGGTCCAGCTTGCTTTTGACGTCATTGCGCATCCGGTATACGGTCAACTGGGAAACGCTGGCCATGATATAGCCCATCAGATAGGCAAACGCTGCACTGAACAAATACAAGATGATCATCAGGATCAGGATTTTACCAATGTAGCCAAAGTCAAAAACGGGAATGGACTGGTGGCGCAGGTTATTGATCACCGCCGGCGGGGCGTGGCTTTCCATGGCCGCATTAAGCTGCATCAGATATTCATACCGGGCCAGAACGCCTTCTCCCAGTTTGGTAGTGGCCTTGCCTAGGATCTTTGGCCCTACTATGGCAAATATGGTGGACAGAGCCGCCAGCCAAAATACAATGATGAACCGCACCCGGTCCGGGGCCAGGTATGCAGTCAGGCGCCGCAGGGTGCCTTTGAAATCCTTGGCTTTCTCAACTGGGCGGCCGGCCGGCGGACCGCCGGGACCATGGCGCGGGGGAGGTGGCTGGCGATTGGGTTCTCTCATGCTCATGCGATCTCCTCCTCCGACAGCTGGGAAAAAACGATCTCCCGATATACCTGATTGCTGGACATAAGTTCCTTATGAGTGCCCATCCCCACCATTTCGCCGTCGTCCAATAC
>CAZOMS010000133.1:0-5930 GCA_964580805.1 uncultured Syntrophomonas sp. | reverse complement strand
AGGACTATAGTGCGGTGCAGTTGGGAACCATCGCTTTAAAGGCAGCCATCGAAAGGGCAGGGATCCAACCGGACATAATTGATGAGGTGACGGCTGGGCATGTTTATCAGGCAGGCTGTAAAGGGAACCCCGCCCGGCAGGTAGGCATTCACGCCGGCTGCCCGGCCGAGACAGTATGTGTGACCGTGAATCAGCAATGTGCTTCGGCCATGCGGGGGGCTGAGATACTGACCCAGGAGATCATGCTGGGCAAGATCGATATCGGGGCGGCAGTAGGGCACGAAAGCATGACTAATATCCCCCATCTGCTACTGAAGGCACGCTTTGGTTACCGGATGGGTGGGACGCAATTGGAAGACAGTATGATGTATGACGCATTTATCGATGCTTTTTATAACTACCACGCCGGGGTCACGGCCGAGAATCTGGTGGATATGTACAAGATTCCCCGCCAGGAGGCTGATGAATGGGGTGTCATGAGCAACCAGCGGGCTTGCCAGGCCATTGCCGAAGGCAAATTCAAAGAGGAGATAGTACCGGTCGAGATCAAGACCAAGAAGGGTACGTTGGTGTTTGACACCGATGAGCATCCCAACCCCAATGCCAGCATGGAAGGCATGGCTAAATTGAGACCAGCTTTCAAGAAGGATGGTATTATAACCGCCGGCAATGCCTCGGCCATCAACGACGGCGGTGCGGCCATGATTATGATGGGTGCCGATAAGGCTCAAGAACTGGGGATCAAACCCTTGGCCAGAATTATTGCCACTGCATCGGCATCGGTTGACCCCAGCATCATGGGGATCGGGGTGGTGCCGGCAGTTCGCCGGGCCTTGAAATTTGCCGGGATGGAGATGGACGATATTCAATTGTGGGAGATGAATGAAGCCTTTGCTGCCCAGGTTATCGCCTGCAACCGTGAACTAAAGGTCGATGTAAACAAAATCAACGTGTTGGGTTCAGGGGTCAGTCTGGGCCACCCCGTGGGTATGACCGGGGTCCGCTTGATCGTGACTCTTTTACACGAGATGCGCCGCAGCGGCAAGCAGTTCGGTTGCGCCACCCTCTGTTCCGGGGGCGGTCCGGCTATGGCTACGATTATCGAAGCCCTTTAATAATATTTAAAAGGAGGTTTCTGATTATGGCAGTTAAGAAAATGGGAGTATTAGGCGCAGGTGCGATGGGAGCAGGTATTGCCCAGATAGCAGCCCAGGCAGGGCTTCCGGTGGTACTGGTGGATATTGAGCAGGCATTTGTGGACCGGGGCTTGAAAAATATCGTCAAAAATTGGGATAGGGATCTGAGCAAGGGGAAAATCAGTGAGGATGACAAAGCCAAATTCATCAGCAATATTACCACCAGCACCCACAATATAGATTTCCAGGATTGTGACCTGGTTATCGAGGTGATCGTGGAGAATATCGATATTAAAAAGAAGGTCTTTAAGGACCTGAACGATATCTGTGCTCCCCACGCGATTCTCGCTTCCAATACATCAGGTTTCAGTATTACCGAAATGGCTGCCGCCAGTGGCCGGCCAGACAAGTTTGTGGGGATGCACTTCTTCAATCCGGTGCCGGTTATGAAATTGGTGGAGATAATCCCCGGGGCTGAAACTACGGAAGAAACGGTAGCCACTGCGATGGAGGTTGCCGGGGTGATTGGTAAACGAGCCATTCGCTGCAAGGAGGCTCCTGGCTTCATCGTCAATCGCATCCTGGTGCCATACCTCAATGATGCAGCCACCGCGTATCAAGAAGGGGTTGCTACAGTTGAGGATATCGATGAGGCTATGAAGTTAGGGGCCAATATGCCCATCGGGCCCCTGGCCCTGTGCGACCTGGTTGGCATTGATGTGCTGCTGATGGTGGTAGAGAATTTTTACAAGGAATTCGGCGATCCCAAATTCCGCCCCTCGTTAGCGCTTAAGCAAAAGGTGCGGGCTGGGCATTATGGGGTGAAGACCGGAAAGGGCTTCTACGATTACTCCAAGAAATAAAGGTCTACAAGCCTTATTATTCTGATATCTGTTTCTCTTGCGATGGAGGAACCAACAAGGCCCACCCGGGATAAGGGTGGGCTTTGGCCGTGGAACCAGATTGGAGTCACATCCGTTGAGTAGGCGGCGGTACCGTCCCAGCGCGGCGCCAATTCAGGCACCCGAAAACCGGCCGGGCTGTCTCCTTATGCTACTCGGCTCCTAGGTATAGAAGATACTTTACGGTAAAGTTGTTCTCGTAATCGCCGCTGAAATTTTCCAGTATGGTCCGGGTTCCCTTCTCCGCGGTTCGCACAGCGACATTTTTGGCAAATGAAGTAATCTCTTTCTTAGGCTTCGCGGATCGTCCGCTGGTAATACCGAACCCGTCCCCATGTCTCATCGCTTGGGGTTGCCTAACTGATCCAGATGGAGGCGGAGAATACCCAAGGCTGCCTCCTCTAACCCCGACAATGGAGGGTTTCAACCCGGTAGACGCCCAGGCGATTCGGAAACTGTCAAGCCAATCGTCTTTGCCAGAGCTTCAACCCGGTAGACGCCCGGGCGATTCACATACCCGGTGGGTGGCAGCGGAGTGCAATTTCGCTTCGGTTAGGGAAAATTGTTTGAAATTTGTTGTGTTATTAAGGGCCTTCAGGACCAAAACAGGTTCTCTTTTGAGAATTTAAAGACTGGAAGCTCAATGACGGCGACCAATCAATAAATGACAACGTCAAGTTGCAGTTCCCTGCGAGCCGTGGACTGCCAGCTTGAACCGCAAATTGCAGAATCCAGCATAATTACAATCTGCTCTTCAACGAGGTCAACATCCGGCATTCCAACTTCCTGGAATGGATCATAATCATCTTGATCGCCTTGGAATTCGGTGCCGGTCAAGACCGACTGGAAGTACCGGGGCATTTAATAAAACCATATTGTCATCACATAAAGCCTCGTTCCGCGGATTTTCGTGTAATGGGTTTTTTCTCATGAAAGTATTGATTCCACTGCGAAAACCCATCTGAATCTGCAAAAGTGGTGAAATGTAGTCTGAATATGGGAGAAATATGCTCCGCAAACAGCCAAAATTGCCTTATAAGTTGCCTACGAGGGGCAAGAAGTCCCTCGAATATACTTTTTGCAGTGGAATCAGTATTGGATTTGACCATTTTTATCAACAAGATTATTCGCTGGCAGGTTATGCTTATGGTAGGAAAATAATTGCAGGAGGTTGGAGAGAGATGTTTAATGATGCGGTGCTTCTAAGTAAACAGGATGGGATCGCTACTATCACCATGAATCGGCCCAAGGTAAACAATGCTCTGGATGGGGACATGCTGAATGGATTGGTCTGGGCTGTTCAGGAATGCAAAGATCCTGACATTCGGGCAGTAGTATTGACGGGGGCGGGCGACAAGGCCTTCTGCTTCGGCGGCGATATTGCCTTTGCGTCCCGGTACGGAGATGGAGACCTGCAGGCCTTTTTTCGGGACATGCCGGTAACCGGGGCCCGGCTGATCTCCGATATGCGCAAATTACCCAAACCTATCATTGCCAGCGTCAACGGCATCTGCGCGGGGGCAGGAGTCAGTTTCGCGGCAGCCTGCGACCTGCGCATCTGCCATTCCGAGGTTATCTTCAAACAGGCTTATACCGGGGTGGGAATATGCCAGGATTGCGGTTACAGCCAGATGGTGCCCATTATTATCGGTCTGGGCCGTGCCAGCGAGATGGCCTTCCTGGATGATATCATTCCTGCCGCCCGGGCTCTGGAATGGGGCCTGGTCAATAAGGTCGTAGCACCAGACGAACTGAAGTCTGCCACTGCCAAAATGGCAGCCCGGCTGGCCAACGGGCCTACCCAGGCCTATGCCTGGTCCAAGACCCTGTTGAACAAGAGCCTGTTGCCCTATCTGGAAACCCAACTGGAGCTGGAGCGGCAGGGAGTGATGGCTTGTTCCCTTACCGGTGATTATAAGGAGGGAGTAGCGGTATATATGGGACAAAAGAAGAAACCCGAGTTTACTGGAAAATAAAATAAGGGGGAGAGCAGCATGGCTACTGATTGGAAGCAAGCTTACCAGAGCAAATTGGTGACCTACGAAGAGGCAGCCCAACAGGTTAAATCGGGAGATTTCGTCGCCACTTCATTATCCAACGGTTCGATGTCCAACCAGATGGTCGAGGCCATACTGGATCGGTGGCAGGAGCTTGAGGATGTAATCATTAGCGACAGTCTTAACGTTTACCCATCCAGAATCCTGAACCCAGAGTTTATGAAACAACTTGAGGGGCACATTCAACACGCCCCGATCTTTGCCGTGGCCACTGTCCGCAAGATGTATGCCGCCAACCTGTCGGATTTTTACCCGGCCCAGACCTCAGATGCCGGAGATAAATACGGTGAAAGGGCTGATGTTTATATCTTGATGGTGGCCCCGCCCAATCGTCATGGCTTTTGCAACCTGGGACCGACTTGTTTCTATACCTCTGATGCAATCAGATCCGGGCGTGCTCAAGGCAAGCTGAGGACCGTCATCGCCGAGGTGAACGATCAGATGCCGGTAGTATACGGGGACAATTGGATGCATGTCTCTGAATTCGATCATTTGATTGAGAGGTCAGCTCCCATACCGGTATTTGGCCGAGGTCAGCCCACGGAGATCGAGCAGCGGATCGGTGAGTTTGTTCTGGAACTGATAAATGACGGCGATACTATCCAGATGGGTCTGGGCGGTATTTCCGAGGCTGTTGCTGCCGGTCTCAAAGGCAAGAACGATCTGGGCATTTTGACCGAAATGCTCCCCTTGGCCCTGCCCCAATTGGTGGAGGCGGGAATCGTAAACAATTCCAGGAAACCGATTCATAAAGGTATCAGTGTCGCTTCATTCATAGCTGGAGACCAACCCTTGTACGAATACTGCACGGAGAACCCATCCTGCCAGATCTACCCTGCATCTTATACCAACGATCCGCGTTTTATTGCCCAACACCCCAACGTCATCGCCATGAATACCTCGATCATGATGGATCTGACCGGCAACAGCGCCTGCGAAGGGATCGGTCACCGGATGATCAGCGGGGTAGGCGGACAACTGGACTTCCTCCTGGGTGCCACATGGTCTCCGGGAGGCAAACCTATCAATATGCTTTCCTCAACCCAGAAGAATAATAAAGATGAATTGGTTTCTTCCATCGTCCCGGAACTGCCTCCGGGAACCCCGGTCAGTGTGCCTCGCACCATAACTGATTATGTTATTACGGAATATGGTATTGCCAGGCTAAGATACAAGAGCAGGCGGGAGAGGGCCCTGGAGTTGATTTCTATTGCTCATCCGGACCTGCGTGGGGAACTGAAGCAGAGCCTGAAGAAGAATTTCTATCCCAATCCTTCCAAGTAAGTCTGCGCCGCCGCCAGAATTCGGTAACTTGATAGGCAACTTTTACATGACCCTGACTAGCTTTATGGCAGGGGCGTCAGGATTAGGATATTGACAAAATCCGGCCGAGTCGCTATATTTATTGTTAATTCAAAATTCCAAAGGCCGTGACGGAGAGAGTAGGTTTCAGCGGAACGTGGCAGCGAGCCGGGGAGGGTGCAAGCCCGGTACCAGTAGTCTGAAATTCGAAAATCACTCCCGAGCTGCGGACCGAACGAGAGATCCAGTAGGCTCCGACGGATTTCCCCCGTAACCGGGAACGCATATGATGGTATGTTGGTAAAAATGGGTGGTACAGCGAATGTCATTCGGCTTTCGTCCCTTTACGGGACGGAAGCTTTTTCAGTTTAAAGGGACCTGGCTATTTTCCAGGTAAGTGCACCAGGGACCAGTATAGAGTTAGGCGGGTGGAAAGGTACAATCCCGGCTCGCCGGAAATGGTTGAAGACATCCTAAGGACTGGAGGGAGAAACAATGGCAAGCAATGGTATGGTGGAGATCCGCTGGCATGG
>CAZOMS010000132.1:0-5949 GCA_964580805.1 uncultured Syntrophomonas sp. | reverse complement strand
GCCTGGAATTGGCTGACTTTGGCCAACGGGGCCGACGCTCCCTGGATGATTTGATTTCCAGCCTGACCGCCTCCCAAGCGGGCAGTTACGATTCCTTCAGTCAGAGCAGCCGGCAGACATTGACCGATGCCGTCCAATACCTCCAAAAATCGCTGGACTCCCAACCCGGCTCCCGTTCACCGCTGCGATTCCTGTTACAGAAGCTGGGCGCGGAGGTGGATATGGCCCTGCGGCGAATCGAACTCCTGGATGAGGGCGAGGTCAATGCCCGTAAGGCTATGACGGCCTACCGGGAAATACTGACGATCCTGGATGCAGAAAATGAAGTACTGGAATCTTTCGGCCGGCAAATGGACCAAATGCTGGATTCCCGCAATTTGCAGAGCCGGTTCGAGGATATGAGCCCGCAGATAGAGCGGGTAGTCATCAGCCCCGGGGCTCTGCTGCCCCCCGCCGGTTCCGATTGGATCGAAAAAGGCCTTATCAGCACCGAGATAGCGGAGGCTCCCGAAGGCATGATCTTGTACGCCGAAGGCGACATCTATATCATCCGACTGGGAGATCTGGTCCATGAAGAGATACCCAAAATCGTAGTGGCCGGGAAAGGATAAAGGCATGCATGTAGCCATCGACCTGGGCGAAAACGACACCTTGCTGGCTGCCTGGACAGAAGGGCAGCCAGTCAGCCATCCGGCTTTAATAGTGAAGGTGCCCGGCCTGGCCCATTTCGGACTGAAGGCGGGCGGCGACCCATGGAGCCGGGCCCAACTGCAAAAATATCTAACCTGGCTTCACAGCGAATACCTGCTGCCCACCCGGCAGGTAATAGATTCAGCCTCGGCAGCCATACCCGGAGTGCCTCCCTTGTTTGTACGCCGGCGCCTCTTGGATATGCTGAAAGAAACGCTGGGCCTGGAAGAGGCCCTGGTAGTGCCCCGTTCATTAGCTCGGGCCGCCGGATTCCAGTTTCACCACCCCCAACCCCTGGGTGACATCATATTGCTGGATGCACAGGACAACCAGGCAGAAGCCACCTTCCTTAGCACATTTCCGGGCGTAACCATCACCCTCGAAGGGCAATGCCGGGGAGATGCCCGGGCGATCAGGGAAAAAGCGGCCCATCTTGGTTTTTTTGCTCCAGGCGGCTGGAATTTCGATTGCCTGTTTATATCCGAGGATATCGATCCTGCCTCACCGCTGGGACAGCTGGCAATCAGCCTGCCCCAACGGATACCGGTCCAGGCGGCAAATGACTTTCCCTGGGCGGTGGTCCAGGGACTGCATCCCCAATCCGATCATGATATTTGGACAGGAAGCTTGAGCGTTATTTACCCGTATAGCTTTTACCTGGCTGTTTTCCGGCCCGACGGGCAAAGGGCCTCAATGGCCAGGATACCCTTGGATACCGCCAACCTCGAACTCGACTGCAATTCACGCTATAAACTGGCTACCCTGACCACTGCCGACATGTCTGCAGGTGATGAAGACAAGGATCGCATTCATTTTTGCCTTTTTGAAATGAACGCTGATTTCGATCCGGAACGGGTTGATTGTGCCGCAATCCCCGGTGACCCTGTCCTGGAGATAGATTGCCGCCGTGAGGACCTGCCCGAACAGGTGGATCTGGTGCTGGATATGGGATCTGCCGCCCTCTTGCTCGATTTACCGGTTCCCCGGAATGATGAGGACTCACTGACTCGGGGCAGCTTCCGGGAACTCTATGAGCAGGATATCGCCCGGCTCCAACGATCCATAAAGTTTCAGTCCGCTCCCTTCATCTTTTCGCCTCAGTCAGCTACCCCAACCGATAGCCCTCCAGCAGACCTTGATCGGCAGATTGACGCCATCCTTGGGCGGCTCCAATGGCTGCTTCACCATTGGAATAGTTAAACGTTTTCAAATCTCCCCCGCAAAATTTGCCATACTTGAAGGACATATCAAAATTGATGTCGAATCATATTTTGTGCATTAATTCTCAATCTTTGCCATGAAAGGGGGGAGAAAAGGGTAAGCCCACTTTAGCTCAAAACGAAATAGGAGGTTATCATGTCGGCAGCAAATGAAATGAAAGTATCCGGACACGTCCAGGAACTGGTCGCCAACCCTACCCCTCTCGGATTGCTGGGTTTGGCCATGGTCACCCTGGTAGCTTCTTCGCAGAAACTAGGTATTACCGCTGGGGTTGCTTATATAATCCCCTGGGCAATCTTCCTGGGAGCGGCCGGCCAGTTCGTAGCCGGAATAATGGACTTCAAGCATAACAACACCTTTGGCGCCACCGCATTCTGCGGATACGGCTTCTTCTGGTTTGCCGTCGGTACCACCTGGTGGATGCAGACCAGTGGTCTGATCGGCAAAGGAGCCGGTTTTGACCCCCACCAGCTGGGCTTTGCCTTTTTGGGTTATTTTATCTTCACCGTCTTTATGACGATTGGGGCGATGGGAACCAACAAGGTATTGTGGTTCATCTTTTTCCTCATCGACCTGCTCTTTCTGGGATTGTTTATGAGTACCCTGGGATGGGGCGCTGAACATTTCTGGCACCAACTGGCGGCCTATGCGGAAATGGGCATTGCGATATGCTCCTTCTACCTCTCGGGCGCCGTGTGCATCAATACCCAATATGGCTACAAGGTCCTGCCCATCGGTGCCCCCTTCGGCCCTCTCTATCGTAAATCGGTGGCTCTAAAAGGTTAAGGATTTACATAAGGATTCGGGAGATTCAGACTGCGACCTTATACCAGTAAAAATACCGCGGACAGATACCATTCTGTTCCGCGGTATTCTTTATACTGGCAAAGACGCCTGGCAATAAACGGCTGCCCTTATAAGCGGATGGCTAACCTCGCCATCAATTAGGCACATTTCATTCTTACCCAACTGACTTCGTGCTGTGGCAAGCATGGTAGCCCGTCGGAAAGTTCCGGCCAGTCTAATAAGCCTTGGCCCAATAGTCTATTATACTGCGTCCATACGTAATCGAGGGAGCCCAGCGCGTTCCTAATCCGACCCAATTTGATGCTGACCCCTTGGTAATCAGGTTATAACGAGGATCGACCAACACCTTGCCGGCCGGCAGATCCTTCTTGGTGGCATAGCCATACAAGTGCTGGATATGAGCTTCCACCCCGGCTTTGGGAGTGGCAAAGATAGCCCCGTGAACTTCTGGCATGAACCAAATCTGGCTGGGGTCGGCCCCATTGAGATCTTCATTCCCGGTCCGAGGAGTACCGGTCGCATAAAGACCACAGTAGTTGTTCTGCCAGGGTTGCACTTCATTTCCGAATAAGAAATATCTTGTCTCCTTGGCCGCCTGGCAGAAGGCCAGATCGCCCCGCACCCCATACTCAGCCCCGATTTTCAAGTATAGTTCGGCCAGATTAGGTGGCAGGTCGGAAAGACTGCCTCCTGTTGAGCCAGCGCGGACCCGGTTCTGATAAAGCCAATTGTTTAGTTGATTGGCGGTCAGATAGGACTTGCCCATAATGGTCAAATCAGCGGCATTGATGGTCTCCCCGGTGGGCAGAACAATATTGGCCCCGTATTGTGCCAGATCAGAGAGATACTTCTCGAAAACCTCGATCTGTTCGCTGCTGTATGATGACAGGGCCTTGCCGGCCAGGGAGGAAGAATTTATCACTGTTCCATCCATAAGTTTAAGATTAGTCTTATAAGCGGCCAAATCAGTAAATAACCGGCGATCTTCCAACTGGGCCCTGGAGTCGATTACTACCGTGTAGGACTGGGCCAGCCACTGGACTTCACAATCCAGTGCCTCCCCCACTGCCCGCAGGGGGATCATGGTGCGCCACTGGCTGTTGATGAACGGTTTGCCATATGTGGCTGGTATTTTTAATTCCTGGCCATCCAGAATAATGGGGATATCCCCGGAAGTCCGGGGCAGGTCGGGGGTGGCCTCAGTTTTCCAATTGATCACTACCTGACGATCCTTTTCCATCCAGGTAACCCGGGCGCCCAGGTTTTCCGATACCACCCTTAAAGGCACATAAGTGCGCCCTTCCACGATCACCGGCTGGACATCAGAGTCTATCTGCTGCCCGTTGATGATGATCTCGACGGTGGGTGCGGCCTGTGCCGCCGGGGCGGACAGGCAGAAGGCCCAGGCCACCAGCAGGGCCGCTGCCAATAGGGTGCGTCTACGGATAAAAAGCTTCAAATCGACACCTCTCCTCTTATGTACATAATGCGGAGCAATTCTCTCCTAAGTGAATCAGGCTCCCTATTAAATAATTCCCCCTGATTCACCGCAATTCCTGCTTTTCTATCATAAACCGGCCATCGCCTGCGGCATCGGAGGCAGCGTTCGTCATCCTTACCTACATCATTCATTCTTTCTTACGCCATCGTGGCCGCAATTCTTGCATATTCAATCGGTCTTTCCTGTTTAAATCTACATATTGAGCGCGATTCTCGAGTAAATACCACAGTATTTCCAATATGCGACTATGTTCGCCAGAAATACATACAAAATTTTTCAGTCTAACTGCCATGGTTAGACAAACTTTTCCTCCTCTATCATATATGCTGTTTATACGACTGTTTGTACGATCGCCATTGGCGGGGTTTTGGAGAAGGGAGGCAAATTAACTTGAAAAACAGGGAATCTACTCGCGATATCTCATATCATCATTTGTCCGCAGACCAGGATTCGCCTCCACATGGCCAGCCGGGCGGGGGAAGCCAGTCCCTTTTTGCCGATCGATTCCTGTCCAACCTCACCCATGTGCTGCGGACACCTTTGATCGGTATTCTCGGTTCGGCAGATCTGCTGGAGCATAGCCGGCTTGATCCGGACCAGCTGCATTTAGTCGATGACATCCGCGATTGCGGGGAGACACTCCTTAACAACATCGATGATGTGCTGGAATTGGCCAAGCTCCAGGGCGGTGGGGCGCAATTGGATCTGGTCCCTACCGACCTTCGCGAAGCCTTGCCTCAATGGGTATCCGCTTTTCAGCCTTTGTTGCAGAAAAGGGGCTTTGGGCTGGATTTGGATCTGGATGCCAGTCTGCCCGGTAACGCCTGCCTGGACCAAGCCAAATTGAAACGCGTGGTCGGCAATCTATTGTTCAACCTCCTGGAACACAAAAACCTCGAGACTATCCAAATATCAACCCGGGTCATCTCTTCGTCTTCGCTCCCCCGGAGGCTGTCAATAGCCTGTGCGGGTATTGCCAAACCACTTCCTGCCATGTCGGTGGTTTCGGGATCCGGCGCCGACCTGACTTTCGCAGCCGAAAGTAATCTGGGTGTCAGTTTGGGGATGATCGTCTGCCAGCATCTGATCGAATTGATGGGGGGCGACCTGCAGGTCCGCAGCCATCCAGAAACCGGCCATGTCTTCGAAGTCACGCTGCCCCTGGAGGTTGGCCGGCAGGTAATACACCCATCTGGGTATGAATCGGCCTGGTCGTCCGCCCTCGACGATGAATTCATGGCTTCCCTCAATCCGGTCTCGATCCTGCTGGTGGATGACAACGAACTCAACCAAAAACTGATCGGCCAGATGCTGACCAACTATGGATTTGAGGTGGTAACCGCCGCCAATGGTTTGGCAGCCTTATGCCAAATGGAACGGAAGGCCTTTGACCTGGTGCTGATGGATATGCAAATGCCCCGGATGGATGGTTATGAGGCCACCCGTCGGATCAGGGAAAATCCGGCGTGGGCCAAAACACCAGTAATCGCGATCACCGCCAACTCACTCAGCGGCGACCGCGACAAATGCCTGGACTGCGGCTGCACTTCCTACCTGGCCAAACCGTTTCGCTCTGAAATCTTGGTACGGGAAATCAAATACCTGCTTAACAATGAGTTTATGAAGGACAAGCAAGCCGATCGTTACTCCCAGCAGATCATAGCCGATCTCTTGCCTGAATTCATGGAAATGCTGGAGGAGATGCTGGACGAGCTTAGAGAGGCTATAAA
>CAZOMS010000131.1:2690-6139 GCA_964580805.1 uncultured Syntrophomonas sp. | reverse complement strand
AGAATGGGGCTCGGCTGCGGCTCAGGTATTCCTCCAGGCCCGAGCCCAGATTATACTTCATTACCATCCCCTCGTTAATGCGGGCGATCATGGCCGCAAACTGATCCAGGAGTCTGTCGGCCTCGGTTTCCAGCAAGAGCTTCAAAACCCGGCCGTAGATATAATCTCCGATCAGTATGGCGAACTGCATCGCCTGGTTGTGCTCTTGCCCTTCCCCCACATCTTTGACCTTGAGGTGGATAAGGTTGGCCAGGTTAATGGTCCGGAACAGGCTGGCCATTTGGATCGTCAGCCGGTGACCGTTGCCTGCCCAGCTATAGGCATTGATTACCAGGGCGGGAAGCAATTCGTAACCAAGATCTTCGCCCGGCGCGGGAAGATAAGCTCGCAATTCGTTCCACCAGGGCTGCAGACTGGCTGCGAACTTGATATCAACCCTGGCAAGTTCCTCTCTGATGTTGTCAGTCATGATCAACTGCATAGATATCATCCTCTCCCCCGAGCCCAAACCGGAATCGTTAACGCTTTAAATCATTCAACATATTTCGAGCGTTTCCTGCCTATCCACATTGATTTTTGCTATTACCCTCACGAAACCGCGCTTATATCATATCTCAAGCGCGGGTATAATTTCATTAATAATTCGAGGCATTCCTGCCATTATCTTCACCCCGGTACGCAAAAGCCTCACTTGAAACATTGACAAGTGAGGCTTTCATTTACTGTTGGATGGGTTGTTAACGCTCGATCGGTCTACTAAAATAGTATCCCTCCTAAATATTTACCACCATGCGTTCTTCCTGATCGGTTATCAATCCCCTGGTGACCTCCTGTGCATTGACGTATTCAGCCCCGAATGCCTCGGAAAGATACTTGCAGGCGTCCCATGGATTTACTTTCTCACCGCAGGTAAACACGTCAACCGCTGCGTACCCCAGTTCGGGCCAGGTATGAATCGCAAGGTGAGACTCGGAAATAACTACTACGCCGCTAACTCCTTGAGGACTAAACTTGTGGAATACAACTTCCCTTACCTCAGCGCCAGCCTCCAAAGCTGCATTGACCATGATATCCTCTACCTTCTGGACATCATTCAACGAATCAAATCGACATCCATAAACCTCAGCTAAAACATGCCGCCCCAAAGACTGCAATAATGTCAGCTCCCCTCATTAAATTATTTGTAAACTCTTCCCAAACCTCCTAAAATATCGTCTGGCAAACACACATGTTGAATTCTAGCATAATCGTACTCTATGTCAACCAAGAGCCAGTAATCTGTTCTCCCCCGTTGGCCCGGAGCCGTAATATCGTCTTTTTTATCCCCGTGCTTGTGTTTTGGCCGTCATAATGATAATTTAAATGATGGTCTACCAGTATCACCGCAGGGGACCTAAACACAGGCAGGAGGTCAGCCAGATGACAATTAAGAAACGAATACTGACCGGAGACCGACCAACCGGCAAACTTCACTTGGGACATTATGTAGGCAGCCTGGCTAACCGGGTCAAATTGCAGTATGAATATGAAAGTTTTATACTTATCGCGGATGTTCAGGCCCTCACTACCAATTTTGAGAACCCTGAAAACCTCAGCCGGGACACCTTCCAGATAGCCGAGGATTATCTGGCGGCGGGACTGGACCCGGATATAGCCACCATTTGCATTCAAAGCATGATACCGGAGATTCACGAATTGGCTGCTTATTTCGGCATGTTTACCTCGGTTAACGTTTTACGTCACAACCCCACCGTCAAGACCGAAGCCCAGCAGCATGGATTCAGCGACATGACCTACGGTTTTCTGGGATATCCGGTCAGCCAGGCTGCTGATATTACCATCTTCAAGGCCCATTTGGTCCCGGTCGGAGAGGATCAGATCCCTCACCTGGAACTTACCCGCAAGATAGTGCGGCGGTTCAACGATCTGTACCAGCCGGTGCTGGTGGAACCGGAGATACTGATAGGGGAAGTGCCCCGGTTGGTGGGGTTGGATGGCAAGACTAAAATGAGTAAAAGCCTCAATAACGCCATCTACCTGAGCGATTCCAGCGAAGAGATCCGCAAGAAGGTAATGGACGCGGTCACCGATCCCGCCCGCATCCGCAAGACTGATCCTGGCCATCCCGAAATATGCACGGTGTTCGAATACCACAAGGTCTTCAATCCGGGCGCAGTGGCGCAAATAGAATCGGATTGCCGCCAGGGTATAATTGGCTGTGTCGATTGCAAGAAACGGTTGGCAGGTTGTTTAGACGGGCTGTTGGAACCCATGCGGGAACGACGGCAGCAATTCACAGACAATCCCAATCTGGTCACGGAGATTTTGAGGGCAGGAACCGAACGGGCCCATAAGGTAGCTCGGGAAACCATGGTGGAAGTCCGGGAGGCCATGGGTATAAACTATTTCAAATAAAAGAACTCATCTGTAAGGGGAGGACATTGTGGGCACAGTTTTAAATCTGGCTATTTGCCAGATGCGGGTCACTGACAGCAAATCTCACAATTTGGTCCACGCCGGCGCCATGGTCGAGCAGGCCGCTCAAAAAGGGGCGCAAATAGTGGTTCTGCCGGAGATCTTCAACCTGCCCTATGATACTGCTGTCATGGCCGACCAGGCAGAATCGTGCCCGGGAGAGACTACTGCCTTCCTAGCCCAATCAGCTCGCCGGAACCGCGTTATCCTGGTGGGGGGGTCCATTCCTGAACGGGCTGATAACGGCAGGATTTTCAACACCTGTTTTATTTATGGCCCATCAGGTCAATTAATTGGCCAGCACCGTAAGATGCACCTGTTCGACATCGACATCCCGGGCCAGATAACTTTTAAAGAATCATCGGTTTTTGCGGCGGGAAACCGCCTCGAGGTAATCCATCACCAGGGTCTGGGGATCGGGGTAGTGATCTGCTACGACATCCGTTTCCCGGAGCTGGCCCGCCTCCTGGCACTCCGCGGGGCTCAGCTCCTTGTGGTACCGGCTTCGTTCAATATGATCACCGGTCCCGCCCACTGGGAGTTGCTTATGAGGACCAGAGCGGTCGACAACCAATTATACGTGGTGGCAGCATCCCCAGCCCAAAACCCGGAGGCCGGTTATAAATCATGGGGACATTCCCTAGTGGCCGACCCCTGGGGAACATTACTGGCCCAGGCTGGCAGCGGGGAAGAGATCCTCTATTGCCAGGTGGATTTATCGGCCCTAAACAAAGTCCGCCGCGAGTTGCCTTTGTTGGACCACCGCCGCACTGATTTGTATGATATCTGCACCCAAGATAAGCTATTGCAGTAAAATGCTTGAAGCCAGGTAGTACCCATTGGGTAATCCTGGCTTTATATTGTCCATCGATACAATTCGCCCAGCATGCCGTCGACTCTGCTTTCACCAGGAATCAGCTTTCCTCAGGCTGACGGTCCCCGACCTGAATTCGTTACTGGCCGGTTGTTGCGGA
>CAZOMS010000131.1:0-2590 GCA_964580805.1 uncultured Syntrophomonas sp. | reverse complement strand
TTTCCTCAGGCTGACGGTCCCCGACCTGAATTCGTTACTGGCCGGTTGTTGCGGATAACGTAAATGAAAACCGGCAGCAATAACAAAAGGGTTGACAAGACCGTATAAAGCACAGCCTGGTCAGTATATAACTCGAAGAATTTATATATGAAGAGTATGGCAAAGATCATCAAGGCTAAACTCACCAGCCAGCCAATCACAGGCATTGCGGAGAATACCCCGCCCCCAATGAAAATGACCGGGACCCACAATCCCAGGTTGTCGATATGATAATCCAGCACATCCATCTTCTCGACCAGCATTCCCATTATATAGAGATCAGCTACCGGAATCCAGGCCAGCCACGGGTTTTCTATGCCGCGGTCGGCAGCCAGGGTGGAAAGCCCGATCGATTTCAAAACGTAAAAAACGACCCCGACAGCAAAGAAAAGCAGGGAAAAAGCCCCCAATGCCGCCAGAAAAACAGTGCCCCCGAAATCCATACCACCCATCTCCCCTTCTCAAATTTGTAAATCGCAACATGAAATCCTGAATAAAGTATAGCCATGCAAGACAGTTTTCGGCAGGTGCTTCAGGCCAGATAACAATCCATATGGTTGATCCCCGGCGGAATCAGTCTGTCTCGGCAAGATCAGGGCGCAGCTGAGTTGCCGCCCGCAGAAACCGATGTGATATCTCTCCCTGGGTCTTAGGGGTATTAACATGCATCAGCAGCCTGATACATAAAGGCAGGGAGTCCGGAACGGGTATCTCTTGAGTGCAGATAAGGGGTACCAGATTCAGCCCCATGGATCGTGCCGCGGTGGCTGGAAACGCCGACCTGATATCGGCCGTAACAGTGAAAATAATGCTGATGATATTCTCTGCCGATAATTCATTTTTCCTGATTACTTCCTGGAGCAGCTCCCGGGTGGCGGCATAAATCTCCGCAGGCTCGTCCTTCCCCACGGTAATAGCGCCCCTGATGCCTCTTACTGTCATCCTGTCAATTTCACTCCTTACCGGCTATCGGCCTGCGGCAACCTTGATTTACGGTACGGCCCGATGTCCCATGCCGATGGCCACCTCATCCAGGTGCAGCAAACCGATCCCCATAAAAACCGCCACGCTGACATGATCCTGGTAACGAGCCACCCCGATCTTACCACCTACATTCAGACCCAACGCCTTGGGCATGATCTGGGATAGAGCTTCACGGGAAGCTCCGGCTACCGCCCCTTCATCGGAGTGAGTGTCTTTAATGACCCCTTCTCGCTTGGCGGCCACCACAGAACGTTCCACTATCTTGGCCATCGATGAGATAAATTCTCCCCCGTAATCCACCGCTACCGCTTTGACCCCATGCTCATCCAGGAGAGCTTTCTTTATTTGTGCCTCCTCGGCCCGTGATGCCGATAATGCCATCTTAATGGCCGATGACGCCGCTATCTTACTGCCCGGCTCCATTTGGTAGCACCCCCTGACCTACGTTGGTATCATTTTACTACAACTTTGCCAACCATGACCACCGTCTGGTTAGCCGTGTATTTCTGATTCTTTTCAGGGAAAACAAGATTAGCGGAGGCAGCGGCAACGCTGAATTCAATGGGAAAATTGTAGGCGGTGGAATCGATCTCTACCGAATCACCGGCTTGAACCGGCAAGCTAACCCGTTTGCCATTAAACACGGCCCTCTCCGCTCCGTTAACTAGGATCCGGGCCCGGGGCAGGGATGAGAAGTGAGTTATCTCCAGGACTAGTCGGGCCTGGGGGGACACCACTGCTTCTTCCACATCAGGATCGGCCGTCTCGGTTTTGGTTGCAGCGGCCGGAAGCTGCACCTGTTCCCCTTCCATCCTTTCGCCCCAACTGAGGTAAAGACGGATGGGATCGACCGACATGAATCCCTGAACTACTACCAGAATCACCATACCTATGATTACAAACCGTATCAGGCCTTTTTCTACCCTATCGATCCAATCCTTCATCAGCCATCCCTCCAAGGCATTTGTTCCTCCTCTATCTTATGCCCCGGGGGATGGCTTTATCCATTAAATGTCCTCAAGATAGCCACGGCTAGGGCTGCGGCTCCATAGCCATTATCGATGTTTACCACTCCCACCCCGCCGGCGCAGCTATTCAACATGGTCAGCAAGGCGGCCAGGCCATTAAAGCTGGCCCCATATCCGACACTGGTGGGAACTGCAATTACCGGCCGTTTGGTCAGGCCTCCCACCACACTGGCCAGAGCCCCATCCATACCAGCCACCACGATCACAACCTGGGATTGGTTAATCTCCCGGACCTGGTTCAGAAGCCGGTGGATCCCGGCTACGCCCACATCGTAGATACGCTCCACCTTGACTCCCATTATATCCAGGCAAACGGCCGCTTCCTCCGCCACTGGGAGGTCAGCCGTCCCTGCCGATATCACTGTCGCCCGGCCGGAGGTCACTGGGGTCGCCCGGTTAGCATACAGTACTCGGGCTGTCTCATGGTACCGGATCTCCGGTATTTGGTCCCGCACCGCAACATAGACCTGCGGGCCCGCCCGGGTGCCGATGACCAAATCATTATGAAGGTCCAGTTGTTTAAAGATGGCCACGATTTG
>CAZOMS010000130.1:0-6149 GCA_964580805.1 uncultured Syntrophomonas sp. | reverse complement strand
CGATACTCAAAGCCTCTTCACCCATATGCCGGTATCCTTTGGAAGCGGAAAGATGGCATCCCAAGTACAACAAAGATTACTCCTCCTTAATGTCTATCAGGGGGACGGTTCGTGATCACAAAAAATTCCATTGTGCCGATATGCGGCATGCATAAATATATTGGCTCCCACGCTATCACTTAACGTCCGCCAGTATATTATGCACACCCCAGCCCAATTCTTTCTGCTTTCAGTGGTCTCGGACAGTTCGATTGCTCGACCCGAGCGGTCATTGTGAACGCAGTGAGAGAGTCCATCCTACTTTTTCAGCAGTGAACCCAATAACCCGCGCACCAGCTGCCGGGTAAATGAGGTCCCTAATGTGTTTATAGCGGTTTTGCCCATTTTCTCCAGGGCACTGTCCGGTTGGCGGCCTCTCCGGGCCGGCCGGTCATTATCATCTCGGTCCCGGGCTCTGGCCTTGCGGGCCTTCTCTTCCTGCTCCGCCTCCGCCGCCTCCCGGGCGTCGGCCTGCTCCCGGGCGAATTTCTGTTGCAGGTATTCATAAGCGGACTCCCGGTCCACGCTCTGCCCATATTTCCCCCGGAATTCCGAACCGTTTATCAGACCCTGGCGGGTGGGGGGATCGATCGGACCCATTAGGCTTCGCGGGGGGAGGATAAAGGCGCGCTCGACGACCGAAGGCCGGCCTTTCTCATCCAGAAAAGATACCAGGGCCTCGCCTACCGCCAGCTCAGTGATGACCTGGTCGACGGTGTAATTGGGATTCTGGCGGAAGGTTTCCGCCGCCGCCTTGATGGCCTTCTGATCCCGTGGGGTGTAGGCCCTAAGGGCATGCTGGACCCGGTTGCCCAACTGGCCCAGAATCTTGTCGGGGATATCGATAGGATTCTGGGTGACGAAATAAACGCCCACTCCCTTGGAGCGCACCAGCCGCACCACCTGTTCGATCCGGTCCATCAGCACATCGGGGGCGTCTTCGAACAAAAGGTGGGCCTCATCGAAGAAGAAAACGATTTTGGGCTTATCCGGATCGCCCACCTCGGGGAGTTCTTCGAACAGTTCGGAGAGCAGCCACAAGAGGAAGGTGGAATAAAGGGCGGGGGAGTGGAACAACTGGTCGCAGGCCAGGATATTGATCATGCCCATTCCGTTGGGATCGGTGCGCATGAAATCGCGCACCTCCAGAGCCGGCTCGCCGAAGAAGAGATCGCCGCCCTGATCCTCCAGCACCAGCAGGGCCCTTTGAATAGCGCCGATGGACTGCTTGGAAATGGTACCGTATTGGACCGTATATTCAGAGGCATGGTCAGCCACGTAAACCAGCATGGAACGCAGATCCTTCAGGTCCAGCAGCAACAGGTGCATATCATCGGCGATACGAAAGGCCAGGTTGAGCACCCCGGTCTGGACGTCATTGAGGTCCAACAAACGCGACAGCAGAAGCGGTCCCATCTCGGAAATGGTGGTCCGCACCGGCAAACCCTGCTGGGCGAACACATCCCAGTAATCGACCGGGAAAGCCTGATAATTGAAATCGCCGAGTCCCAGGTTGCTGATTCGTTCCTCCATCTTGGCATTACTGACCCCGGGAGCGCACAGGCCGGCCAGGTCGCCCTTGATATCGGTGAGAAAAACCGGAGTGCCGATAGCGCTGAAGGCTTCGGCCATGACTTTGAGGGTGACCGTCTTGCCGGTGCCAGTAGCCCCGGTAATGAGGCCATGACGGTTGGCCATCTGGGGGAGCAGGTAGAGCGGGCTTTCGCCCTTAGCTATGTATAGCTTGTTATCCATATCGGAATCACTCCTATTTTAAACTTTCAAGTGCAGCAGCCAGTATGGGATTGCCATCGACTTCTATAATTATACCAGAACTTATTGTAATATTAAGCCAGGGCTGCCAAGGGGCCCAAGTCATCAAACATAATAACTAAGGAGGAGGGATCGAATGGATATTCTCGACCTGATCACCAGCCAGCTCAACAACCCGGATGTACTGAATCAATTGGGGGGTAAAGTAGGTGCCAGTCCCGAACAGGTGCAAAAACTGGCCCAGCTGGGCCTGCCCACCATGCTGGAGGCATTGAACCGCAACACCAGCAATCCGGAGGGAGCCCAGTCCCTGGCGGGGGCGCTGGACAAACACCAGCTGGATCAAGCCTCTCCATTCGGGTTGGTCAGGATGATTTCCGCCAGACTGCGCTTGGGCACATGATGGACGCCCTGTTCATCGCGCCAGTAGCGCACCTCCCCATCCGTACCCATTTCCTCCAGGATGATCTGCTCCTTGGGATGACCGATAGCCACCACCGCTTCTATCTCATACCCGTCTCCCAGGCCCAAGACCCCGCTGAGCCGTTTCTTATCCACGGCCAACAGGAAACATCCCGCCAAACCTCTCTCAACCGCCCCCAGCAGGATGCACATGCCGGCAAATCCCTGGTCCTGGACCAGCATGGGGCCCATTCCCACATCCCGCACCATAACTATAAAAGCCGACGGTTTTTCTCCTTCCGGGGGGCTTTTCCAGCCTTTGATATAGCCCGCCCAGGTCAGGCAATCGTTGATGCGGTCATTCCATTGGGGCTGGTTGAATAGGATATATTTCAGGCCCTGGCGATTATGACCGGAAGGCGCCAAGCGGGCCAGATCGACCAGTTCCTGCAGGGTATCCAGGGATACCGGCCGTTCCTGGTGGAAGCGGCGGCAAGTGCGGTTGCGAAAGACCAAATCCTTGAGCAATCATCTCACCTCGTCATTTTTTTATCATTATGACCCAAGTTGGAGGCAAACAGAAGCGAATTCCAGGGTTGCTTCAAGTCCGGAAATAAGGGATTATATAGACAAGTTGTGCTCCGGGTGCCCGTAGGGATCTGACATTGACATTTAGGGAGCGTGATCAAATGCTGAAAAGATGGAGCGCGGTGATCGTGATTGTGCTGGGCGCGATCCTGGCCTGGTGGTACTATCCCAGCGATTATGGAGCCAACCGGCCGCCCAAACTGCCCCCGACGGTGCCGATAGCAGAGGGCGAGATCGTCAATAGCCACGAAGAGATTTTTAAAACCGGTAAAGGTTACATTATCGAGACCAGATCCCCTGATAAATTCGAGGATGTAATCGCTTATTACCAGGATCAATTTACCCGCCTGGGATATGAGATCATCGCCGTAACTCCCTCGGCCTCCGCCGAGGAGGAGATGGTCACTTTCGTGGCCCAAAAGCCGGTTCATACTGTAATGGTGGAGATCGTCTGGAATGGCAAGCTGGTTTATGTGACCACCGCGGTGCATTTGCACAAATGGATCCTGACTTAGAAGGAGGAGTGATTATGAGAAGACTTGCGTCATTCATATTGGTCATGATCCTGGCCCTGGGCGCCTGGGGATGTGCCCAAGCACCCAAAAACGAGACCCCGTCGCCGCCGCCCAGCCAGGGAGGCAGCCCGGAGCCATCGCCGCCGCCGGTGACCCAATCAGATCCGGCCAGCCTGGGGCAGAGCCAGGAAGCCCTCGGGGGGATTAGACTGGGCATGACCATAGCTGAGGTGGAAAAACTCCTGGGACAGCAGTTCACCGAGGTATTACGGGAAGAAGGCGGGTATTTCGGAGAGAGTTTTACGGTGAGGTCCTACAGCGGCTGTGACCTGGTGATCGGTAAGACCACCGGCAAGGTTTTGCAGATTGACGTCTTCGCTCCCGAGTATCCCACCGCACTGGGAGTAAAGGTGGGGGATGCCTCCAGCGCTGCCCTGGCGAAATACCGGCAGAAATACCCGGAGTGGGTGGGCAACCAGAGCCCCGATAAACTGGACGGATGGTTTGTGACCGAACCTGGCGTTTTGCTCATTTTCTCCAGCATGGAAAACCGGGAGCGCAGCAACCGCAACCTGACCGATGCCAGCAATGTAACCGCCATTACCCTTGGTCACGATAAATTCTTTGATTAGAAAGACTTCAAGGGAAGGTTCGAGATAATAGTCGACCAGGTCGATCAGGGGGACCATTGAAAAAGTTGAGAGTTGCTCCAGGGAAACCATAATATACGGGCGGACGTTAAGCGATAGCCTGGAAGCCAGTATATTATGCATACCCTATATCCGCAAAACGGACCTTTATCAGTGCGCTCGGACCATTCCCCTGACACCCCGGCCTTTTTACTGGACTCAAGCTAGCCGGACTGGGTAGAATATACCAAATAAATCACATCCCCGGAGGCCGGTATGGTTGAAGGTTTGATCGCAGCGGCGGGCCGCTCCCGGAGGACCGGAGAACAATACAAGATGCTGCTCGACCTGGATGGGCTGACCCTTATCGAAAGGGCAATTGCCCCGATGGAACCGTGGTGCTCCCGCATCCTGGTAGTAACCGGCCACCGGGGCCACCTGCTCCGCCCGGTCCTAGAGGGTTGGTTCAAGGTCGAGATGGTGGACAATCCCGATTATGACCAAGGCATGTTTTCCTCCATAAAGAGGGGGCTGCCCCTGATTACCGCGGCGCGTTTCTTTTTCCTGCCCGGGGATTATGCCTTGGTCAGCAGCCGCGTTTACCAGGCCATGCTGGAGGTGGATGCCCCGGTGGTGGTGCCCATCTATCGTGGCCGAACCGGCCACCCGGTCCTTTTCCAGAGCAGTGTGATCGACGATATTTTATCCATGCCCAACACCGCCAGCTTAAGGGATTTTATGGCCCGCCAAAAGCCGTACCGGCTGGAAGTGGATTGCCCCGGGATCCTGATCGATGTCGACACCATGGAGGATTACCAGCAGGCCAGGGAGTGGCTGGCTGCGCAGGGGGGATTGTGAGTGCACGAAACCAGTACACCCATCAAATGACAAGGTCAGCGGGCAGGCCCAATATTGCGCTGATATCAGGATGCCCGGCATGCTTTATGCCCACACCCTGCGTTCCGAACGGCCCCAGGCTCGTATCTTGGCTGTGACCTCCCGTTAAGCGACAGCGTGGAAGCCCGTTTAAATGTGCATACCTTGTTCTTTTCTGGGTTGTTGCATGGTTTTCTTGGCCTGCTCCTGACACCATGAAACGAAATTGAAACTGGTCACATTTACTGGACTAAAGCTGGCAGGAAAGGGTAGAATATCTAAATGTTATGACTCTAAATATTGATTACTGTGGAAAGGAAGATAAACATGAGCCAATTGCCTATCGTTACCATCGAAATGGAAGACGGCCAGACCATCACCGCCGAACTCTATCCCGAGATCGCTCCCAACACGGTCAACAACTTCATCAGCCTGATCAAGAAGGGTTTCTACGACGGAGTCATCTTTCACCGGGTGATACCTGGTTTCATGATCCAGGGCGGAGATCCTCAGGGGACCGGCATGGGTGGTCCTGGATATTCGATAAAAGGAGAATTTAGCAAGAACCGTTTCCAGAACGACCTCAAGCATTCCCGGGGCGTCTTGTCCATGGCCCGGTCCATGATGCCGGACTCGGCCGGCTCCCAGTTCTTCGTAATGCACGCCGATTCGCCGCACCTGGACGGCCAGTATGCCTCCTTCGGCAAGGTGACCGCTGGAATCGAGGTAGTTGATGCCATCGCCGGCGTTCCCCGGGACCGCAACGACCGGCCCCGCCAGGAACAGCGCATCAAGAAGATGGCGGTAGATACCCAGGGGCAGGAATATCCCGAACCCCAAAAGGCCTAGCCGCAGACTCAGGCAGGGAAATAGTCGGAATAACCCCGGGATATACTCCGGCTCCCACCGGCTGATCGGCAGTTGAATTCACACCCCGGCCTTGGTATGATGAATTATGGCAAATGGAGATTACATCTAGGAGGAGTTCAAAATGGCAGATCAAGATAAGATCCTGGTAGAAGTGCTGCAGGGCACCCAGGTGATGGGCGGCGGTTGAAGCTGTACCAGCGACTGCGCTTCCGCAGCTAGTTGTGGTACAACTATCGATTATACCGAAGCGACTGACAAATTGTCCGATGACCTCAAGCAGGCCTACGGTGACAAAGTGGAAGTCAAATATGTAGACGTGGACAAAGAAGGCCTGGTCAATTATCCGACCATGGCCCAAGTCCTGCAGATGGGTTATCCTTATCCGATCACCCTTATCAATGGGGCGCCCAAATTCGCCGGCGGGATCATGGTCAACGAGATCAAACAGATCATCGAC
>CAZOMS010000129.1:0-6151 GCA_964580805.1 uncultured Syntrophomonas sp. | reverse complement strand
GGCTGTCCCTTCTTCAAACAGATCCGTCTGGAGGAAGGCGAGGTGCTGGTGAAGGATTTTGGCATGTTTGCCGGCTATGACGACCCGGAGGTCAACCGGGACAGCTTCCTGGATGATTGGTTCCGGACCGGTGATATGGCCGCTATCGATGAGGACGGTTACCTATTTCTCCAGGGCCGGGTAAGGGAGATGATCAATCGCGGCGGGGAAAAGATCTCGCCCTATGAAGTCGAGGCCGCCCTGTTGGAATCAGCCCCCATCAAGGAAGCAATCGCCTTTCCCTATCCCAACAAACAGGGTTCGGACGACATCGGGGTGGTGGTCGTCCCCCATCCCGGGGCAACGGTGGATTTAAGGGAAATAAGGTCAGCCCTGAGAAGCCGGATCAAACCTTATAAGCTTCCCGCCCTTCTCTACAGTGTGGCCGAGATACCCACCAGCTCAGCCCACAAGGTGCAGCGCAACCTGCTCTGCCAGCAGCTGCAGG
This sequence comes from uncultured Syntrophomonas sp., assembly GCA_964580805.1. Classification (GTDB taxonomy): domain Bacteria; phylum Bacillota; class Syntrophomonadia; order Syntrophomonadales; family Syntrophomonadaceae; genus PHAA01. The sequence continues at coordinate 5,664 of CAZOMS010000129.1, read as the reverse complement.
CACTGGGTCTGACCCCTCAGACCCTGAAGAATGAACCCCGGGATGAGGAGGAGGATTTGACCCCTACCCAGGCTGTCCTGCGGGAACTGTGGCAGTATATCCTGGATCAGCCCTATATCGGCCTGGATGACGATTTCTTCGATCTGGGCGGGGATTCACTCAGTGCGGCCGAACTCCTGTCCGCCATTGAGACCCGTCTGGATTGTGTCTTGCCGGTAAACGATTTCTTCCGGCAGTCCACTGTCCGGGAACTGGCCCAGTTGGTGGACACCACCCCCCGAACCGGGCCTTACCGGCATTTGGCCCCCATCCGCCCGCAAGGCGGCAAGATCCCTGTGTTTCTGGTCCATGACGTACATGGCGATGTCGTTACCTATCACCACCTGGCCGCCCACATCGATCCGGAACGACCGGTGTACGGGCTCAATCTCAATTTTGCCCGGGAAGCCTGGAATACCGCCGCCACCCTCGCCGATATCGCAGCAGTCTACGCGGAGGAAGTGCGGCGTCTGGCACCCGCCGGTCCGTACTATCTGGGCGGGTTGAGCATCGGGGGGGCCATAGCCCTGGAGATGGCGCGCATCCTTGAGCAGCAGGCTCAAGCGGCAGTAGTGGTCATGCTGGACACCTATTCGCAGTCTTATGTCCATAGGAGCCGGAAATCGAGCGCCCACCTGCGCAGCCTGCTCCGCTACAGTATCAAGACCATCCGCCAGACGCCGGCCGCCGAGGTCCCCCGCCTGGTACACAGTAAACTGGCCCCCGCCCGCAATGTGCTTATGAATGTGCTGCAAACCCCGTCCTTTGACCAACAACCGCAAAAACTGGATGTGGAACTCAATGACCCGACCCTTCCGGAACTCCAAAGGAACAAAATGCTGCTCAGCCATCTTAACCAGACCTACCAGCCCCAATACTATAACGGACAGGTATACTATTTCGAGGCGGCCCGCCGTTCCGACCAGCGGGATTACTGGCGCTCCCGGGTCCGGGAATTCGTGGTGATCCCCAAAGACTGCAACCATACCGATTTCGTGGAACCGGAATACGCCGGGGATACGGCCCGGGACATCAACGCCATCCTGGACCGGCACGACGCGGAAGCCTATCACAACTCCGCCCGGATAGGGGGAGAGCAGCGATGAATCCAGGCGCGACAGACTATAAGAAGTGGGCCGGGGGATTGGCCGGGCTGGTCCTGGCCGTCGTGATCGCCCGCTCCACTCCCCCCGAGCCACTTAATCTCAATTCCATGATATTTCTGGGCACCTTTGCCTGCGCGGTGCTGTGGTGGCTGGTGGAATTGATACCGGACTATGCCACCTGTCTGCTGATGTGTGCTTCCTGGGCAGTCCTGAAGGTGGTGCCTTTCAGCACCGCTTTTGCCGCATTTGGCGGGGAGACCTTCTGGTTGCTGGTGGGGGCGCTGGGTATAGGATTGGGGGTGGCGGAGTCCGGCCTGTTGGACCGTATGGCCCTTAAAATAATGAGCCTGTTCCCGGTCGGTTTCAGAGGCATGACCAGCGCCATGTATGCAGTGGGCATGGTGATTAACCCGCTGATCCCCAGTGTTACGGCCAAGGTTTCCATCACCGCCCCCTTTGCCAAAGCCATCGGTGACAAAATGGGATTTGCCGATGAAAGCGAAGGCATGGGAGGACTCTTCGCGGCCATGTTCATGTCCGCCGGAGTCCTCTATCCCATTTTTCTCAGTGCCTCACTGTTCAATTACGTCCTGGTGGGATTGATGCCCAAAGAAGTGGCTCCGGGGATCACCTGGATGTCATGGCTGGGGGTAAGCTGGGTGTGGGGATTGGTGGTCATAGGACTCGGTTATATGGCGGTGCAGGTCCTGTACAGACCCAAGGAGACCCGGACCATGGACCCCGGGTTCGCCACTGCCGAGCTGGCCAAACTGGGTACACTGAGCCGCAAAGAGAAGATCGTGGCGGTCATACTGGCAGCAGCGCTGGGCATGTGGATCACGGAGCGCCTGCACGGTATTTCCGCGGCCCAGGTGGCGGTCATCGCGCTGGTATTGATGCTGGCTGCCAACATATTCGATCGGGCCGCCTTCCGGTCCAAGATAGGCTGGGATTCTATCTGCTTCATCGGCGGCATCCTCAACCTGGCGGCTCTATTCCCGATCCTCAAGATCGACCGCTGGATCGGCATCGCGATAGGTCCCTATCTGCAGCCCCTGATGAGCAACATCTACCTGTTTATAGTGGTCCTATGCCTGCTGCTGTTAGTGATCCGTTTCATACTGGTATCCCAGGCCGCTTCCTTGACCCTGTTCATCGTCCTGCTGGCGCCCCTGGCCACCGCCTTGCATATCCACCCTCTGATCCCGGCCTTCGTGGTGCTGACTTCCATAAACCTCTGGAATGCACCCTATCAGAACACCACCTTTTTGGCCGCCTTCTATGCCAGCGGAGGAATGGTCCGGCATTCCCAGACTATCAAAATGTCGCTGACCTATGCCGCCATCAACATCCTGGCTTTGCTGGCATCGGTACCCTTGTGGAGGATGATGGGCATGCTGCCCTGATAAATACGACCCGGCTGGGCCGCGGGCGATCAGACCGTGCCTCATCAGTTGGTGAACCACTGGGTGACGTAGAGGTCTTTCCCCTGCTGATAGAAGCCCAGCCCTACCTTGCGGTAGGAATCATCCAGGATGTTGTCCCGGTGGCCGGGTGAATTCATGAAAGCGGTGTGGGCCGCTGAAACGGTGCGGTTGCGGGCAATGTTTTCAGCCGCCGCCCGGTAGGTGATGCCCAAGCTCTTCATCATCTGAAAGGGGCTCCCGTGAGTGGGCGAGGTATGGCTGAAGTACTGGTTGATGCCCATGTCTTTGGATTTGAGATAGGCCCCGTTGGACAAACGGCTGTCCAGTACCAGCGCATCCAGGCCATGCTGGGCCCGTTCCGCATTCATCAGTTTGAGCATCTCGCTGGCCATGGCCGGGGATTTCTTGGTCTCAGTGCCGCGGCTGGGCGCAGGAGTCGCTGGGGTTGGAGTCTTGACTGTAGACGCTCCGGACCGGCTCACATTGGCATCAGTAGGTTGCTTCCGGGACGCCGGGGCCGGTTGGGGAGTTGGTTTGGGTTCCGGTTGTGGAGCCGGAGCAACTTCCGGGGTCATTATCGGTGCGGTTGGCGCCGATACAACTGGCGCTGGCACAGCTTCCGGAGCTGGAACCGGTTGAGCCGGTGTATTGTCGATAACGGTTATCGGGACGGGGGCAGAAACCGGGGGGGGATTGAAAGCGGGTATAGTATGTAAACAGATGAATCCTAGCCAGACCGCCATTCCGGCGGTGATAAGTCTCTTCGCCATCTTGTCCTCCTGGTTGGCATAATATTCTCGTTATTCCAACTAATATTAGCATTAATCGAATATCTCCGCCAACCTTTTTTTCCCTGACCCGATTCAGCCCGGAATAGCCTGTGTTTGGTCGAACCGGTACAAGGCAATCATGGTCGCTATCGGTGCGGCTGGCGCCGATAGAAATGGTGCTGGCGCAGCTTCCGGCGCTGGAACCGGCTAGGTTGGTGTATTGTCGGTAACGGTTACCGGGGCGGGATTGAAAGCGGGAAAGGTATGGCCTCATATATATTTTCCCGCCTTAGTCCAATCCGGCCCGCACTTTGACCCGCTGCCAGGCCTGCCAGGAACCGGCTCGCACCTCTTCTTCGTTTACAGTCAAGGTTCGATCCGCCTGCATCAGCACCCGGCCGTCGACCATGGTGCAATAGACATCGGCGGCCTGGGCCTGGTAGACCAGCTGGGCGTATACATCGGCAGCCTGGTCCGGCCAGGTGTGCCAGCGGTGCAGATCGACCAATACCAGATCGGCTTTTTTGCCCACCTCCAGGCTGCCGATCTCCTGCTCCAGCCCCATGGCCCGGGCTCCATTCAGGGTGGCCATCTCGAACACCTGGCGGGCCGGCATGGCAGTGGGCCCGCTGCAGGGTTTATGCAGCAGTGCGGCCAGCCGCATCTCCATGAACATATTGAGGTTGTTGTTACAGGGGGCTCCGTCGGCCCCGAGGCTGACCCAGGCTCCCTGGTCCATCAATTCCGGGATAGGAGCGATACCGGAGGCCAGTTTAAGGTTGCTGGAAGGACAATGGGCCACGTTGACCCCCTGCGATGCCAGTATCTTTTTTTCTTGGTCATCGACATGGATGCAATGGGCCAGGATCAGGCGCGGGTGGCAATAGCCGAGACGGTCCAGGTAGATGATATTGCGTTGGCCCCGCTGTTCTTCCACCAGCAATGTCTCCGAGTAGTTTTCGGAGGCATGGGTATGGATGGGTACCCCGTATTGCTCGGCCAGAGCGGCTACCCCCAGCAGCAGCTCTTCACTGCAGGAGGGTACGAAACGAGGGCAGAAGACATAATGCAGTCGGCCACCGGCCAACCCGTCCCATCTTTGGAGGAGCTCCAGGCTCTCCGCCAGGGATGCTTCGGTCTCTTCATGGAGGGGCGAATCGGGTTCCAGACGGTTGTCGATCATGCATTTGCCGCCCAGGTAGCGCAGGCCCGCCGCATCCACCGCTCTGAATATGGAATCGGTATGGTTTACTGTACCCATGTCGATTATGGAGGTGGTGCCGCCCCGCAGCAGCTCCCCGCAGCCCAGCAGAGCAGAATAATAGAGGGATTCCTCGTCATGAGCGGCTTCCAGCGGCATTATGCGCCGGTTGAGCCAGTCCAAAAGCTCCAGGTCGTCGGCCATACCCCGGAAAAGGGTCTGGCACAGGTGGGTATGGGTCTGGATTAGTCCCGGGATCACCAGCATGCCCCGGGCGTCGATGATCTGATCTCCGTCCTCCCCGGGCCAGGCGCCCACTGCGGCGATGCGGTCTCCGACCACCGCCAGGTCACTCTTCAGCACCTCCCGTTGTGGATTCATGGTGACGATGGTGCCGCCCCTTACCACAATAGCCATTAAACGCCCTCCCTCCCCTGGCTCTTCCCCGTTCTCCGGAAGCCAGGATAATCTTCATGCCAGTCCGGGAATAGCCAGGTTGATTCAGCCATTTCCGGTTGAAATAATATATCCATCAGTATATAATACTCTTTGTATCACTTGAAAATGCGGATGTGGTGGAACTGGCAGACACGCTGGATTTAGGTTCCAGTGGGTAATTCCGTGGGGGTTCGAGTCCCTTCATCCGCACCATGGAATCTAAAAGAGGGTCGTAATTAACCCTCTTTTTTCATGCTCTCTTTCCGTCCCTGATGCTGCCTCAGCTGGCAAAGGAACTGGCCACCAGTTTGCGGGTGTATTCGTCTACCGGGGAATAAAACACCTGCTCGGCAGTGCCGGTCTCCACAATGCTGCCCCGGTTCATCACGATGATGCGGTCGGCCATATAATTGACCACCCCTATATCGTGGGATATGAATATATAGGCGATTTCATGAGCCTGCTGCAGTTCCTTGAGTAGATTCAATATCTGAGCTTGCACCGAAACATCCAGGGCGGATACCGGTTCATCACAGATGATTATCTTGGGGTGGACGATCAGGGCCCGGGCGATGGCCACCCGCTGGCATTGGCCGCCGCTCAGTTCGGAGGGGTATTTTTCGGCAGTCCCCTCTTCCAGCCCTACCTGGTCGATCATATCCTTGACCAGCTGCCGCCGTTGA
>CAZOMS010000128.1:0-6195 GCA_964580805.1 uncultured Syntrophomonas sp. | reverse complement strand
AGCCCTCCTCGAACCATATCGGAATTACATGATGACCTATATGCTTGGCTAAGTTGGTCTCAGATATCCTCGGCGTAATCCTCTTTTTAAGCATTCAATCACCTCTTGATGGAAATATAACAAACATGATAAACAACTTGTACAATGGCCATTTTCCCTTCCAGGCCACATCCCGCTAATACTATTATATGTACGTCAAAGGCTCATTGTATAGATAATGTTGCCAGCAAATCACTCGAAGAACCTGGCATATTCATCGTTCTCGTCATCCCAATCCCCTCTATCCCTGCTCCGTCTGGATTGGGCATCCTCTGTTAATATTGACCGGGCTATTTCCGCATCTCTCTCCTGCTCCCATCTTTTCTCCATCAAGGCTCGCTCACTGTACATGATTGAATTCATGCGGTCAAAATGCTTGCGCAGATCATAAGGGTTTAGAATAACCTTCCTCCAAAATCCATCATTTACGGCAAAGTCGATTACATCGCTTATATCCATCTGATTACGTTTATCTTCCTTGATCATATCATCCATGACCTTAGACCATTGTTGCAAATCCGGTTCCTTAAATCCTGGAGAATACCCCCTGATAGTTTCCAGCAAATAACAAGCAAGTACATAAGGTGTTGATTTGCTGGTATATATATAACTGTTGTCTTTAACTTTCTTTAAGTCTTTCTTTAGGGTGGCCCCCGATGACCAATCTGTCTGGGCTAGACCGGCTTTGACCCCGGAACTTTTGTTCACCCCTACCCCTGAACTTTTGTTCAGTCCACCCCTGTCACTATTGTTCACCCCTGAACTTTCCATCAGTTGTACTACAGATCTCCCTGTTACGGGTATGGTTTTGTTTTCAGTGGTTGGGGTTAAGGTCGGAATCGGGTCTGGCCCCCCTGGACCTACATGGCAGCGGTCCTCCACCAGGTACATTTCCCTGCTCTGCCGGGCAGACGGGAAGTGGTTGGTGTCTTTCTCATCCTGTCTTCGGTAGTCTACCCAGCGGGAAACATCAGACTGCATTTTGTAGATGTTGGCCTTGCCCGGTTGGACATGGCGCACGATGATATGGCGGCGGACCAGCTCGTCCAGTTGGTTTGAGATGTGGCGCCTGGACAGGCAGGTGATTTGAGCCATCTCCCCTACTGAGATAGCTCGTTCGGTGCGGTTCCACCCGTAGGTCTCACGCAGCAGGATGTGACAGATGTCATGCTGGGTCCCGTTCAGGCCTGCCTGCGGCAGGGCATCCAGAATGACGTTGGGTACGCGGGTGTACCCGTTTCTTAGGTCCGCTTCGATGGTCTCGTTCTTACTCAACAACAAACACCCTTTCTATAGATTATCCAGAACATTAGTTCTATTATAGCACTCTATCGTTTGAAATAATTGTCGGTGTCCTCCTTGTCCCCAAGCATATTTGTTGGAGTTTGATTTATCGAAATCCGTGTTTTATCAGATACGGCTTATAAACTCGCTTTTTCTCCCTTGCTTTTTCGATGTGTCTGCGTTATTCTGTGCTTGCATAATCGTAACGACAGGGGGTATTCCTTTCATGATAAAACGAGAAATCTACCTTAGCCGCATCCGTCCTTTTATCGGTAAAGATCTAATTAAGATCCTAACCGGCATCCGTCGGAGCGGAAAGTCAGTCATGCTGGAATTGATCAAGGAAGAACTTAAAGTAAGCGGTGTCTCAGAGTCTCAGTTCATCTGCTTCAACTTCGAAGACATGGCGAACGCCCGTCTCTGTACTGCGGCGGCGCTTCATGACGAAATCAAGGACCGTATAGCCGACATTGACGGGAAAGCCTATCTCTTTTTGGACGAGATACAGGAAGTCACTGAATGGGAGACATGCGTTACATCGCTCCGAGTGAAATTTGATTGCGATATCTACATCACCGGATCCAATGCGAGACTGCTGTCTGGTGAGCTGGCCACTTACCTTGCCGGTAGATATGTCGAGTTCATCATCTACCCATTTTCCTTTGCTGAGTTTATGGAGCTTTATAGCCAAACCATTCCGAATACGACCAAGCAGGAAGCCTTCATGAAGTATCTCATCCTCGGCGGAATGCCTTATCTCGGCGTCCTCAGATATGAGGCGGAGCCGTGTCGCCAGTATTTACAAGATGTTTATACCTCCGTTGAGCTGAAGGACATCATCAAACGCAATAATGTCCGAGACGTTGACTTGTTGGAACGCATCATTGACTATATCAGCGTCAATGTGGGAACAGCATTCTCCGCAACGGCCATATCAAAGTATTTCAAGAGTGAAAATCGGGTGGCCGCCACGGAAACAATCCTCAACTACATTAAATACTGCACGGATGCTTTCCTTTTCTACCGTGTCCGCCGACAGGATTTGCAGGGGAGGAAACTGCTGACGGTAAACGAGAAATACTATCTGGCCGACCACGGTATCCGCGAAGCTGTATATGGCGGAAACATGCGCGACATCAATTTGATCCTTGAGAACATCGTTTTCATTGAGCTGTTGCGCCGGGGCTATAAGGTCACAGTCGGTAAAGCCGGGGAAAAGGAAATAGACTTCATCGGCGAGAAACGCAGCGAGAAGCTATACGTTCAGGTCACCTATCTGCTTGCCTCTGAGGATACGACCCGGCGGGAGTTCGGCGCATATGACGTCATCCGTGACAATTACCCGAAATACGTTGTCTCAATGGATGAGCTGGACATGAGCCGCGACGGGATCAAGCATCGGAACATCCGCGACTTTCTGCTCGCACCGGAATGGAACTGACGAAATGCCAACTCCTAATCAAGAAACCAGCCCGAATATTCGGAATCAATCATAGCTCGTTGTACACTTCCGGATATTTTGTTGCGGAGGAATAAAGACTTGGGATGTAGTTGGAAATGATACAGCGTATGAGGACAAATTTCACAGATATAAAGCCTGACAGGAGTCTTCTCAATGAAGCACGTTGCCGAAGATAGTGAGCAAGTAATAGGTCGTTGTGAACGATGTAGATCGGAATTGACGGTTCCCAAGCAGAATCTCGTATCACTTAACGATAGTTTCGACCTGAAATCGACGGTTCAGTGTCATTGCGGGAGAATCCATAATCTTATTTTAGGTAACAGTAAAACTCTGAAGTGGGCCAATGAAAAAGTAAAATTTGATCCCAATTATGTTTCTCCCCATCAAAACAACACAGTTTCGTGTCCCATGTGTCAATCTCTCCAGTTTTATGCGGGTAGCAAAGGTTTTGATGTGGGATCAGCAGTTGCCGGCGGAATATTATTTGGACCCGCGGGCTTATTGGGAGGCTTCTTAGACAGCAATACAGTAATGATTACTTGCCTCAACTGCGGGCATAAATGGGAAGCAGGCAAAAGATGATCGTATTTTTGGAGCGGTAGCCAAGACCTATTTGCCCACCAAGCTCAATGTAAACCCGGCAGACATTTAATCGGTTTCGTTTATGCCCTGTACAGCAAAAAAGTATGAGTGTAATGCTGGCGGACGGTTTAATCTGCATAACATCAACCAATTATGGTAAAATATTATATGTCCTTCAGTTGTGGTATCAGTTGCGTTGTCTGGAATCTGTACCAAACCAAAAGTTGCCGACACTACTGTATATGGCATCCTAAATATGGCAGATATGTGTAATGGGATTCAAATGAAAGAGGTGAAGATATGATTATTGAGGTTGTTACCTTTATCGTTCCTGCTGATAGTAAAGAACAGTTTCAAGAAAAGTTTGACAGAGATGCTGCCGCCGGGCTTCCTCCTGGCTGTATCAGTCAGGAAATTTGGGTCGATGAAAAAGCCGAAGAGATTGAGTATGTTTATGTCAGCAAATGGAATGACAAAAAGGATTTTCAGAATTGGCTCTCACGACCCGAGCATGCCCAAGGGCACCAGGAAAAGAATCAATATTATAAAGACCACCCGGAAATCGAACGTCCCAAAATAGTGAAAAAGTCTAAAAGCTATAAATTATATAAATGATCTGCGATGCCCCGTTATAGGCGCTGTATTGTTGTTGCCAATAAGGTTTAGGTTTGGTTGTGTTTTAAGTATTGGGAGGTGCTGACATAATGAAAAAACTTAGCTTGCTTGTTGCTCTTGTTGCTGTGGTCACAATGGGTTTCTACCTTGCTTACCTGTCCAAATCCGCCTACGGTTCCGATGCCGGCAAGCTGGAGATTACCTTCGACTTCAAGCGAGGTGTCCCCATCGAACAAGGAATGGGCTTAGCCTCTGCCCAGTATGCAGTATGGATTGAAGACAACAACGGGAAATTCATAAAAACTGTTTATGTCACCAGCTATACCGCTAGAGGCGGATACAATCAAAGACCGGAAAGCATCCCGGTTTGGGTTTCCAAGGCCAAACCTGCCCAATTGAGCGATGCGCAGTTGGACGCCATATCTAGCGCGACCATAATGCGGGACGGAGTGCGCAAGTATATCTGGGATTGCCGGGATGAGAGCGGTAATCCGGTATCGGCCGGAACGTACCGGTTTTTCGTGGAAGGCAGTTACAGCTGGTCGAGTAAAGTGCTTTTCAGCGGGACGGTAACCGTTGGCGGCAATACCCAGGACAATATCCCGGTAACGGCCGAGTATAACGATGCGGAGACCCACAACCGGGATATGATAACCAACCTTAAGGCCATATACATCGCTCCTGCGCCGAGCGGCACTGTCCTCAAATATTTTATCGGCAGCACCGAATACACGGTCAATGGCGCCAATAATACCATGGATACCGCTCCTATGATCCATGAAGGCCGCACCTTTATGCCCATCCGTTTTGTCACCGACAATATCGGAGCCCAGACCCAGTGGCAGGCCGCAGATCAGACGGTGACCATTACCCAAGGGGATAAGACTATCCGCCTGATGATTGGCAGCAGTAACGCTAGTGTCAACAACGCGTCGGTGCCGGTGGATTCCAGTAATCAAGACGTCCGCCCCTTTATCCACAACGGTAGGACCATGATGCCGCTTCGCTTCATTGCTGAGAATCTCGATTGTACAGTCGAATGGGATCCGGGACCCAGAATGGTTACTGTCATCCACTAGCTCATCTGATCTCCGGATGACAGTGTCATTTACATGCTCCAGAACATCTCGTGAATATAGGAGTTCGAAGGAATACTTCCGAACCAACAGGGGAGGTATTCTTTTTTTGTATATATGGCAGGCAGAATCACCCGGTCATCTAATCGGAGCGATAAAAATCAGCCCATGGGCGAGTAATTAAACAGCAGCAGGCAAGCCAGAATACTTAGAACTGTCAGTATTTCGTTGCGCGCCATCTGGAGTCGGTATGATTGGAGAAAGGTCCGGGAAGTGCTGGCGTAGACCTGGTCGGTTTGCTGCAGGGAATTGGCTATGAAAGTTGCCAGAACATCGGCCAGCTCATGGAATTTGGGCCTCATGCCGATCTGATCATCACTGAATATATGGCGGACCCTGGCGAAGACATCGCCCATGAAGCGGTCGACGGTATGAGTCAACTGCTCAACGATCCCGGCCACCATGTGCAAGTATCTGGTCACTGGTACACCCAACCTGTTGATGGGCCTGAAAAGCCGCTCCAGCATTCCCGCAATTGACGAAAAAGGAGTTGTGGTGAAATACAAGCTGCCGATATACCACACGAAGAAGAGCTTGATCAGTTTTACTCCCGCTGTTCCCAAAGCGATACCGGTCGGAGCAGTCCCTTCCGGCATAATCAGGCTGAATAACCAGGACAACAACAATCCGATCAGATAGGGCACAACAAAAATGATAGCGTAAGAAGCCAAGCTCTTGACCACGAACCGGTAGTCATCGATCAACACAACCGTTATTATCAGAAGGTAGGTCGCCAAAACCGCCATGTTCCAACCATTGATGCTGATCACAGCGAGGACCATCAGCACCAGGGCTGCAATCCCCTTGATTCCCGGGTCGATTTCCACCTTCAGGTGGGTGGGCTGGGTTGAGTATCGATTCACTCCCGGTTCACATCCTTCCAGTTCAACGTCAGTTCTTTGAACAAACCCCGCTCTTTGATCTTCTCCACCGTAAGTTCACTGATAAATCCAGTTATCAGACCCGTCACTACCGCCGATATCATAAGCACGGGAAGATAGTATAACAGGACACTCTCTCCCAATATCAAAGAGGCCACACTCAATTGCGCCACATTATGGGTGATGGCTCCGGCAA
>CAZOMS010000127.1:0-6407 GCA_964580805.1 uncultured Syntrophomonas sp. | reverse complement strand
AATTGCTCAAGAGACTGCAGACCGGCGGCACCCTGCCCATGATCACCTCCTGCAGTCCCGGCTGGATAAACTTTATAGAAACCTTCTATCCTGACAAACTCGATCACCTTTCTACCTGCAAATCACCCCAGCAGATGTTTGGTTCCCTGGCCAAAACATACTGGGCCGAGAAGATGGGGGTCGATCCTGCCAAAATATATTCAGTTTCTATCATGCCCTGCACCGCCAAGAAGTTTGAGGCGGCCCGCCCGGAGATGAACTCCAGCGGATACCAGGATGTCGACCTGGTTTTGACCGTACGTGAATTGGGCAAACTGTTCCAATTGGAATCGATCGATTTTAACCAACTGGCCCCGGCTAATTTTGACTCCCTACTGGGGGCCTACACCGGTGCGGGGGTTATATTCGGCGCCTCCGGCGGCGTCATGGAGGCGGCCCTCCGAACCGTATATGAGGTCGTGACCGGCGATACGCTTGAAGATGTCAACTTCAACATTTGCCGCGGTTTCGAAGGCATGAAGGAAGCAGAAGTAGACCTGGCCGGCACAAAGGTCAAAGTGGCGGTAGCCAACTCGCTGGGCAACGCCCGTAAGATCATGGATGACATTAAAGCCGGCGCCTCTCCCTATCATTTCATCGAAGTGATGTGCTGCCCCGGCGGCTGCATTGGCGGAGGCGGCCAGCCTATCCCGTCCACCATCGAGAAGCGGAAAGAGAGGATCGACGCCATCTATGCCGAGGACGCCGGACTGCCTCTGCGCAAGTCACACGACAACCCCGAGGTCAAGTTCCTCTATGAAGATTTCCTCCATGAGCCCCTGGGGCATAAGTCGCATGAGCTGCTGCACACCCATTACCATCCGCAAAAACAATAGGTAAATACGGTTTTATAGAATGCCAGGAGCCCGGGCTCCTGGCATTTTTATTCCGCCACCAAATACTAATTAATTGGCACACCAGACAATTGCAGGAATTCTTAAACCCATCGCGAAATATTCCAATATATTCACAGAATACTTATGCTTAGTTTTCATACCAGCCCTTGTAACTGAAAACATGGTTTCACCCTAACCATACCATCAATTGCTCTAAGCAAGGATTATTGAACCCCGCTTTGATGCCGACGACTGATATATAGAAAAAAGGTCTGTTATAGAATTGTTTGGGATTGGCGAGGAGGCTGGAAATGAACAAATTGGAAGGATTCTATGAACTCGACAAAATGAACGTCCCTTCGGTACCATGGCGACATTTCACCGGAGAAGAGGCACTGGATACGAATCTGCTGTGGACGGTGCGGGCCGCGGTTCAAACCGGCAAGGATTTCGATCTTCCCCGCGCCATCGGAGTTACCGCGGAGGAAGCAATGGCCAAAGGGAGAGAATTCCTGGCCGGCCTGGCGGAACATGACCTGGTGGTCTATTATCCTTATTTCATGGCTATAAAAAGCGGGGTAATAGATATCCAGGAAAACCGTACTATTATCGAAGCAGTGGATAAGGATCTCTGGAACCTGACTACCCGCGGTCACAAAGACGTGACCATCATTATCAACCATATGAACGACGATTATAGTACCTATGGAAACAGCTCCTTTTTGGAGGAAGCTGAAGTGAATGAGCTGCTCAAATACGCTGCCCGGATCAGGTCAGCGCACCGGAACGCTATATTTGCCAACAGTTCGGTCCTGGTAGAATGGTGTTATGCCGTCAATACCAACGTCAGGCGTGAGACGGTGGGCGAAAGGTATCTGGTCTTTATGGAATGCCGTACCATTGATACCTAAAAACCATTACACGAAAAAGAAGGCAATGGCGATAATGACGTAGGCAGCCACCAACAGCACACCTTCGAACCAGTTGGATTCGCCATCGATGCTGATGAATTGCGAGATGACTACCGCCAGGGCCAACACCACCAGTTCGTAATAATTGAACATTATGGTCATCGGGGTGCCGATAGCGAAACTGTACAAAACCAGGATGGGTGTCACCAGCATGGCTATTTGAGTGCTGGAACCCATTGCTATTTCAAAAGAAAGATTCATACGGTTTTTAAGGGCCACCGTTATGGCGGTAAAATGTTCCGCCGCATTACCGATTATCGGGATGATTATTATACCAATAAAGAATTGCGACCATCCCAAGGTCTCGGTCACACTCTCGATACCGCCCACCAACAATTCACTTTCCAGGGCGATCAATCCTGTACTTATGGCCAGCAGGACAATACCCTTGCTGATGCTCCAATGAGTTGTCTCCTCTTCGACAGCGCAGAAATCATGCATGGGCCGGCCCTTGGCAAACCACAAGCCGGCCAAATACAACAGCAATAAAATAACTGCCACGATCAGACTGAATTCCTCCAAGGCGTGATGCTGCTGTTCATTAGCAAAGAACACCGCCGGTATGACCAGGGCGATGACCGACAGAAACATAAGACTGGTCTGGTTGCTGAAATGGACCCGGTCGAACCTCTGCTCCCCGTTTTTCCATCCCCCCAGCATTATGGACAAACCCAGGACCAGCAATATATTGCCCAGTATGCTCCCGGCGATGGACGCCTTCACCACATCGAACAAGCCTGCCCGCAATGCGAATATCGTGATCAGCAGCTCGGTAGCATTGCCAAAGGTAGCGTTGAGTAGTCCCCCCATCCGCTCCCCGGTATGGCAAGCCAGGCTTTCAGTGGCCTCCCCCATCAGTCCCGCCAGCGGAACGATCGAAAGACAGGCGGTGAAAAAAGTGGCCAAATCGTTGCCCGTGTACCGAAAATAGATGCTGAAGGGAATGGCCAGTAAGAGAATCTTCAAGTATTTACCCAATATCAACCATCCTCCTGCTTCGGTCCGAAGGGAAAGTATAGAGAACACGTTTTTTTATAGTCTACTTTCGGTCAATCCCCGATCCCTCATTTTATCCATCCAAGCAAAGTGGTAATCACTAGTTCAAAGAGAAATAGACCGGAGCAGTTGAGTTTGCCTGCCAGACCAGCAGCATATCTTTTTCTGTCTTACCCACATAATACACTGTAGATCCCATCTCTTCTTCTCCCAGGTACAGGTTTTTCCTTAAGGTACTGAATGAACCCACACTTTGAAGATATACGTTTTGATCGTACGACTTAAACAATGTGTTTGAACTGCCCACCAAGTTGAAATCTCCATAATCGACGTAAACTGGATTTTCCGGACTGGATACGTTCTTCACGGTGACCGTAATCAACACATATTTATTTTCCACATAGGGAGGACGATTGGAACTGTTTTCCTCCAGGACGGCCCAAGCCCCCCCATCTTGCAGCATTTGATTGACAGTAATCACTAATCCCTGATTGGTTGTATAGGATTTACCTTTCGGTACGGGATTGAGTTTGCTTAGCCCGACCAAGGACGGGTCTGAAGTCGAAATCAGCGTGATCATATAGGTCGCTGGGTCCCATCTTACTGTTCCCCCGAAGGACTCGCCTACAAAACGCAGCGGGGCCAGGGTGCGCCCATCAACTATTTTAGCCGGAACGTCCAAACGGATCATCTGACCATTGATCGTAGCCGTTGGAGCACCGATCTGAAGCACAATTGTTTTGTCTCCTTTGGAGGCAGTGGCGGTATTCGTCAGTTGATCCCAGGATACCTTGGCGCCCATGGCTTCAAATATGGCCCTAAGCGGCACCAGGGTCCTGCCGTTCTCGATGATCGGCGGGACCTCAAAAGTTAGCGACTTTCCGTCCAATTGCACTGAAGGCGGCGCCGCCATAACGGGTGAAACCAGGAGCAACGCAAACACCAGGACCAGGGGTAGCACACGTTTGGTGCACTTACACCATTTTTGCATTCCAGTCATCCCTTTCGAAGTTTTGTTTTAATATACCATAGTTTGGATAGTGGGCTCACTCTATTTGGCAGTTGTCGCTGCCAATTCACTGGATCATCATGCCTCATTATAGTGCTCCCAAACACATACCATGGTTATTCTTAGTTGCTCAATGTAGCGTTAGAGAAAAATAACGGCTATAAGTTATGGCGAAACGACATGGCTGGACCGGCCTTCACAGGCGATACAGATGCTCCCCAGTCAAGGGGTCGAGGCGGAAAACATCGCACATCTCGTTCAGAACTTGTGTATTTGCCAAGCCGACATTCATAACCGTATCGTTGCCGCCATAATATATGGCTATCGTATCATCCTGCCCAGCCAAAGCCCCACAGCTGAATACCACGTTGGGGACGTGAATATAATCTGTTTCTCCAATTTTACAATCCCTTGCGGTGGGCATTAGTATCGGTTTGGCGCTAATACGTATTTTGCCGGGATTAAGAGGGTCTTCAAGGTCATGGAATGCAACTCCCAGGGTATAGGGATGGCCGGCCATGGTCGAACGCACCCCATGAAAGATATTCAGCCACCCAAATCGAGTTATGATAGGCGGGGCGCCTGGCCCCATTTTGGCCTGGAATGCACTGGGTCCGTGGCCGCTCCGCATCACTCCCCCGCCGAGTTCCCATGGTCCGGTAGAATGGGGAGCAAAACCCGCACATATTTCCCCGAATGAGCCCCCGACGTGACCGGAACCAGATAGTTCCCTGGCTTTGTCGTTAAGGCGCAGCAAGGCTATCCATTTGCCGAATCTATCGGGTTGAGGAAAAATGACCACATTCCGCATATCCTGTTCAGAAATTGGGCCATGGCGGATAACCGTCTTAAAGTCCCTGGTCATCGCCATCATTACCTTAACTCGGTCGGGAATCTGGGCGTGATAGGCACTGTAGGTCAACAAATATGAATCATCGCCAACGGGGTTGACCCGCATGTCTTCCACCCCGCCGGCTTCGGCTTCAATTACGGCATCGATATCGACGCCCTCGGCATATAAATCATCTTTAGCAGTCGGCAACAGGAATGGCCTGGGCTCTACCACCCAATTATTCAATCCATTGTCACTCACCGCTTTACCGATTACACTGCGCCCATCCGCGATATGGGAGCGAAAGAGCATAATTATTTGCTTCCTGCCATTCGCTGCAGTGACTTCCGCCATCCCCGCATTATGAACTGTGTACGTATGTAAACGGCTGTTGCCGCCCCATATTTTATTGACGTCATGGCAGGTCAGGATTGGGTTGCCCGGATAGCGCAGTACCGGTTCATTGATGGTCACTGTCCCCGTAAAACCATTAAACTCAACGAAAGCTTCAGTCGGGTCCATCTGTATCCTCCCTTCACTAAGCCGAAAGTCTGTTTAAATCTAGATTGTGCAGATCACACTAATGCAATTCCAGTCTGTACATAGTCTATTAGTAACGATATTTTATTAGTCCCCAGACATGCTAAGAACTTGGTAGTTAAATAGCTTGAGACAAATTCATCTATTTATGTAACCCCGGTCGGTGGCATTATTAGAAGATAATCTCCCCGTGGTCAATCCGGTGGTCAAAATGTGGGTCAAACGAAAAAGCCGAATAAAAATTAATACAGAAACAAAAATACCGAAAGCCTTAAACCTTCGGTAAATCCGCGCTTGATATTGGTGCCCGAGACCGGGGTCGAACCGGTATGGTGTTGCCACCGCGGGATTTTAAGTCCCGTGCGTCTGCCTATTCCGCCACCCGGGCATGACTCCTCGCGTTGCATGGACCATAGCGGCGAGGTTATGCTAAAATCGGAATATGCCCTATTGACGTCCATTGCACGGTGATTAGTTTACCAAATGAAGAGCTTTTTTGCAAGAGTGCCCCCATCATTATGACCCCATCATTAACCTTAGAGAGGAGTTGACCTTTTTGGATTGTATTGAAACCATTATGACCCGCCGCAGCATCAGGAAATTCAAGACCGAACCGGTAGATGAACAGGATTTGATGACCATTTTGGAAGCCGGGCGCTGGGCCCCTTCCGCCGGCAATCTGCAGCCCTGCCACTTTGTGGTGGTGAGAGACCCGGCCCAGCGCAAACAGTTGAAAGCGGCTGCTTTGGACCAGGAATTGCTGGATACTGCCCCGGTGGTGATTGTTGTGTGTGCTGATCCCAATCGTTGCGAGAAGTACGGCGAAAAAGGCATGACCCACTACCTGCTTATGGATGGCGCCAACGCTGCCGAGAACATGCTGTTGGCCGCCCGGGCCTTGGGATACGGTTCCTGTTGGATGGGTGGTTTTAGTGAAAAAAAAGTGAGACAGGTATTGGGCCTGCCGGACCACTTCCGGGTGATCTCCGTGGTGCCTATCGGCAAAGCGGATGAAGATCCCGAACCACGCGAGCGCCGCCCTTTGTCAGAAATAGTGAAGTGGGAACAGTGGTAGTCCAACAATAATTAAAAAACCTCCCCGGGTTCATACCCAGGGAGGTTATTTTTCTTATGGAGGGCGGGACCGGATTTGAACCGGTGAATGGTGATTTTGCAGACCACAG
>CAZOMS010000126.1:0-6407 GCA_964580805.1 uncultured Syntrophomonas sp. | reverse complement strand
ACTGCCTGGGCTGTTTGCTGGCCCATCTTACCCAAGGCTCCCGACACGATAACCTTGATTTCTGCCGCCATCGCCCTACCTCCTTTTCATATAAGCATTATTTTTATATATTTTGACGACATAGTCAAGGAAGCTCCCTGCTGTCAAGGCTGACTTTCTATAGTATAATTATTGGGGTCTATTATTGAAGAGGTGAAGCAACATGCCCTTTGACGGCCTTACCGCCCGTGCTATAAGCCGTGAATTGGATACGTGCCTGAAAGATGGCCGTATCGATAAAGTATACCAACCTGAGAAGGATGAACTGGCCCTGTCTATACGCCAGATCCGGGGGGGAACCACCCGCCTATTGATTTCCGCCAACGCTCAATGGTCCCGCCTCCACATCACGGAAGAGCGCAAAGCCAACCCCAACCATCCGCCCACCTTTTGCATGCTGCTGCGCAAGCACCTGGAGGGCGGGAAAATCAAACAGGTCGAGCAGATTGGGATGGAAAGGATCATCCGCATCCGCATTGAGGCCATGAATGACTTCCGGGAGTGGCAGGACAAGTATCTGATATGTGAATTTATGGGAAGACACTCCAATATCATACTGGTCAATCCGGAGACCAATACGGTCATCGATGCCATAAAGCGGATCAACAGCGAGATGAGTTCCTACCGGGAGGTGCTCCCCGGCCGCGAATACATCCTTCCACCCTCCCAGGGCAAAATGGACCCCGAATCAGCTGACTTTGAATCGTTTGCGGACGCCATGTGGAAGCAGGATGAAAGCACCGAAGTGAGCAAGGCCCTGTTTAATACCTATACCGGGCTGAGTCTGTTCAGTGCCCGGCACATCTGTGCGGTTTCGGGCCTGGCGGCAGAGGTCGAGGCAGGCGAATGCGGTCAGTATGAACTGGACCGGATCTATCAGGCCACCCGCTCTCTGCTGACGGCTATAAACAGCGGCTCCGGTCATCCCACCGTCCAATACAAAAAAAACCATCCCGTCGAGTTCTCCTCTTTTGAGCCATTGACTCTGGCGGGACCGCTAGTGGTAAAGACCTTTGCCACCATGAATGAAGCCGCAGACGCTTTTTACAGCCAGCGGCTGAGTCTGCTGCGGCTGCAGTCCATGCAGGAAAGCCTGGCCCGCAAGATCAACGAGCACCTGCACAAGGCCCATCGCAAAAAGTTCCTGCAGGAGGGTGATCTGCACCAGGCCGGTGAAAAAGATATGTATAAGACCTGGGGGGAATTACTCACCTCCTATGCCCATCGCTTTAAAAAGGGTGATACAGTGGCCCTGGTTCCGGATTTTATCACCGGCGAGGAGCTGGCCCTGCCCTTGGATGTGCGGTATACACCGATCCAAAACGCCCAGCGCTTTTTTAAAATCTACAACAAAGCCCAGGGGGCCAAGAAGCACCTGGTGCGGATGATGAAGGAAAACCAGGATGGCATCGATTATTTGGAGTCGGTCCTGGTATCGGTGAGCCAGGCGGAAAGTCCAGCCGAGATCGAGGAAATAATCGAGGAGTTGGAAAGAGAAAACTATGTGCACGCGGCTCCGACCCGGGGACGCAAAAAGGTTCAACGCAGTGCGCCCCGCCAGTTCATATCTACAGACGGTTTGGTGATTCGGGTGGGCCGCAACAACCTGCAAAATGATCGGCTCACCCTGAAAGAATCCAGCCGCAGCGATCTTTGGCTGCATGCCCGGCAAATCCCTGGCAGTCATGTGATAATAAGCCTGCCGGCGCATATGACCTCGATCGACCAGGTTCCCGACCGTACCCTGGAGGAAGCCGCCGGGCTGGCCGCCTATTTCAGCCAGGCTGCCTCGTCCGCCAAGGTGCCGGTCGATTACACCTTCCGCTTTAACGTGAAAAAGCCCGGCAGTGCCAGGCCGGGCATGGTTATCTATGACAACTACTGGACCATAATGGCTGTGCCCAACGGGGATGAGGTAGAAAACCTGCTGAATGGGAGCGCCGTTTAACGCCGGTTCAGTCCACCTTGCCTGATTTCAAAAATGTACGATTAAAATATTCCCTGAACCTTTCCCGATTGTGGGGTTTTTCCCGGTACATCCGGTTGTCGGCTTCCCGGAAAATATCCTCCATGTTTTCGGCAGCCTTGGTTTTCACCATCCACCCGATAGAAACGCTTATCGGCACCGGCGGGGCGCCATGGCGTGCCGCCTCCACATTATCCCGGAGCCGCTGACAGGCCGCTTCCACCGCTTCCAGCGTACATTGCGGCAGCAAAACGGCGAACTCATCGCCGCCGATGCGGGCGATAACATCGCTGGAGCGGAAACTGCGTCCTAATACGTTGGCCACCGCCGCCAGCAATTCATCACCAGCCTGGTGGCCCAGGTTATCATTGACCAGCTTCAGCCCATCCACATCACAGACGACTATGCCTACCGGGTCAAATCGCCCGCTCTGCAGCCGTTCCATCTCTTCTTCGAAAAAGTTGCGATTGTAAAGTCCGGTGGGCTTATCATGCAGATTGAGGTAGCGGAGCCACTCCTCCATTTCCTTACGGTAGGTAATATCCCGCATCATCACCTGAACCAGGGTTTTGTCCTGCAATCGGATGCGGTTGAGACTGATTTCTACGTCTATCGGCGAGCCATCCGCCCGGGACAGGCCGACCTCGAACAGCATCGGCTCTCCCTGCAAGACCCGCTCACCGTTTTCCCGGAGCAGATTGTAGGTGCTGCGCCCATCCAGCTGAACCGGCGGTATGAACCGTTTAACCGAAGAAGCGCGCAATTGATCCAGCTCGATGCCGAATATCTCGGCCGCGCGCCGGTTGCAGTCAATAATATCGAGCCGGTCGATCAGGAGGATGCCGTCGTTGGCTGTTTCAAACAGGAGCCGGTACTTCTCTTCACTTTCCCGCAGCCTCTTTTCCATGGCCAAATGTTCGGCGGTCAGGTATTCCGCCTGGTTCACGAGTTTGTCATCCATAATGCCATTCCCCCCTGACAGTTGATTCCTTATTTAATTATATCAACTGAGCCGTCATCATTAAACCTGGCTTCATTGCCTTCTTCCAGAATGTATACCTTGTTGTTGAGCTTGTCGATGGCCACGTTGCGGTTGATGATAGTCGCCACCTCTTTTTTGGTGATAAGCGTCCTGATTTGGATCCCGTTGTCATAAAACTCCAGATGCATTTTGTCGCCATTTTCTTTATCGATGGTCTTTTCCTGAAAATGTTGGTAGGGTTTTAAAAACACATATTTATACCCGCCGTCAACGAACTGCATCTCTTGGCCGTTTAAAAAAACCTTCATTACGAAATATACCTCCTGCTAACTGCGGCTGCCCGGTTTGATGGCCTCCCCCTGTCCGTCCCGGCACAGCGGACAGTCATCCGGTAACCAGGATTCAATGTCCATTGTCAGTACCGCTTCTGTATGGACCCCGAAATCGACCTTACCGGCGCTGCGGTCGACCAGAACAGCCACACCTGCCACCACGCCGCCGGCCCCTCTCACGATCTCCATAACTTCCATTACCGAACCCCCGGTAGTGACCACATCTTCAACCACCAGCAAGCGGCTGCCCGGTTCTATGACAAACCCGCGCCGCAGGGCCATCTGGCCGTTTTCACGCTCGCAGAAGATGCCGGGTACCTTTAAATGACGGGCAACTTCATAAGCCACAATAATGCCGCCCATAGCCGGCCCAATTACCATATCGATCTTCTCATCAGCGTACTTTTCGGCGATGTGAAGGGCTAGCTGCTCTGTATACTGGGGATACTGCAGGACCTGGGCACACTGCATATAACGATTGCTGTGCCGGCCGCTGGTCAATTTGAAATGCCCTTCCATCAAGGCTCCCGAACGGGTGAATATATCAATGGCTTCTTGCTGGTTTAACATTACTCCGCCTCCAATTCTTCTATTATTCTCTGGGCTGCTGCTACTGGATCGTCAGCTTGCACAATGGGGCGCCCGATAACCATGAAGTCTGCTCCCTGGTCCAGGGCTTGCCGGGGGGTAGTGATCCGCTTCTGGTCATTGGCCGCCGACCACAAAGGCCGGATTCCCGGGGTGACAATCTTAAAGTCGGGGCCGCAGGCGGAGCGAATCGGTTCGATTTCCTGAGGTGAACAGACTACTCCGCCCAAACCTGATTCCTGAGCCATCAAGGCCCATTTAACCACTAATTCCTCTACCTTCAATCCGTTTATGAACATATCTTCCGCCAATTCCATCTGACTGATACTGGTAAGGACAGTTACCGCCAACAACAGGGGCGCCGCTGCCCCGAGGCGGTCAGCCTCTTCCCGTGATGCCCGGGCGGCTTGTTTCATCATCTCCCGGCCCCCGGCCGCATGTACATTAAACATGAACGTATTCAGGCGGGTCAGTACCCGGGCGGCTGATGCTACCGTATTGGGGATATCATGCAGTTTGAGGTCCAGGAAAACCTTTCCCCCGAGGTCCTGGACCCGGTGGATTATATCCGGGCCTATGCCGTTATACAGCTGCATGCCTATTTTAAACACCCCTACATGCTGGCTGAGCTTTTTGACCAACACCAACGCTTCCTCGGCCGTATCCACGTCCAGGGCTAAAACTATTCTATCCTTGGCCTCCATCCGTGCTCCTCCTTCACTCGCGCTTATCTTAGTATGGCGGCTCCCACCAATTCGCTTATCTTTCTGATCCCCTGTTCAACCATAAATTCTCTGATACCCACTGCTATATCCAGGGCGGCGCGGGGATTGACGAAATTACCGGTGCCCACGGACACCGCCGTTGCCCCGGCCATTATGAATTCCAGGGCATCACGGGCATTCATGATTCCGCCTCCGCCCAGGATGGGGATGTCCATCTCCCGGCGGACCTGATAGACCATGCGTAATGCTACCGGTTTGATGGCGGGGCCGGACAGGCCTCCAAATACGTTGCCCAGTACCGGGCGGCGCCGGTCGATGTCGATGGCCATTCCCATGAGGGTATTTATCATCGCCAGGGCATCCGCGCCTCCTTCCCGGGCAGCCCAGGCAATCTCCACAATGTTGGTGACATTGGGACTTAGTTTGGGCATAACCGGCAGGGAGGTCTTTTGTTTAACTGCCTGTACCACCTGCTTGACCATTTGCGGGTCGGTGCCAAATTGCAGCCCCCCTTTTTTTACGTTGGGGCAGGATATATTGAGCTCGATTCCCGCGACTCCGGGGTGACCTTCGAGTTTGGCGGTCACCGCGGCATAGTCTTCAATGCTGTTGCCAGCCAGGTTGGCAATGACCGTGACTCCCTTGTCCCGCAGATAAGGCAGGTGCTGGTGCAGAAATATATCTATCCCGGGGTTCTCCAGTCCGATGGCATTGAGCATCCCGGCCGGGGTCTCGATAATGCGCGGGGGCGGATTGCCGAACCGCGGTTCCAGGGTGGTGCCTTTGACAATAACCGCGCCGAGGGCGGATATATCCATATAGTCCTCATACTCCCGACCGTAGCCGAAGGTGCCGGAAGCGACCGCCACCGGGTTGTTCATCTTGATCCCGCCCAAATCAACGCTGAGGTCAGGAGATGGGAGTTTCTCGCTTTTATTCACGGCAATCCTCCTCCCCGCCCTGGTCCGGGCATATTTCAACGGCCTGGATATTGAATACCGGGCCATCCTTGCACACCTTGGCGTATCCTGGCTGGAGAGCATTGAGCTGACAGGCGCACCCCAGACAAGCCCCTACTCCACAGGCCATGTGTTCCTCCAGGGACATTTCGCCCCACAAATCATGAGCCTTGGCCCAGGCCGACACTCGTGCCATCATCGGGGTTGGACCGCAGGTGTAAAGGCGGGCATAATCGCCGGGATTTTCTTCCTCCAGCAAGTCGGTCACCAGCCCATGGCAACCCTCGCTGCCGTCCATGCTGGCGGTTTTCACCTGCGCCCCAGCCCTCTCGAACCTATGCGCCGCTCCCAGTTGGGCCGCATTGGCTGCACCCAGCAGCAGCTTGACCCGGCATTGTCTTTCCAGTGCAACCCGGGCCAAATACATTAACGGCGCCACTCCGACTCCCCCGCCGACCAGTATAACACTCTCGTTTTCAGAAGGTATAGTGAAGCCCCGGCCCAATGGTCCCATAATGTCGATATTGTCCTCAGCTGCAACCTTGGCCAGCAGGCTGGTCCCGCGTCCGGCAATCCTATACAGCAGGGATATGATGCCGCTCTCGGATAGTACGTCATATATACTTAGAGGCCGGCGCAGCAGCGGGTCATGGGTGGGGATGGGCCGGATATGGAGAAATTGGCCCGGCTGGCACTGCGGGGCGGTGGCCGGAGCGGCTATATCCATTACGAACCAATCGCTGGTTACCGGGCGGTTGTCAAGCACCCGGCCCATTTCCAATCCAGACATCATATCAGATCCTTTATATCATTATT
>CAZOMS010000125.1:0-6474 GCA_964580805.1 uncultured Syntrophomonas sp. | reverse complement strand
TTTTTGCCGGCGGCCAGGATTTCTTTCAATCCGGGGATGCGGGCTTTGTTGATATCGGTAGTCACTGACAATACTGCCGGCAGGGTAACCTCCAGAACCTCGACCTCATTTTCCAGGGTGCGTTCCACCTCCAGCTGGTCGCCCCTGGGGGTGATCCGGCTGACTGCATTGAGGTTGGCGAAGCCTAACAACTGCCCCAGCAGGGGACCCACCTGTTGGGAATAGATGTCGCCGGAGCCTTCCCCGCACAGGACCAGGTCCACTCCGCCGATCTTGATGATAGCGGCCGCCAGGTTGCTGGCGGTGGCCAGGGCATCGATGGAATCCAGGGAGTCGTCGGCGACCCCGAACAATGCTCCCGCCCCGCGGGATAACATGGCCTTCTGCAGCTTGGTATTCTTGAGGCCCTTGGTGGTGCCTACACTGACCAGGAGCGGTTCTTCGCTGCCGGTGGCCTCCTGCAGCTGTACCGCGGCTTCCACCGCGTTAAGATCATACTGGCCGACTTTCAGCTCAGCTTTGCTTAAATCCAGGGTTTTGTCGGGCTTTATGGAGATATCCTGTTCTTCCGGTACCGCTTTTACACAAGCGACTATTTTCATCTTCTTCACCTCGACTCTCTATTTTCCTAATATTAAACCAGTTGGACTGTTGAGTTCAATGCAAGGGGACGCAATATCTTCTCCAGGGTTCGACTTTGCAGTGGTGAATCCACGAGGCACCGATGAGGCAAGACTGGTCTGCACCAAAACCTTGTCGAGGAGTGCAGAATATGGTAATTTAAGTGAATGAATAAAAAACTGCCCATTGAGAATATTATTGCTTTGACTCATGTAGTGGCCGACCATCTGGCCATCACATTGCCTGATGATGCGGTCATGGCGGGCAAGCTTAACCTGCAGAATCCCCATCCGCTGGTGGTGAAGAGTAACTACTACACCCTGTGGATCGATCGTTACTATATCGCCTACAGCCATGATGATGAACATGAGGTCCATTATGTGTATTTGACCGAGCACCACATCAAAGAAGAATCGGATTCCTACCTGGATGCCAAGGGGGATTCGCTGCTGCCGGGGTATATAGAGAAGCAGTTTAGCTATGCCCATGAGAATATGGCCAAACATGAAAAAAAGTTTTGGATCTTGAACCGAAAGGCTGCCGGGGACGAATCGATATCATGACCCGGAACCAATAGACAGACAAAAGCCCGCCGAGAGCTCTTGGGTCCCGGCGGGCTTTGCATACCCGAATCTTTTATTCACAGGTCCAGCTTCTCCACCCCGGCGTTGCGGTCGGTCAGGTATTGCTCACCCGCCCAATCTGGGAAAGGCCGCGGCGGTTGGCTGGGACTGGCGGGATCGTCCAGCGCCTGCCAGGCGGCCTTGGGGGTAGCAAAGTAGTCAGACAACGCTGCCACCACCAAACCATCGGGGGTCTGCTGGGCATACAAGGCTGCCCAAAGGCCCGGTTCAATATGATCCACGTTGAGAATGCAGTCAAGCTTCGCCCTGCCCAAGCGGCAGGTGGCCCCCTTAGCTTCGATCCAGACTTTAAAGTGGAGTATATTCATGTCTCTATTCCGCGTCAATCTTTCCCGCCTCCTTCATGATATTCATCCCCACCGCCAATACGAACCATTTGGAAGCAGGATCGTCGGGGATACTGTAATATGCAAGCCGACGTTGGCAATGCTGTATAGCCCAGCTTCCATATAAAGGGCCTCCTTACAAATAATACGCCGGGGAAGGCCCCCGGCGAAGGTCAGATAAAAATTTATTCCAGAGTCAGGTCGGCAGTGCCGGTGGTGACTACCGGGCTTTGACTTTGGCGGTGAATGTCACCGAATGAGGGGATCGGAAAAGAAAAGGGCTGGAATCAGGGTCCAGCCCTCAGACTTTTTTATTCGGTATCCGGCCTGTCTGTTCATAGACAGGATTTTTTGGGCACATTTAAAGGATAGGATCAAAAGGCACCTTATAATCCGGTGCGTGATTACCGAATGGTCACCGCGCGGCTGCTGCCGTCCCAGTAGGCAGTGTAACCAAACACATTGACAATATGGGCGATGGGCAGACAAGCCCGGGAATTGCTGATCTCCGGGGCAGTGTCCATCCTAATCGCCGAGCCGTTCACGTACATGATAGGACTGCCTATTTCCAGTTTGACCGTGGTGCTGCCTTTGGTTAAGGTAACCGTGCGGGCCGAGGCATTCCAGACTATATCATTATCCGCTATACCGACGGAATTACCTACCGGTCTGATGGGCAGGTAAGTGCGGCTATTCTTGATATAAGGGGCGGCTTCTCCGGATTGATAAGTTCCGCGGATGTTGTAGTAGGAGGAGCCGATAAAGAAGACGCTGGGGGCGCTGGAACGGGTCACTTCAAAGCTCCGCAGGGTTCCGTAACTGGTACCCCCGTCATTGGTGGCATAGGCCTTGACATAGTAGTTGCCCGGAGCCAGGCCGGTCAGCTGGTAGCTGAAGGTTTTGTCTTCAGCGATACTGTTGCCCACCTTTATTCTAGTGGGGGTATTGCTGGTGGTCCCATAGTAGAATCCATAGGCTTCCAGGTCCGAGTCACCTTCATCGGTGACCACCCCATAAAGGGTAGCATAGCCTTCTCCGGTGGTAACTGCTTTGGTGGTGACAGAAGGCTTTTCATTGCCCTCTTTAGTGTAAAAACTACGTACGGTTCCATAGGAGATCCCCTCGGCATTACGGGCATAGGCCCGGAAATAATAGCGGGTATCCGACTTCAACCCGGTCAGCTTGTAATTGAAGTCATCTCCTTCGTCAATGCGGCTGCCCACTTTTTTCTTGGTTGAAGGAGTGGATTTGGTTCCATAATAGAATCCGTATTCAGTGATCCTGGAAACACCTGCAGAATCGATTTCTCCATTTAATCTGGCACCGCTGGTGGTGATGCTGGTGGCCGCATCGGTAGACACCTCCGGCCGATCTTCATCCGTACTGTCGGTGGTGGTGAAATAACGGGTGTTGGTGGACAAAACCGTGCGGCGTATATCCCGGCTATCTTCATAAATAATATAGGCCCGGAACCAATAGCGGGTATCAGGGTCCAGATTTTCCAGGTCGGCGTCGAAGGTCTCTTCATCGTCAAGATCATCGGTGCCAGCTCTTACTCTGCTGTCAGTAGAGGTTACTGAAGAAGAATCGTCATAGTAAAAGCCGTACTCCACCACATCGTAATCTCCGTCCGCAGTCAGCCGTCCATTTAAAGTGGCTGATTCGTCATCGATATCAGCGGCGGCTAAAGCAGTAACGGTCGGGGCAGCGGCGGCGGCCTCAGTCGGCAGCAGGAAAGCGGGGGCCAAGAAAACAAAGGTAAAAATTAGGGTTAAAAGAAGGCTTAACGGTTTGTTCTTCTTAAACAATACTATCCCTCCTATCTCACGTTACCAACAACAGTTAAGGAAACGGCAACCTGGGACGAGAAGAACTCTTGATCACTGGCCGGAAAACGTGGGAGCGGTTGCCATCAAGGAATCAGTGGTTTATAAATTATCCCCCCTTCATTGATTGATGGGACAGTCAAGAACACTTATGGGTAGCCCTATAAAAGGCTACCCACCCAAGTTTGCTGATTTCTCACCGTAGAAATGCCATGGGCGGCCTAAATCCGTCCCGGTATTGCCCTTCTCTGCCATCCATTTTTCCTGGACAGCTTTGACCGTCAAGAGTTATTCATTTCTTATTATCATACCATACCAGATTATGCTTCTCAATATCTGCCAAACTTGGGTTGGGTTATTATCCTATCAGCCAATGCTAGACGGGATATACTGATGCACTTTTGTTTATAATGAAGGGGATAGTGCTCACAATGGAGGTAGGTTATGAAGCATAAGCAAGAGAAATTGGAACGACCGGAGCGGTTGGCGGAGTTGCAACCCGCTGAGACTCTGGGGAGGGTAGGTTTTGAGGACGGTCAGGTGCTGGCTGATATCGGGGCCGGCAGCGGAATCTTCGCAATTCCAGCTGCCCGGATGACGGCTGACACGGTCTATGCATTGGATACGGATCCTGAGATGCTGCGGATAATAGACGGCAAAGCCCAACGGGAAGGGCTGACCAACATAAAGCTGGTACAAGTCAGTGGGGACTGCTTCGATATTGAGGCCGGGGCGGTGGACCTGGCCCTGCTGGTGACGGTTCTCCATGAGATCGGGGATAAAGCGACCATGCTGGAGGAGATCGGAAGAATATTAAAGACTGGCGGCCGGATCCTGGTGATAGAGTTTAACAAGCGCGAGACCTCAATGGGCCCGCCCATGGCTATCCGCCTGGAGGAGTGCGAGACCGAAGCCGTTTTGGCCGCAGCTGGCTTCCGCCGGACCGATGGTTTCGAGTTGGGCGGCAATATGTATGGATTGGTTTTTACAAAGGCTGAATGAACGGATCGAGCAATGAACCGGGAGACGTTCTTCGTCAGGCGTTTTGACCAGGCAGATGATGTACCTTAGCTTGTGTTAAACATCGAGATCTTGTTTGACCTTCACCTTGAAGAACCACTCATAGAATTTCCGGGAGATATAAAAGGTAATGAAGAAGCTGAGCCAGCTGATATACCAGGTCCAGTGGATGTAATTGATGGTGGCGGTGTATCTTTCCGCCCAGACTTCAGCCAGAGTCATGACTGTGCAGAAGTTAAAATAGTGCATGAACCGGCGCAACCGGCTCTGATCTTCCGGATAGGTCATCATAAAGATCACACAAAGAGACGGGTAGATAAAGTATTCGAAGGAAAAGTGCGCCTTGGTAGCATTACTGAACAACCGGACCGGATACTCGATCAAGCCGTAGTGTACTGAGGCCAATCCCAGCGGCCAGGTAATGAACGCCTTGAAGAAGAAAATGACCAGTGCCTCTCGCAATCGGCTTTTGGGCACATTAACCACCATTAAGGCTGCCACAATGACAACAACAGCTGCTTCCAGGATACTTTCCAAAGACATGACGTATCTCCACTCTGTTACATTAACGTAGATCTTGGCGGTAAAGAGACCGGTTATGATTTAGCCTTTACTTATTGGCCCAAAACAATACTTGAAGCGCGTAAAGCATTTCAGCAGTTACCAATCGATGGACGACTTTGGTTATAATGAAACCAGGGGTGATGGGGTGCTGGTATTTTTGAAAAACGGGTTGCTGCCGGCCGGTGACCACGAGGTCAGTCTGGCCCAACTGGAGCAGTTGATCCGGCAAGGGCCCGGGGGCGGAGGCAGCTGGGACACCGCCTGGCGGCTGCACTTGCTGGACGAGTTCAAGCAACGCTATGAGCAACTGATGACGGTAGGTATCACCGAGGTCTACATCGATGGTTCCTATGCCACCGATAAGTACCATCCCAACGATATGGACGTCTAAAGAATGGGCTCGTAATCTTATGCGGGGTGCCAGCCCAGGAATTTTCGATTACTGAATTTTTCAGAAATAGGGCCAGCTGCACCCGGGACTGATGGTAAGCCGGGGCGTATTTCAACTGGAGATAAACGGAAATCAAAAAAAAGAAGAGCGAAAGGGAGGTATATGAACAAAGATGGAGAAAATCAATAGGTAAAATACGGCTGTAATCTGGGATAAGCTCTGGGACAGGCGTATGGTCCCATACCAGCGGCTGGGCCAGGAGACTGTTTTTGAGGTTGACAGCACAAGGAGGGACAGTATGTTTGTACCTGTCATCGCCGGCCAGCCGGCCCATCTGTGGCTGGGACTGGCCTTGATCATTATGTTGACATTCCAGATGTTGACCGGCAAGCGCTGGCTCAAAGTCCCCTTCTCATATCATCGCAAAAACGGCTGGGCGATTGCTGCCATAGCTGCACTGCATGCCTTTTGGGGATTGGGAATATGGTTTTTTAATTTCCGCATTGGATCATAACATCGCCCATTTCGAACCCCGGGATGGCGTCTGCATCCACCCGGGGTTTGGCTGGCCGCATTGGTCTGATATTGGCTCCGTTTCGCTCCATACTGGTGTTCGGCACGGATGGCATTGGCCCCAACCCTCGCCTTTAAGTGATCATTGCTATCCCTATGGCTCTGGTTTAGTTCATTTAGTTCAGTTAGTCCCGTCTGTTGATTCGTCCTGGCAGCTCATTCAGTTCCGTTGGTCCAGTCCTACCATTCATTTCATTCAGTTCCAGATCGGTCCGATCAATCCGCTTATTTGTTTCATTCAGTTCCGTCAGTTCCGTCAGTTCCGTCCGGTCATTCCATTCATTTCGTTCACGCATCGGTTTGCGGGCGCTGGTCACAGGAGTTTTCATCATCATGCCTATCAGCCATACCAACCAGAAACCGATGAAAACGACGGTAGCTATGACCAATATGTTCGCAATAAGGTCGATATTCATTAATAGTCCCCCTCTACTTTAAATAAAATAAACAAACTATATCTTCGCTATTAGTGTGTTCACCTGGTCTTGAAAAAAAACTTCCTAATTTTT
>CAZOMS010000124.1:0-6511 GCA_964580805.1 uncultured Syntrophomonas sp. | reverse complement strand
CCGGCTGAAACGGTGAGCAGATTGGCCCCCATACTGGAGATCCTGTCGGTAATGCCGGCAGCCGTTCCCTGACCCAGCGCTACCATTATGATAACTGCACCTACCCCGATAATTACCCCTAACATGGTCAGGAAGGAGCGCATCTTGTTAGCCAGCAAACTCTGTATTGCCATCTTAAGGCTTGATTGCAAATCCATAATTTTTCCCGCCCATCGTTCGTATTTAATCCTTTACCCCGGCTGAAGCCATGTCCGGGGCCAATGATTCGTCGCTGACTATCTGTCCGTCGGTTAGCCGGATGATCCGGCGGCAATGGTTTCCGATCTCAGCTTCGTGGGTTATGATTACCACCGTCAGTCCGCGTTCCTGATTCAGTTTTTTCAGCAGCAGCATTATTTCCTCTGATGTCCTGGTGTCGAGGGCCCCGGTCGGTTCGTCGGCCAGCACCAAGCCCGGATCGTTGACCAGAGCCCGGGCAATCGCCACCCTTTGCTGCTGACCTCCGGAGAGCTGTTTGGGCAGGTGATGCTCCCTACCGGCCAGGCCCATCAAACGGAGCATCTGCAGGCCCCGTTTCTCCCTCTCTCTCTGGGACTTTGTGCCTGCATATATCAAAGGCAGACATACATTTTCGAGGGCCGTGGCGCGGCCGATCAGGTTGAAGTTCTGGAAGACGAAACCGATAAATATGCTGCGCATGTGGGCCAGTTGGTCACGGTCTAGGTCCATCACATCCTGGCCGGCAAAAACATACTGGCCCGCATCGGGTTTATCCAGGCAGCCCAGCATATTCATAAGGGTGGATTTACCGGAACCGGAGGGCCCCATTATCGCCACCAGCTCTCCTTTGTCTATATCCAGGGATACTGAACGCAAAGCACGGACCGGGGTGGCGGCTCCATAATAGGTTTTGTCTATGTCCCTGAGTCTGATAAGATTTTCAGCCATGATTATCTCCCCTGTGTTTAAAATCCACCCGGAGGAGGGCTCATGCCGCCCCCGGGCATGCCGCCCTGGTTCCGATTGCTGTTGTTTTGGTTTGAGGAAGTATCGGTTGTGGTCTGGGATGTTGAAGCAGTTCCGATAATAACCGTATCACCAGGATTGAGGCCACTCTTGACCGCATAGTTAGTTCCGTCGCTTATCCCCACTTCTATGGGCCTGACCACCGGTTGCTGGTTCTCTATGACCACGGCTGCTTTTGATCCGGAGGACATAGATGGAGTAGGATTACTGCGCAGATAAGTTTGGGCATAGGAGACAGCCATCATGGGTACCGTTACCGCATTATCTTCCCGGGCCGCTATGATCCGAGCCGAAACCGACATACCGGATAAAAGCACCCCTTCCGGGTCCTGGCAGGAGATCAATACCGGATAGTACTGAACATTGCTAACGGTTTGAGCTTGGGGAGTAATCCGCAGGACTTTTCCCTGGAATACCTTGTCGCCAAATGAACTGCTGCTGAATTCAACCGCCTGCCCCACCTTTACTTCGCCGATATCAGCCTCATTAACTAGGGCATTTATTTGCAATTCATCACTCATAACCGTCAGCAAGGTGCTGGAGGAAGAATTTATCCCGTTGATGGACCCCACTTGGCCGTTGACAATCCCAATTAACCCATCAAATGGGGCAACGATGGTGGCTTCTGCCATATCCTCCTGGGCCTGCGCCAATTTGATACGGTCGTTGGCCAACTTGGACTGGGCCAACTGCAGGTCCAGTTCAGCTTTGGTATAGGAGTTCTGGGCGTTCTCGAGTTCAGTTTGAGATATGGCGCTGGCGTCGAACAATTGCCGTTGGCGTTCCAATTCCCTGCGGGCGGTCTCCAGGTTCAATTGGCTGCTCTTCACACTGATACTATCCTGGTCGACGGTGTTTTGGGCCTGCTGCAAGGCGTTGCGAAGGGTGGCTGGATCTTGCTGGGCCAAAACCTGTCCGGCGGTGACATGGTCACCCGGCTGCACATTAAGGGCGGTAATGATGTCATCGTTCTTGAAACCCATATCCGAAGTGCGGACCGCTTCCAAAGTGCCGGTAGCTTCAATGGAGTTGGTTACCGTGCCTTGGGAAACGGTGGCTGTGGCATAGCTAACCTGATTATCGGTGCTGGTCCACTTCTGGATACCATAAGCGGCCCCTCCTATCACCAAAAAGGCAGCCACCAGCAAGATGATTTTTTTGCCCTTGGACATGCCCCGGATCCGCTTGTCGACCAGGGCTTGCCTGACATGCTGGGCATCCAGGCTCACATGCTCTTCCCCACTGGGAATATCAGCGTTTTCGACCTGAATATGTTCATCGTTTTCTGTGATCAGGCTATCTGACATACATTTCATCACTCCAATAAAAATATTCCCGGCTCGGTAGGCACGATAATATGTAACTACTAATAGTAGTCTATGACCTATTATCCATATCCTACCTGAAAAAGACCTGAAGAATCGCTGAAAATTGAGGTATGGCCTTGGGCTGTTTGTTTTTTCTGAATCAAGCCAAGGAATTAGGATTGATAAATGCCGGTTACGAATGTGATTTGGGGTGTCAATGATGATGAAAACCATTTGTAATCCACGCATCTTAGCGATAGAATTTGGTAAAATAAACATCTCCGATAATAGCAAACTTGGTGAAAGCCAGGGACGCAAAGCCACGGGTCTAAAGCTAAAAAGCCATGATCGCCGGGTTGCCGAAGAGAAACCAGTGAAATCACTGCATGCTTCGGCGTGCAGTTTTTCTTTGGGTGGGAGATGGGAAAAGAAAGGAAGGTAGATCGAATGAAAAAAGTATTGGTGCTCCTGTTGACTCTGACCCTGACCCTTTCCCTATCCTTCAGCGCGTTTGCCGGCTCGGACAAAGGCAATAACGGCAACGGCAATGGTAATGGCAAGAACAAATCCGAGACTCAAGCTGCTGTTGCGGACAGCAAAGCCCTGATGAAGCAATTCAAACAAGAGATGAACCAGGCTATTAAAGGTTTAACTACCTTGGAAACCGACCGTCTGACCCTAGCGGCCAGTCTGGAGGAAATGAAGGCAAATCCGTTGGCTCCGGAAGCTACCGAGGAAGAGATCGCTGCCTACGACGCCGCCGTCAAAGCTCTGGAAGACCAAATTGCTAAGATCGATACCATGTTAGCTGACCCGGAAGCCGCCAAGAAACAGCTTATCAATGAAAGATTCATGGTCATCAAATCGATTAAGTCCGGGTTCACGCTCAGTGAATATGATAACGCCGAAGCCCTTATCGCAGCCATGTATACTGCGGCCCAAGATCCTGAGGCTTGGTCAATATGGACCAACCAGAGCGGCAACTTAATCAAGCTGGAAGGCCCCATGTACCTTAAGGGCGGCAAGATCATGTTCCCCGTAAAGGCCCTTGAAAACATGGGTGCCACCGTGACCCCAGACCTCGAGAATAAAACAGTTACCATCACCGGGGCTAACGGGAAGAGCATTGTGTTCAGTTACAACGGAACTACCGCATCCACCCAAGCCAGTGCAGAACTGGACCCAGCCCCCAGCACATTTAGTTGGCTCTTTGACGATGCTGCTGCCACCAGCGGCCCAGCCAGCATAGATGGCACCATTCCCTGTACAGTAACAAATCCATTGACTGGAAAATCTATCACCGTGGAATTAACCTTCGAAGCCACCTCTGAGAATATTTCCACCGATCCGGTTTTGTTGACAACTGACGGTGCTATCAGCGGCACTATTTCAGGTGACATTATCGATCCCGACACTTTGGAAGTCTTAGGAACCGTTACCGGTACTGTGGGCGGAAGTCTATTGATTCCCGAATTTGAGTTGGACAGCGAAACCACAGCTTTGGCCGTGCCTTTTGAAAGCGAGATCAACTGCGGCCGTGCCTATGTTCCTCTGCAGGACCTGGCGGCGGCGTTTGACCTGGATGTGCTCGCCGATACCACTGAAGGGACTGTCACGGTAGAGACTCCTGAACCAGTTTCTGAAACAGTAGTTGAATAGACCGGTCATATACTTAAAGATTGCATCATGAAGTTGCCAGCCAGTCAAATCGCGTCGCATTAAGAATACTTCAGAACTCCTCAGTCAAGAAGGGCCAGCACCAGTATTGGGCTGGCTCTTTGATTTGTGCGCAATATTGGGGATCTGGAAATTACCTTGAAAGTTGATCTTATTTCAACCTTGTTTTGACCAATCTCAAATATTCTGCTATAATCATCAAGCAAATGTGCGCCCGTAGCTCAGTGGATAGAGCACCGGCCTCCGGAGCCGGGTGCGGAGGTTCGATTCCTCTCGGGCGTACCATAAGACAAATATGCACTTCCAGGGATTCTTGGGAGTGTTTTTTTATGCCTGTAACGCTGCCATTTGCCCCTACCCGGTTAATATTAGTTGGAACTCTTCGAAACTGAATCACATTCTGCAACGTTTTCCACCGGTGGAAATGGCGCCAGTTATCCTAGTTTCTAAATTTTCCGAGATTTTATCGATGTCGCCAAGGTCATTTTTATCTTGAAAGCAGTCTTTGCAATGGGCTATTATTGGTAAATAAAGACGTTCACCCAACGCATTCCAAACCTATTGCAAGTTTCCTGGATCCCCTGAATAAGCCAGAGTTGATAAAGCAAGGCCGGTACTTCGATTCCAAAACGTTGGCGAGAGGAATAAATAAATTGAAGCGATTGAGACCCTACATATTCGGCCTGGTGCTCATCACCGTATTGGCGTTTGTCTTCCATGACGGTCTGGTGTCGGTCGTAAATTACCCTTCTGCAGCCACGGACACCATTCCCCAGCCAGCGGAGGCTGGCCAGACCACGGATGACAACTACGCTTCTTCTCCCAGCCGATCTAACGATACAATCTCGGCCGCGCCAGTCCCTGCCGTCGAAAAATACACGGGCACCGTCATCCCCATTCTTATGTATCATGAAGTAACGTCCGGTCCTAACAGCCTATATGTACCGGTGGAAAGATTCCGTGAACAGATGCGCTATCTGGCCGAAAGCGGTTACCGCACCGTAACCATGGCCCAGGCGGAAGAGATGCTGCGAGATAACCAGATACCGGCCAAGACTATCGTGCTTACCTTCGATGACGGATACACGTCAGTATTGAACCAAGCCTGGCCGATTATGCAGGAGTATGGTTTTACCGGGACGGTTTATGTTTGCACCTCATTCATCGGCCGCTCCAACTATCTTGACCTGGACCAGATCAAGCAACTGCAATCGGCCGGGATTGAGATAGGCAGCCATACCAAGAATCACATAAGCTTGAAAGAAGTCGGCTATGAGCAACAAGTCCAGGAGATTCTGGTCTCCAAGCAGATGCTGGAAGAAAACCTGGGTGTGCCCTGCCGTTCCTTCTGCTATCCCACCGGAACCTACGGCGATATAACCCCGACAATTGTGAAGGACGCCGGTTACACATCGGCGGTGACCGTTGCGTACGGGCATGCCGCTCCAGCCAGTAATCCCTTCCTCACCCCGCGAGTGCGTGTCCCCGGCTGGATCACCCTGGATAAATTCGCCCAGAATATCCCTAAATAACTGAGGGTTGACTACAAAAAATTGTTCCGCAGCCATTCTATCGTCAGATCTTCGCGTTCTGCCGTCAATTCCAGGAATCTATGCCCGGCCTGGTCGAACATGTGCAACCTGCTGTTGGGCAGCAGGCGGTGCAGATATTCGCCATTCTCAGGGCTGACCGCGTCATCATCGCGGGCTTGGACTATTAAGGCCGGTTTTGCGCCGATACTCTTTATATACCCATCCATATCATGGCGGTCGAAATCGGTGATCAGGTCGGGCCGCAGTGCGAACTGGCCGCCATCATCACTGAACATGATGATCTCACCAGCTTGGAGACGATGATAATCCTCCCCCATTATGGTGGCGAAGGCCTGATGCATGAAAACCGGCGTCGACCAGAATATATATCCCGCCACCCGCTCATCCCCCGAGGCGCCCGCCAGGACCGAGCTGCCGCCCATACTGCGTCCCAGTAGGATCACCGGCAAACCGTATGCCCGGTCGACATGATCGATCACCGCCTGCAGGTCTTCCCCTTGTCGGGAGAGAGTTACCGAGGCAAATTCACCATCACTCTTGCCGCTGCCCCGAAAATCGAAAGCCACTACCCCCGCCCCGGCTTTCCTAAGCTTATCGGCAAAAGCAAAAACCTTGCCACCATTTTCCTTGGCCCCCCGAAAGCCATGGCAGATCACCAACATGAATTTGCTGCCATCGGCCGGCTCCCACAGATAGGCGGCCAGCTTCTTGTCATCGCGAGTATTGATAAGAATTTCCTTCATACGATTAGGAACCCCCCTTAGCCCACTTGATTTCGCTAATTCTCTATGAGGTAAGATATTTCCTCTTGCTTATTGATTTCTGGAAATCGAGACGGTATAATCTTAATTGTCGCAAATCGACCGACCCGGGCCATTAGCTCAATTGGCAGAGCAGGTGACTCTTAATCACAAGGTTGAAGGTTCAAGTCCTTCATGGCCCACCATA
>CAZOMS010000123.1:0-6599 GCA_964580805.1 uncultured Syntrophomonas sp. | reverse complement strand
TCACCCGCCGTACCGCC
Organism: uncultured Syntrophomonas sp.; assembly: GCA_964580805.1. Taxonomy (GTDB): domain Bacteria; phylum Bacillota; class Syntrophomonadia; order Syntrophomonadales; family Syntrophomonadaceae; genus PHAA01. The sequence goes on along the minus strand of CAZOMS010000123.1, from coordinate 6,582 downwards.
TGCAGGTTACCCCCGGACAACAAACGCAGTAAAGCCAGGCAATCTCCCCGCAGGAACATGTAGTTGCCGTTGACCTGGCAAGTATCGCATACCAGACCACCATCGGCCAGGCTGAAGGTGTATTTATTGAATACTCGGCTGCCGCACTGCACACAGCGGTCCAGAACCGGTTTATAGCCCAAATTGACCAACAGCTGACTCTCAAAATAACGTATCAGGATGGGGTTAAAGCCCTCTTGATTAATCAGTTCCAGTACATCCGCCACAGCTAGGTACAGATGCGGCAAGGGCGCCCGGTCCATTAAACTTTTGTCCAGAATCTCCATCATGTACACGATGTGCAGGGTCCGGTACAGATCCTCGCGCGAATTGCCGTAAAAATCGATCACTCGTCCCTGGGTTATCAGATCCAGTTCCCGCCCCTGGCTGAAAAACAGCAGGGAGTGACAGAAGGGTTGGACACAGCCGCGCAGACTGCTTTTGGGCTTTTTGACCCCTTTGGCTACCGCCGTCAATTTGCCTTCTTTCTCTGAAAAGACCGTGATCAATTGCTCGCTTTCCCTAAGATCACGGGTCCTTAAGATGATGGAACGACTCCGGTAATACATGCATGACTCCTTAATTGCTTAAGCCTTCGGTGTAATAATGATGAAGTTCTTTATTGGGTTGCCTGATAGGCCTTCAACAATTGGCCCGCGCTGCTGGTGCCGAGTCGATCGGCTCCGGCATCGATCAATGCCAAGGCCAGGTCCAGTTCTCTGATTCCCCCTGATGCCTTGATTTGGAGAGATGGTTTCTTGTACTTCATGATGTTGATGATATCCTCCCGGCTGGCCCCCCGGGGTCCGAATCCGGTTGAGGTCTTGACGAAATCAGCCTCGGTTTGGTTGATCAGGCTGATGATTTCAGCCAGTTCTTCATTTTCTAACAAGGCGGTTTCGATAATTACCTTAAGGGTAAACCGGTTTTCCTGCTTAAGGGCGGCTATCGCCTCGATCTCTTTGCCCACAGTAAGGTAGTCCCGGTCTTTTACCGCCCCGATGTTGATGACCATATCCAGTTCATCGGCGCCCTCGGCCAGGGCCGCCGAGGCCAGGTACGCCTTGCTGGCCACCCCATCAGCACCCAGCGGGAAGCCCACTACGGTACAGAGCTGCACCGGGGATCCCGCCAATAAGCGGCGGCAAAGGGGAAGCCGATAAGGATGCACGCACACCGCTGCCATATTATGCTCGATGGCTTCCCGGCACAACTGCTCGATATCTATTTGCCGGGCCTCTGGCCTCAAATTGGTGCTGTCCAAATAGCCAGCCAGATCAATCATATCCATACCCCTCTTGCCAGCGGTTCAACCTCGGCCCAAGCCGTCCTAATTCCGGTAGCCCAGCTGGTTGAGATTGTTGGGATTGTCGCGCCAATTCTTCTTCACCTTTATCCACAGGTCCAGGTAAATTGACGTGTTCATCATTTTTTCTATATCGGCGCGGGCCTGTTCCCCAATCTTTTTCAGCATCTGTCCCTTTTTGCCGATTAGTATGCCTTTTTGCGAATCTCGCTCGGTATTGATAACCGCCCTTATGTAGACCTTGCCGGGACCCTGGTGCTTGAATTCCTCTATCTCCACCGCCAGCGAATGAGGTACCTCGTCACGGGTCAGAATCAAGGCCTTCTCCCGAATTAATTCCGCCACTATAAAAGATACCGGTTGGTCAGTCAGATCATCTTCCGGATAGTATTGCGGACCCTCGGGCAGGTATTCGAAAGTGGCCTGCAGCAGCCTGTCCAGGTTGACGCCCCGGGAGGCTGAGATGGGAATACACTCTGTAAATTTCATCTGGCTGCAGAATCCCCGCATGAACCGGGGGATTTCCTCCTGATCCACCAGATCGACCTTATTTACCAGCAGAAATACCGGCGCCGTGCTATTTTTTAGCTGATCGATGATATATTGTTCTCCGGGCCCAAAGGGATTGGTAACATCGGTAATATAATAAATGAGGTCCACTTCTTCCAGGCTCTGGGTAGACACCTTCATCATATATTCGCCCAGGAGATGCTTGGGTTTGTGCATACCGGGAGTGTCGATAAAGATTATCTGTCCCGGCTCACAGGTAAGTATACCCTGGATCCTGGTCCGGGTAGTCTGTGGTTTGTCTGATACTATGGCGATCTTGGCGCCTATCAGCTTGTTTATCAGTGTCGACTTGCCCACATTGGGCCGGCCGATAATACTTACAAATCCGGATTTCAAAACAGATTTACCCTCCCGCTTGGAATTAGCCTTGCCGCTTACTAATAAATTGCCCCACTCATTACCAAACCAATCTAAGGTTTTATTCAGCGTGTAAAGAAAATACGCAGGGCAGCAAGTCCTTTAATTTATACTCTCTGCATTGACCATTGGCGTCCTCGGTAAAAACCTTGAGCCCGGGAGCGAATTCCGCCAATACCTGGAGACAGGCCCCACACGGAGTGACTCCCCCACTGCCGCTGCTGCTAACAACCAGGATCTTAAATTCCTTCTCCCCGGCCATTACGGCTCGAAAAACCGCCACCCGTTCGGCGCAAATGGTCATACTATAAGAAGCGTTTTCAATATTGGCGCCGGTGAAGACTCCCCCCTCGGTTGTTAAAAGGGCCGCCCCTACCCGATAACCGGAATAAGGCGCATAGGCCATTTTCTGGGCCTCACGTGCTGCGCTTAACAGGGCTTGTGGTTGCATGCGGTCATTCATCTCCCGTCAATCTATCAGTCTAAAGCAGATGCGGACCGAACAACAGTACCGCCATTACCATCGCATTGAGCGCGGTCAGCAAAACCGCCCCGGCCGCCATGTCTTTGGCCAGCCGGGCTACCGGGTGGCGTTCCGGGCAAGCCAAGTCCACTGTTTTTTCAATGGCGCTGTTGACCGTCTCCGCCACCAGTACCATGAACACAGTCAGGCTGAGCAGCGCCCATTCAATCCTGGCCAGGCCGACCATATATCCCAGCCCGGTCACTACCGCCGCCGCCAGAAGATGGATTCTCATGTTGGGGCTGCTGGCAATGGAATGATGAATCCCTTGAATAGCACAGGCGAAACTGCCGATCAACCTTTTCATATCAGTCTACCTTTCCAGGTTGACACTCTGCAATATCTTTTCCTGCCAGGCTTGCATATCCTGGTCTCCGGATTCTGTATCATGCTCGAGACCCAGCAGGTGCAGCAGCCCGTGGGCAGTCAGAAACCCTACCTCGCGGGCCAGACTGTGACCATATTCTTCGCTTTGTTCCAGCGCCTTTTCCAGCGAAATAACAATATCGCCCAGAATATTGGTTCCTCCCGATTCATCAGCCGGTTCCTCTTCACCCAACTCATTCATCGCAAAGGAGAGTACATCAGTAGCCTTATCCTGCCCCCGATATAAGGCGTTTAGTTTCTTGATAAAGTCGTTATCTACCAAAAGGATACTCAACTCCGTGTCCGGTCCCAAATCATGGAGCCGGGCAGCAGCGTCCGCCACCGCTGTTATGGTATTTTCCAAATACTGATCGAATTCAACCCTGGTCTGCTGATTGGTTATCATCGTTTCCACGTGCGGCCCTCCTCATGGTAAACTCCTGGACAATGTCGGGATATTCTATCCGCTTGTGATGCACACCGCCTAAAACGCTGCAGAAGGTGTTGCCCAATACATCCAAATCCTTGAAAGTCAGGTTGCACTCGTCCAATTGGTGATCAGTGAGCTTATCCCGGATAATCTTGTTGACCATAATCCGAATATTATCCAAGTTAGGGTTGGGCAGGGAACGCACTGCCGCTTCCACCGCATCGGCCAGCATCACCAAGGCTACCTCCTTGGTCTGGGGCTTGGGCCCTTCATATCTGAAACTATCCTCATTGACCATGCCTTCACCTTCCTCGGCTATGGCCTGGGTGTAGAAATACTTAGCCAGGCTGGTACCGTGATGGCTGGCTATGAAGTCTATTATTACCTGAGGTAAACGGGCCTCCCGAGCCAATTCCACCCCTTCTTTAACATGAGAAATTATTATCAGGGCGCTGAGAGCCGGAGCGATCTTATTGTGGGGTTCATCAAAACCGCGCTGGTTCTCAACAAAATATTCCGGCCGTTTGATTTTGCCAATGTCATGAAAGTAAGCTCCCACCCGGACCAGCAAGGGATTGGCTCCGACTGCCTGCGCCGAAGCTTCAGCCAGGTTGCCCACCATCAAGCTGTGATGGTAGGTCCCCGGGGCTTCGATCAGAAGCCGTTTGAGGAGTTCATGATTGGGATTGGACAACTCCAGGAGTTTGATCATGCTGGTGATGGTGAAGGCGCTCTCCAGATAAGGCAGGGCGCCGATGGTCAACACCGCGGAAAGAATACCACTGATGACGCCCAGAAGTATGCCCAGCAAAGCCGCGCTAATATTGACACTGCCGGTTATCAGCTCCATCGCCAGTATCGCCGCCGCATTGGCGGTAGCGATGTAAAATCCGGCCCGGGCCAGATCCCCGGTTTGGCTCAGCCGGGTAACCCGATAAACACCTACCGTACCGCCCACAAAGGCCACCGTTATTAAGGCCAGCTGGTTGCTTTCCGTGAGCAGACCCACAAAAAGCGCCAATATCATGGTTATGAAATAAGCCAGGCGGTTATCGATCAGAATAGCTACCAGCATAGACCCGAAGGCAACCGGGGTCAGATAGCCGGCCATGGCGTTTATTTCCGGCCGGTCAGCGATCTGCACGGCGGTCAACACCCGTGCCAGCAAGACTACCAACACCACTATCAAACCCAACAGCAGCAGCAGTCGGTCGTTCTGCAGGACATCCCGGTGGTAGCGTTTTAGATACTCCCGCACCAACCACATGGTCAAAAGAACAAAACCGGCCAGTCCTACTAAAACAAAGCTATAGTTTTCCGTCCTTTGTATGCCCAACTGCTCCAGCACCGATATTTGTTCGGCGGTTACCCGATCGCCTTCCCTGACGATTACCTCGCCGACCAATACGTTTTTACGCACCGGTTCCACCGCACTGCGGGCTTGCTCGATGGCGGCTTCGGTTGCCTGCTGGTTATAAATCAAATTAGGGCGGACTGCATCGATGGTAATAATCTGGACTATCTCCACGGCAGCTGAATTGAAGGCTATTTTGCCGGCTTCACTGCTCACCTCTGTATAGATGCCGGGCAGAGCTTCCTGGGTAACCGGCTTGCCCATCGCCTGATCCAGAATGCCCAAACTGGCTTGCCGCATCTTTTCCAAATCCTCGGGACTGGCAGTCAACAGGTAATTGGTCAATGTGGTCAGGTTGTATCCCTCATTGGCCTCTTTACGGCTGACCAGATCTTCCAAGCGTTTTCTTATCGGCGTTCTCTTGTCAGGTTCAGGCGAGGCCAGAACCGTTTTGAAATCATCGTATATACCATTTACCTGAGTCCGGGCGCTGTTTAAAGCTTCGCGGTCCTCCTGGTATGATTTCTGTACCTTGGCAGCCGCTTCCTCGCGCAATTCCGCGGTCCGCTTTTCATCCACCACCACCGCATTGTTCTCCGAGACAATGTTCCGTTTGGCCACTTCATCCAGGCGCAGCGAAACCTGCTGGGGGTTAGTGGCGCTGAAAAGAGTAGTGGTTATGATGGCTATAAACAGGAAAGCCACTATCGGTTTGATAATATTGGGATTTCTCCAAATGCGGCTGGGTTTCCCTTCAATAAAATACCTGAAGATGTTGGCAAACCTCATCTTATTCTCCTCAAACAGCCGTCCTACTGCCTGTCTTCATAAACCTCGTAGGCATTTATGATCTTTTGCACCAGGGGATGCCGCACCACATCCTCTTTCCCCAGGTATTCGAACGATATTCCCTTGATTCCGCTGAGAATCTTCTGAATCTCGATCAAACCGGAATATTCCTCTTTGGGCAAGTCTACTTGAGTGATATCGCCGGTTATAACCGTTTGCGATCCGAAACCCAACCGGGTCAGGAACATTTTCATCTGCTGCGGCGTGGTGTTCTGAGCTTCATCAAGAATTATGAAGGCACTGTTCAGGGTCCTTCCCCGCATATAGGCCAAGGGGGCTATCTCGATGGTATTTTTGTCAAGATACCGCTGGGTGATATCGACACCCAGGATATCGAACAGGCTGTCATAAAGCGGTCTCAGGTAAGGATTGACCTTTTCTATCAAATCCCCGGGCAGAAAACCGAGTTTCTCACCGGCTTCGACGGCCGGCCGGACCAAAATGATACGCTCAACCTCTTTATTGCGCAAAGCCCGCGCGGCCATGGCTACCGCCAGATAAGTCTTGCCGGTGCCGGCCGGACCAATGCCAAACACGACATCATCCTTGAGAATAGCCTGTACATATCTCTTTTGGCCCATGGTCCTGGCCTTGATGGCCTTCCCCCGGGCCGTGGTTATCAGGGTCCCGGAAACTATCGCCTGGTAACTTGGCTTCTCCCCCTTTTTGAGGAGTTTGTCCACATAACCGATATCATTGATGTTCAGCTGCCCTTCCCGCTCTATGATTTCCATCAGATCAGCTATCAGCTGCAGGGCATAATCCACCTGCTCTTCGGGCCCCCGTAC
>CAZOMS010000122.1:0-6637 GCA_964580805.1 uncultured Syntrophomonas sp. | reverse complement strand
AAATGCCAGCCGTAGTGCTTGTAGGCGCACAATGGGGCGACGAGGGCAAAGGCAAAATAACTGATTATCTGGCTGATAAGGCCGATTGCATAGTGCGGTATCAGGGGGGCAGCAATGCCGGTCATACAGTAGAACTAGACCACGAGAAATTCATGTTGCACCTTATTCCGTCAGGGATATTGCACCCTGAGAAGATATGCGCGATCGGCAATGGGGTAGTGATAGACCTGGGCAAGCTTATTGAGGAGATCGACGGCTTGCATCAACGGGGCATAAGTACCAATAACCTGAAAATCAGCAGCCGTGCATCAGTGGTCATGCCTTACCATAAGAAACTGGATGAGATAGAGGACCGAACGCATCAGATTGGCACCACCAAGCGGGGCATCGGCCCCACGTATGCGGATAAGATAAGCCGGGTGGGTTTTCGCATAAACGATCTGTTGCATACCGATTATTTCCTGGAGCGTTTTGCCGCGGAAGTAGGCATAAAGAACCGTCTTCTGCAGGAATTCTATGGCGAACCCGGGTTTGATCTGGAAGAAATGTACGGTCAATTGATGAGTCAGATAGAGATAATCAGACAGTATGTAACCGATACTTCGTTACTGGTCCATACCAATCTCAAGGCGGGCAAGAAGGTTCTTTTCGAGGGAGCTCAAGGCACGTTGCTTGATATAGACCATGGCACTTATCCGTATGTAACCTCGTCCAATCCCACCGCAGGAGGTGCCTGCGTGGGAGCAGGAGTAGGCCCTACAGAAATCGGACGAGTGATTGGTATTGCCAAGGCGTATACAACCCGGGTCGGCGAAGGGCCTTTCCCCACCGAACAGTTGAATGAGACGGGCGAATTCCTGCGGCAGCGGGGAGCGGAATTTGGGACCACCACGGGTCGCCCGCGCAGATGTGGATGGTTGGATGCGGTGATACTGCGTTACGCAGCTCGTATCAATGGGTTGACTGACCTGGCAATCACTAAATTGGATGTGCTGGATGACTTGCCGGTGGTCAAGATCTGTGTGGGATACCGTTACCGGGGCGAGTTGCTGAATGAATTCCCGGAGAGCAACCATATTTTGCAGGATTGTATTCCTGAATATATAGAGATGCCTGGGTGGCAGCAGGATATTAGCGGTATTACGGAATATGGCGACCTACCCGCAGCAACTCGAGACTATATCAGCGCCATCGAGGAACTGGTGGGGGTACAACAAGCCTTGGTAGCAGTGGGACCGAAGAGAAACCAGACTATTGTGAGCAAATCCTTGTTCTAGTTGTCGGTTGAATAAAACTGTTATATAGTGTGAATAATGTGATCGGTTGATAAATGTGGGCGCGTAACTCAGCGGGAGAGTGCTACCTTCACACGGTAGAAGTCGTGGGTTCGAAACCCTCCGCGCCCACCATATAAAACAATTAATACCGGGGTTTTGTCGCCCCGGTTTTTTATTGGGGGAAAGACTATAATAATCTGAGCACCAAGTCCCGTGCTTATTCATACTCATCATAGCCATAGCCGGCGATATCCCAATCGGGCATGAAAGCGATGCCGTACCGGATTACATCTTCATCAGCGGGGCGGTCAAAAACATCGGATTGATTTTGGGCACAAGACGAGCATATATTGGTGTGGGCCAATCGCTGCAGCCGGGCTGGTTCTATGTCCCGCCCGCACTGGGTACAGATGCCATAGGTGCCCTTCTGCATATCATCCAGGGCTTGATGAACCTGCTCTAGTTCGGCCTGCAGCATTTCCAGCAGCCCAAGCTCTTTCTCCCTTTCAAAAGTGTCGCTGGCGGCATCACCAGGATGTTGGTCATAAGCCGACAATTCGTCGGTAGCTTCAGATAAGGGAGTGGTCATTATATCGCGTCGGCGGTTGATTTGGGCTTCTAATTCAGCCTTACGGGATAATAGGGAATAGTGATAATCTGATTGTGGCATCTTATAACAGCTCGCTTTCCTGATTATATTGACGAACCATCTTGGCAGTGACCGATGGCAACAGCAGTCCATTTCTGCCGGTTGGTAAGAGCCTAAGCTATCCCCCCGCCATAAAGGCACATAGTCGTGGGGGATTTTTCTCTCCCCATTTCACTCCTGGTCATCATTCGCAGAGGCTTGAATGACGCCGGCTTAACCTTTTCTAGCTACCAGTGCGGGCTTTTTTACGTGAGCCACCCGTCTTCTTTTGAGTTTTCCGGCTTTCTTCAGCCAGGGTGATGCTGGCTTTTAAGGCTTCCAACAGATCAACCACATTATCTTTTCTCGGGGCAGGGGCTGGGGAAACAATTTCCTGTCCGGCAATCCGGGCCTCGATTATCTCCCACAAAGCCTGGCGGTAATCGTCTTCATAACGGGCGGGATCAAAGTCGGAAGACAGGTTGTCGATGAGACTGACCGCCATCTTTATTTCGTTATCATGGAGTCGAGACGGATCCAGGCCATGGTTCAAGGTTTGGGGAGAACGAATCTCATCGGGGTAGAAAATAGTTTCCATTACCAGGACACTATCCTTTACCCGGATGGCTGCCAGGGATTGACGGGAGCGGATGAAGACTTTGGCGATGGCTATCTTGCCGGTCTTTTGCATGGCCTCAACGATAAGGGTATAGGCTTTTTCCCCTCCGGGGGCAGGTTCCAGGTAGTAAGTTTTGTCAAAATAAATCGGATCTACCTGGTTTAGGCTGACAAAATCCATGATATCAACCGTCTTGGTATTCTCCCGAGGGATTCGGTCAAAATCCTCCGGATTGATCACCACATAGCGGCCCTTCTGATATTCGTAACCCCGCACGATGTCATCGCCGCCTACTTCCCGGTCACAGTGGGGGCAAAACTTTTGGTACTTGATTGGGGACATGCACTCTTTGTGAAGATAATTGAACTTGATGTCTTTATTTTCAGTCGCCACGTACATACTGACTGGGATATTGACCAGTCCGAAACTGATGGCTCCTTTCCACAGGACCTTCAGACCCCATCACTCCTTCCAGGGATTTTATAATAGCTTTGATTTTTTAGGCAAAATTATTCCGTTCAATCACCTGGGCTGAAATTATGATCGATTAAAAATCCACCGGTTTGACTTAAAGCGGGGGGATGGTATAAAATATCTCTGTCGGATATTGCGGGAGTAGCTCAGTGGTAGAGCACCGGCTTCCCAAGCCGGGTGTCGAGGGTTCGAACCCCTTTTCCCGCTCCAGAAAAACAGGCACTTTCCCCGCAGGGAAAGTGCTTTTTAGTTTGCCTCAGTAATCGCAGCCATTACCTTTAGGTATAGACGGATAAGAAGGTTATTCCTGTGCAGGAGCGTCGCCTACATGATATTATTGAGGCACAATGCGCAATGGAAGAAGTTTTAGCAGGTGATTGGAATTGTATGAACGCGTATTGAAGACCGCATTAATTAATCCCACTGTTGCAGGGATTACAGGCTAGGCTTGGTGCGGGAGGGAGCTCATTGGCCAGGCAACAACATGTATACTTGAGTGACTGACATAGGGGTGAGATAGCATTGAAGGTTAGAGAGATTATGAGCCCCAACCCTTTGACTCTGAAACCGGATCAGATGGTAGGGGAGGTAGTAACCATATTTCTGGAGAAACAGATAGATGGTGCTCCAGTCATAGATGAGCAGGGTCAGCTGATCGGGCTGTTCACCAAGAGCCATATTTACCGGAGCATAATAAACAACCTGGATCTTATGAATACCCGAGTGGAAGAAATGATGACCCGGGAGGTTTATACAGGACACCCGGACGATGAGTTTGGTGAGGTGGTAAACGCAACCGTACCAAGGCTTCCGGTAACCGATGAACAGGGCAGGGTGGTGGGAATGCTCACCCGGGGGGACATAGCCAAAGCCTTCTTCTATTCATATAATGACATGTCGCTGGAATACGATACGGTAATTAACTCCGCTTACAATATGATAATTTCTATTGATGCCAAAGCCATTATAAGAATCTGGAACTCAGCGGCAGAGGAGTACCTGGGGATAAACGCTGAAGATGCTTTAGGCAAGAACATTACTGAAGTCTTGCCTGGTAATGATCTGGTCAACATACTCGCTTCGGGTCAATCAGAACCGGTAAAGAAAGTAAACCTGTATGACCGATGGTTCATGTCCAATCGCTCACCTATTAAGAAAGGTGGCAAGATCATTGGAGCGGTGGCAGTGCTGCAGGATATTTCAGATATCGAGAAAATGTCCGGAGAATTGAATTATGTAAAGGAATTGAATGAAGAATTGGATGCCATCGTGGAATCATCTTTTGACGGGTTGTTCATAACGGATGGCAAGGGAAACATATTGCGCTATAATAAAGCTTTTGAGCAGTTAACCGGCATTAGCGCCCTAGAGTATCTGGGTAAAACCGTGGAGGATATCAAGAGCAATGGTGTTATTTCGGATCCGGTGACTTGGGATGTGCTGGAACAAGGCAAGTCTATAACCGCTATGCAGGAAAGTGGGACTGGCAAGCTTATCCTGACCACTGGAAACCCCGTCTGTGATGAAAACGGCAGAATCATCCGGGTGGTTTGCAATGTGCGGGATATAACTGAACTGACTTTCTTGAAGCAGGAGTTGGAGAAGGTGCAGGAACTGTCACAACACTACGAAAGCCAGTTGCGTTCACTCAAGCTCCATTTTACGGGGGACGAGAAATTTGTATTCACTTCCCCCAAGATGGGCGACCTGGTGGATATGGCCATGCGAGTCGCAAGTGTAGATGCTACCGTACTGATAACGGGTGAGTCAGGCACTGGCAAGGAGTTGGTGGCTGATTTGATTCATTCCAGCAGCGCCCGCAACAACAAACCCTTCATCAAGATCAACTGCGGAGCCATACCTGAAAGCCTGTTGGAATCAGAATTATTTGGTTATGAAGAGGGAGCTTTTACCGGGGCCAGAAAAGAAGGAAAACCGGGCTATATCGAGCTAGCCGCCGGAGGAACGCTGTTCCTGGATGAAGTTGGCGAGGTAGCTTATAATCTGCAGGCCAAGTTGCTTAGGTTTCTGCAAGAAAAGGAAATAACCCGGATTGGGGGAGAGAAACCTATCAAGGTCGATGTTCGAATTATTGCCGCTACCAACAGAGATCTGTTCGGTATGGTACAGAATAAGGAGTTTAGGGAAGATTTATTCTATCGCCTGAACGTAATACCCATGCATATTCCGCCCCTTAGGGATAGAAGCGAAGATATTCCGGTGCTGGTAGCACACTTTGCTCAGGTGTTTAACCGTAAATATAATCTGGACAAGAGAATATCACCTGATGTAATCGATATATTGATGCATTATGATTGGCCGGGGAATGTCAGGGAATTGACCAACCTGATTGAAAGAACCATGGTGATTTCGAGTAAAAACAGCATAACCAGGGAAGATCTGCCGGTCCATATGTGGGACCGGGGACAGGAATCTGCTTCATACGTAATGGTTTCTGGTATTGTTCCCCTTAAGGCTGCCGTGGAAAGTGTGGAGAAACAACTACTGGAAAAAGTTTACGGCCAAAATCAAACTACCCGGCAGATGGCTAAACAATTGGATGTAGATGCGTCGACGCTGGTACGAAAGGCGGCCAAATACAATATTTCTCGCTCGCCCAAGCGGACCGGAACGGCCGGCTTGTTGTGATTCGGCAACGCACATGTGCAAGAATGCAACAGAGGGTTGTTGAGAAATTGCATCGATTCTAGTCATTAGGAGAACGACTATCAAATTGTTCTCCTTTTTGGTGTAGTTAAGGCATGAATAATTCAGGGAAGGGGTTACATTACAGGCAATATATGGGGATTTATTATAATGGGGTCCCGATTCTGCTATGGAAATGAAGGACTAATTGAATCAAGTCCTTGCGCGGGGCATGATCGCAAAGCAGGTCGTTTCCGTTCTGCAACGGAATTATACAAGCATGTTTATCTGGTCATAGCGTGATGACGGATAAATTGGGCTTTGAATGATTTATATCAGTGGTGGCATAAATGTTGCATAAGGAAGATGCAGAAAGGTTGATAAAAAACAGTCTTCCTAAAATTTGAACAGGTCAAATATCTATAGTTAAAGGAGGTGAAAAATTGGCGGAAATGGAATCCAGTGCAACCAAGGCCAAACGGGGATTAGTAATGGTAATTACCGGAAATGGCAAAGGGAAAACGACTTCTTCCTTTGGCCAGGCTTTGCGCGCCATCGGTCAGGGTTACCGGGTATGCATTATTCAATTCATGAAAGGAAGGAAATATGGCGAGGTTCTGGCGGCTGAAAAATACCTTCCAGATTTGAAAATCCTTCAGTTTGGTCTAGATAGTTTTGTAATGCGCGACGATCCTGCCGGGGTAGATGTTCAGCTTGCCTGGGAAGGTTTGAAAAAGGCTGAGGATATCATCCACAGCGGGCAGTTTGACATGGTAATACTTGATGAAATCAATGTTGCGGTGGATTTTGCCCTGATACCTGAGGAAAGGGTTTTGGATCTGATCAAAAACAAGCCGCCCGAGGTAGATATACTGCTTACGGGTCGGTACGCCTCTGAGAAAATCCGAGAAGCCGCGGACATGGTAAGTGAAGTCACCGAGATAAAGCACCACTATCAGGCCGGTATCAAAGACCGGGCCGGGATAGAATACT
>CAZOMS010000121.1:5172-6639 GCA_964580805.1 uncultured Syntrophomonas sp. | reverse complement strand
ACCCTAACCCGCATGGAAAATCAGCACCCTATCTGCTACAAGCATTTGACAAGCTGCTGAATTATGAATATGCCCAGCTCATGGCGCAAACGCATTTGAAAGAACTGTATAGTAACGTTAATTTCACCTGGGACACAGCAAGCAATAGTATAAGGGGTGATCTTGCCGGAGCAATAACCATTATTGAAGCCCAAATTGCAGCAGATCCCGAAGCAGGAAAAGAACTGTTAAGCCAATTTGTTGAGAATATGCATAAGCTTCAGATTGTCGATGATGTGAATTTTGCTGAGTTTCGCGATACGTTTGCTGCCAAGGGTATTGAATATGCCATACTTGTTGATACGGCAGGGAACGCAGACGTTACCGGCACCAATAAGGATGACTCTCTTTGGGGGACTGATGAGGGTGAGATTATGCAGGGTCTGGACGGTAATGATCTCCTGACAGGCAAGGGAGGTAATGATGTTCTGGACGGTGGCGCGGGTAATGATAAATTAGATGGCGGAACAGGAAATGACATTTATATATTTGGAAAGGGTTATGGAGCCGATGTTATCCATGACAATGACAGCACGGTTGGTAATAACGACATAATCAGAATTACAGCTGGAACTGTTGCCGATGAAATAACAACTTTCCGCAGCGGCAGTGATCTTCAACTACGCATAACGGGAACTACAGACATGCTTACGGTAAAGGACTATTTTGCATCACCTTGGAACGGAACAGCGTATACGCCAACTGACGCCTATAAAGTAGAGCAGATCGAGTTCGCAGACGGGACCATTTGGGATGAGGGCATAATCAGGCAGAAAATGGGGTATGTCATAGGCACTGCCGGCAATGATACGATGCAGGGCAGTGAAGAGAACGATACGCTTGAAGCAGGGAGCGGTGCAGATATTTTAATAGGTGGACCCGGTAATGATAGTTTGTTTGGAGGTGCTGGTAATGACACATATGTGTTTGCCAGCGGATTTGGACAAGATGAGATAAATGATTTTACCGCCGAAGAAGGGGAGACTGATGCCATCCAGTTTAATGAGGGTATACAGGCTAGTGATACCAAACTAAAACGCGTGGAAAGCGATCTGGAAATCACCTTTATAAATAGTACAGACCAGTTGATTGTCAAAGATTATTTCTATACCGAGTGCTTGGGTCAAGACTACTCCAAAATTGAAGAAATCCGCTTTGCCGATGGGACCGTCTGGGGTATCGCAGCAGTAAAAGAAAAGGTAAGTCGATTGGAAGGAACAGAAGGAAACGATATCATCAAGCCTTATGACGATGGGTATGACTCAGTGAATCAGACCATTCTGGGATATGGCGGTGATGATACTCTGTATGGATATAGCGGCAACGACACCCTGGATGGTGGTGCCGGGGATGATATTCTTAACGGGGGCACGGGCAACGACACCCTGTATGGCGGAGACGGCAACGACACATTAAACGGAGGAGATG
>CAZOMS010000121.1:0-5072 GCA_964580805.1 uncultured Syntrophomonas sp. | reverse complement strand
TACCAACTTCTTCGGCGGAGACCGGATTGACGCGATAGAATTCGCCGACGGAGAAATATGGAGCTTGGAGACGATAAAGGGAATGCTGCAGATTGTGGTAAGCACTGGCAGTGAGGGAGCAGACACCATGTATGGAATGATCGCTTCCGACCTTGGTGACGAAATGTACGGCATGGGCGGGGATGATGTAATCCATGGAAATGCCGGCAACGACACCCTGTATGGCGGAGACGGCAACGACACATTAAACGGAGGAGATGGAAACGACATCCTGGAAGGCGGAGCCGGGGATGATATCCTGGATGGCGGAATGGGAAGCGACACCTATGTGTTCAGCGGCAGCTGGGGAACTGACACGGTCAAAGACCGTAATAAATACGGGATATGGCCTGATAACGGAGTAGATAAAGTAAAATTCAGCGATATGTTATCCAGCGAAGTGGAACTGTCATTAGGAGGTACGAATGGTTATTCGGATCTGATAGTGAAACGGAACGGAACCGATGATCAGGTTATTCTTACCAACTTCTTCGGCGGAGACCGGATTGACGCGATAGAATTCGCCGACGGAGAAGTATGGCCCAAAACACAAATGTCCTTTGGTACCAATAATGACGATACAATGACCGCCAGCTCTAATGTAAGCATTATTTTTGGTTTAGGAGGAAATGATGTTCTTGTTGGATCTGCAGGTAGGGATGCATTATATGGTGGAGATGGGGACGATTCCATAGAAGGTGGACTGGGTAATGATGTTCTGGCCGGTGGAAGCGGTAACGACACCTACAACTTTAACGGCGCCTTTGGCCAAGATATCATAAACAACGATGCCGCTGCTGCATTAGACATGGACAAGGCGGTATTCTCATATGACAATAGTAAACTCATATTCAACAGACAAGGCAACGATATGCTGATTGACATTGTTGGACAAACAGACAGTGTATTGGCTCGGAATTGGTACACCAACAATAATGCTGTGCTGGACAGTATTGGAACAAGCGGCAACCGGCAGCTGTTAGGCAGCCAGGTTGATCAACTGATTCAAGCTATGGCTACTTTTACGACTCAGACCGGATTAACTTGGGAACAGGCAGCTCAGCAGAACAATCAACAATATACTGAAATATTAGCGACTTATTATCAGAGTTCGTAATCAACATATACGGTGCCGTCCAGGCGGCTGCTATCGGTAAGGTATGTTATATGACCCAGCCGGAGGCCAAGCCATATCGCCGCCGTGGAAAAGAGGGGAGTCCTGGCAACAGGGCTCCTTTTTTATTCGGTTTGAAAACGATCAACAAAATTTAAAGGAATTAGACCTTGGTTGTAGTATATGGAGGGATAGAAAGTTTTTCTGGTCCCATTGCGTATTAAGTGTATTCGCCCGGCTGAGAGCAAGAAATCTTTGCCGGGGGGTCCAGGACACCAATAGATCGTTATCATATTGTTGGCTGCCAGATGACTTGATGCCGGGACATAGGTC
Organism: uncultured Syntrophomonas sp.; assembly: GCA_964580805.1. Classification (GTDB taxonomy): domain Bacteria; phylum Bacillota; class Syntrophomonadia; order Syntrophomonadales; family Syntrophomonadaceae; genus PHAA01. The sequence goes on along the minus strand of CAZOMS010000121.1, from coordinate 3,586 downwards.
CGGAAATGAGATTGGGCCGAAATCATGCGGATAATGAACGATGGATCTTGCTTAACCTGTGGTTGGAGAGTCTCTGTCTGAAAGGGGTGAAGGTGGTGACGGTCAGAGAGGAAATAGAGGCCCGGGAGTCAGTTGGCTTGAGCCGGTATGCGGTCATGGCCAAGGATTCGGCCGGGCGCCAAAAAAAAGAAGAACCCGATCCTGTCCGCACCTGTTTCATGGTGGACCGGGACCGGGTCATACACTCCAAGTCTTTTCGGCGCTTGAAACATAAGACCCAGGTATTTGTCGCCCCTCCTGGTGATCATTATCGCACCCGGTTGACCCATACCCTGGAAGTAAATCAGATCGCGCGCACTATCGGGACTGGATTAAACCTCAACCTGGACCTGATCGAAGCCATTGCCCTGGCCCATGATGTAGGTCATACCCCTTTCGCCCATTCCGGGGAGCAGATATTGAATGAGATAACAGGCGGTCACTTCAGACACAGTGAGAACAGCGTCCGTGTGCTTACCAGGGTCGAACAGCACAAAGGGAACAGCGGACTGAACTTGTCGGCGGAGGTTTTGGATGGGGTGCTTTGTCACAGCGGCTACGGACAAGGAGGGGCTTATGCAGCCACCCTGGAAGGGCAAGTGATTCGAATCGCTGACAAGATTGCTTATGTTCAGCATGACATCGATGATGCCATCCGGGCCGGGCTATTAACCCTAGAACAGATCCCTACGGCTTTACTTGAGGTTTTAGGGGTGACCCACAGTCAGCGGATAGCAACCTTGGTGATTGATACGATTGACCATACCCGAAGATTGATGGATGCAGGCCAAACGCCGGTGGTGGAACCCAGCCATGAGGTGGAAAGAGCACTATGGGGGTTGCGGGAGTTCATGTTTGAAACCATATATCGCGGCCCAGTATGTCAGGAAGAGCGCAACCGGGCGATGTTCATTGTTTCCAACCTGTACGATTACTACATGAAAAACCCGGCCAAAATGAGCCCTTTATATCTCCAGATCGCCGAGGCAGAAGGTCTGGAAAGAGCTGTCCTGGATTATATATCAGGTATGAGTGATGCTTACTGCATCAACCTGTTCAAGGACATTTACATCCCCCAGTCCATGGTACCGGATACCAGGGGGGTATTTGGGTATTAAAGGCAGCACCAGAATTACTCGTTTTTTTTAAAAGTAAAAAGGGATTTCCCGAACAGTATCGAATAGTAGGTTGAGTTATGGCTTATTTTGAAGATGATCAAAAAATTCAACAGATACAATCCCAGCTGGATATAGTGGAGTTGATCTCTGAATCTGTCCAACTCAGCCGCAAAGGCAACAATTATTGGGGTTTGTGCCCCTTCCATGGTGAAAAGACGGCATCATTCAGTGTGAGCCGGGACAAGCAGATGTTTTACTGTTTCGGCTGCCACGCGGGGGGAAATGTCTTCACCTTCCTTATGAAAAAGGATGGACTGGAGTTCAGGGAAGCTTTGGAGATACTGGCGGCCAAGGCTGGAGTGGATATCAGCCGACCCCGGGACCGCGGCAGGATAGATCAGCAGAAGGCCATTATCAGCATAAACAATACCGCCGCCCAGTTCTATCACCAAAAATTGCTGTCCGCTCCGGGAAGTGAGGCCCGCTCCTATTTGAGTAAACGCGGGATCACGCAGCCGACCATTGAACACTACCGATTGGGGTATGCTGAGGATGACTGGCAGGAATTGACCAATTTCTTGTTGGGACGTGGTTTCAGTGCGGAGGCGCTAAAGGCTTCGGGGTTGGTTAAAAGAAGTGATAACCAGACCCGATTCTATGACCTGTTCCGGCATCGGATCATATACCCGATCATGCTCTACAATCAAGATGTTATTGGATTTGGGGGCAGAAGCCTGGGCGATGCAACGCCCAAGTATTTGAATACCCCGGAAACCGAACTCTTTTCCAAACGTAAGAATTTATACGGATTGGCCCAGGCCCGGGAGGCTATTCGGCAGAATAACAATGCCTTCCTGGTGGAAGGGTACATGGACTGCATAAAACTGCAGCAGACGGGCATTATGAACGTGGTAGCCTCGTTGGGAACAGCCTTGACGGAAGAACAAGCCCGGCTGCTGCACAAGTACGCGGAAAAGGTAACCATTCTTTATGATGGTGATGAAGCGGGTCAGAATGCCACTCTGCGGGCAGCCAATGTCTTGCGTGAAGCCCAGGTCAAGGTTGAGGTCATATGTCTCCCTCCGGGTCAGGATCCGGACGATTTGATTGAATCTGTTGGGAAAAAGGAATTTTGGCATTATATCGAGAATAATGTATGCAGCCACATAGAGTTCAAATTGAAACGGCTGATCCATGCCACACCGGCATTAGAACTGGACGACAAGATACGGATCATTAACCTTCTCAAAGAGGACATCGATTGTCTTGGCAGCGTGGTGGAGCAGGATTCTTACATCAAAATGCTGGCCCGCAGGCTCAAAGTGGAAGAAAATCTGGTCTATCAGGAATATCGCCGGAGTCATAAACATAAGTTCAGCGGGCGGTACAGGAATAATAATGGAATAAACAGGGATAATATTAAATACGGTAAATATGGTCTGCAGGAGAAAATTCTGGCAGCCATGCTCAAAGCCCCGGATTTGTATGACAGGATCAAGTCCCGCATCGGCATAGAATTTTTCGCTGATGACGTATACCAGAACTTTATCAGGGAATATGAACGAATGGATGGCACCCCCGATGAGAAACTGCACCGGGCGATGTCCGCTCATCCCGGTGACAGCACAGCTTCAGCCTACGCCCGAATAGCAATGCTGATGGGGGAAGAAGATGAGGATCTGGATATAGAGGTGGAAGAATTTATAGTGCGAGTGGAACAAAAGAAGGCTGAGCGGGAATGGCAAAGAATGTATGAGCAGGTAGAGAAATTGGCCGACCAGGGAAATTTCGAATCGATAATCCGATTTGTGATAAATATCGGTAAAACCGCCCATTTTGCCCGGGAAGGGGGTGCACTGTGAAAGATAACAAGATTGCAGAAAGCGTAAGCAGTCTGGCTGAAAAAGGCAAGAAAAAGAAACATCTCACTTATGAAGAGGTAATGGAAGAATTACAGCACTTCAATCTGGAACCGGACATGCTGGACGACATCCTGGAGCATCTGAAGACGCTGGGTATTACTGTGGGCCCGGAAGGCGAACATGAAGATGATGTCGATGATGCGGAAACGGAAAGCATCGAAAATGAAAAGGTAATGGTGCCCGAAGGGGTGGAGATAGACGACCCGGTCCGTATGTACTTGAAAGAGATCGGGCGGGTAAGATTGCTCACCGCCAATGAGGAGATCGAGCTGGCCCTTTTGATCGAGAATGGTGACGAGGAAGCCAAACGCAAGCTGGTAGAGGCGAACCTCCGGTTGGTGGTCAGCATTGCCAAACGTTATGTGGGCCGCGGTATGCTCTTTCTGGACTTGATCCAGGAAGGCAACTTAGGGCTGATGAAGGCAGTGGAGAAATTTGACTATCGCAAGGGTTTCAAGTTCAGCACATACGCAACCTGGTGGATCAGGCAGGCCATCACCAGGGCTA
>CAZOMS010000120.1:0-6675 GCA_964580805.1 uncultured Syntrophomonas sp. | reverse complement strand
GCGGCAAGTTCCGCATGGAGATGGATCACTACGAAGAGGTGCCGGCCCAGGATACAGAAAAGATAGTAGCCAAGGCCAAACAGGAACGCGAAGAAAAAGAGAAGTAGAGATGATCTAAAAGATGAAAGAGGGCTTTAGCCCTCTTTTTCAACCGGCCAAAATGGCCAATGGCGGCGTTGTTGAGGAAGTCCCGTTCAATCGACGTACCCAAGTAGGCCTCAATCGCGGGATTCCCGAACGGCCTCGCCCTTGACCATTTTGGCACGGTCTCCCAAGCTAAAGACCAATGGCGGCGTTGTTGCGGAAGTCCCGTTCAATCGACGTACCCAAGTAGGCCTCAATCGCGGGACTCCCGAACGGCCTTGCCCTTGACCATTTTGGCACGGTCTCCCAAGCTAAGGTCCAATGGCGGCGTTGTTGTCGAGGTCGTGTTCAATACCTAATATCCTATGAAGGGGAACCTGGTTATGAGTAGTTGGTTGGATTACCTCAATACCTACCCGCTGGCCCATCTCATCGGCATGCCGGTGCTGATACTGGCGGGCTTCTGGGTGTTCCAGGTTATCCTTTGCCGCAGCATCGTGCCGGCCATAATCAAACTGAGGGCCCGGCGCGGGGTGGATACCGACATGGATCTGGTCACGGCGGCGCTCAAACCGGTCCGGGCTTTGATCTGGTTGCTGGGGCTGTATGTAGCCCTGCAATACCTGCCCCTGCTGCTGCCATGGAATATTGTGCTGTCCAAGATATTTCGTTCCCTGCTCATTATCATCCTGGCCTGGGGTATATGTGTGGTGATTGCCGCCAATTCTTCCGTGGCCAGCGGACTGCAGCAGAAATACAAACTGGATAGCGTATTGGTAGTGTTCTTCTCGCGGGTGCTGAAATTCGTGTTCATTGCCTTGGCGGTGGTACTTTTGGCCAATGAATGGGATTACGACGTCAATGGATTTATTGCCGGTCTGGGTCTGGGCGGACTGGCCTTTGCTCTGGCGGCCAAGGATGCTCTGGCCAACATCTTCGGCGGTATAGTCATAATTATGGAGAAGCCTTTTGCCATCGGGGACTGGGTCCAGACCCCCAGTGTGGAAGGCACGGTGGAGGATATTTCCTTCCGCAGCACCCGTATTCGCACCTTCCCCCAAGCCCTGGTGACCATGCCCAATTCCACCCTGGCCAATGAACCGATCACCAACTGGACCAAGATGGGCAAACGCCTGATCACTTTCAGATTGCCGGTGGATTATGCCGGTCCCCGCGGTCGTATAGAGACCAGTATCAATAACATCAACGCCATGTTGTCCGCCCATGATGAGGTCCATCCGCAAACCATCCTGGTCAGCCTGGATGCCATAAATGCCACCGGGTTGGAGGTATTCGTCTATTTCTACACCAAAACCACCATCTGGTCCCAATACCTTGAGGTCAAACAGGACATCTATTTCCGCATCCTGGACATCCTGGCCGCTGCCGATCTGAGTCTGGCCACCCCCGGGCGTCAGGTATACTCCGAACGCCCTGATCTCATGTACTCGATCCCGGTCAAATAGACTGTCCAACCAGCCGGGCTCCCTTGACCCGGCTTTTTCATTTCTCCTTTTTCAAAACCAGTTTCTGAGTCAAGACTCGTACCATTGATACTGAACTTGGTGAATATTTTGTTCGGGTTGGCTAGCTTCACAATTCCTTCACATTTCCTTCATAAATCTGACGCAATCCGGTGGTAGATTAAAACCAGTCCCCGTGGGCAGATTTGATTATGAAGGAATAGGAAAGGAAGTGCCTCAAATGAGAAAAACCACTTTTGTCACGGTGCTGCTGGTGGCTATCATAAGCTTTTTGGGGGGTGGTTGGTACCAGAGCAGTCATTCGGCCGACCAAAATGCCTTAAACATCCTGGCGGGGCAACCGGGTAGTACCGCTGTGGCCAGTCCGATATCGCTGACCAGTAATGTGGCCGATATCGTAGCCCAGGCCGGGCCAGCCGTTGTTTATATTGAAGCCAGCGGCGATGTTTCCCCCCAGGATCCGCGTTTCCGGTTTTATGGCTTCAACCTGCCCCAGCAGGCCCAGCAAGCCACCGGTACCGGATTTATTATGCAGGCCAACGGTTATATTCTCACCAACCAGCATGTAATTGACGGAGCCAGGGAGATAACGGTTAAAGTCGAGAACCAGGAATCCGCTTACCCGGCCACGGTGGTGGGGGAAGACCGCAACCTGGACTTGGCGGTTTTGAAAATCGAGGCCGATAACCTGCCCACCCTGGCCCTGGGAGATTCCGACCTGATGCGGTCGGGCGACCCGGTGATCGCCATCGGCAATCCCCTGGGGCTGGACCACACGGTGACTACTGGTGTGGTATCCGCTAAAGGGCGGCCTATAACGGTGGAAGATCGTAACTACACAAATCTTATTCAGACTGATGCGGCCATCAATTCCGGCAACAGCGGCGGTCCTTTGATAAACATGGCCGGCCAGGCTATCGCCATCAACACTGCGGTCAGCACGCAAGGACAGGGAATCGGATTCGCCATCCCTATCAATACCGCCAAGGAAAAGATGGAGGAATTGATCAGCACCGGCAAGGTGGCACACACCTTCCTGGGGATCGGTATGACCGAGTTAACCAGTGAAATGCGTTCCCAGTTGTCAGTGTCCGCTGATGTGAAGGGAGTGGTGATAGCCAGGGTGGAGAGCGGCAGCGCCGCCAGCAGCGCCGGACTGAAGGCCCAGGATGTGCTTCTCGCCATCGATGGTCAGCCCATGACCAATCCGGCCGAAGTCCAGGCTTACATTGACCAGCAAGCGGTGGGACAGACGATCCAGGTGGGTATTTGGCGCGGCGGTGAGAGCCTGACCCTGAATGCCACCCTGGGGGCCAAAAGCTAACCAAATTGATCCGAATGCTTGGCAGGAGCCATGGCCTCCCAGAACCGGAACTTCCAAACCGATAGACGAAATGGACATCAGCGTCAAAAGATATATTATTATAGATAGTCAGACTGAGAACTATAACGCTAGCCCTGCCTTAATCAGGCAGGGCAGTGATATTTGGGCAACGATGGAGGGATTGGTACATGGCCCGAAATATCCTGGTGGCCGATGATGAGGAGAGAATGAGGCGGTTGGTGGGCGATTTCCTGCGCAAGGCCGGGTTTAATATTTTGGAGGCTGCCGATGGCCGGCAAGCCCTGCAGATATTCACGGACCAGCCCCTCGATCTGCTGATCCTGGATGTGATGATGCCCGGATGCGATGGGTGGGCGGTGTGCCGGGAGATTCGCAAGACCTCAGCCATTCCCATTATCATGCTGACCGCCCGAGGAGAGGAAACCGATGAGCTGTTCGGCTTCGACCTGGGGGCCGACGAGTATATAGCCAAACCATTCAGCCTCAGGATCCTGCTGGCTCGGGTGGAGGCCTTATTGCGGCGGGCCGGAAGCAAGACCCCTCAAACGATGCGCACCCTGGGCGGCCTCAGGATCGATGAGGCGGGACATTATATATATGTGGACGACCAGACCGTCGACCTAACGGCCAAGGAATTCGAACTGCTGGTTTACCTGGCCGACCATACCGGCCGGGCTTTGACCCGGGAACAAATCCTCAACGCCGTTTGGGATTACGATTACTATGGTGACATCCGTACCGTTGACGCCCATATCAAAAACATCCGCCTCAAGCTGGGGGTCAGGGGGGAATACATCCAGACCGTGCGCGGAGTAGGGTATCGATTCGAGGTGACCTCATGAAGATGTCCTTGCGTACCCGACTGTTTGCTGCGGTAAGCCTGCTGGTGGTATTCTTTGTGGCCTTCTCCTGGCTCATGAACTCGACCTATTTGGAAAAATATTATATTTATCAGAACAAGCAACAGCTGATCGCTATCGCGGAGAGCATCGACGCCAGTTACCGGGGCGATATGGAGGAACTGTCCCGGGAAATCAACAGGGTGGAGCGAGCCGCGCGGCTCAACCTGCTGGTATTCGATTCCAACCTGAACCTTAAGTATTATTCCCTGGGAGCGGAAGGCTGGGACTCCACCGGAGCAGCCAGAAGGTTGGAACGCCGCCCGGAATCACTGCTGCCCCTGGTCAGGAACTACCTGCCTGCCTTGCAGGCAGGGGACAAGGTCATAGCCGTCAGCCAGGACCAAAATGAGATGGAGGGATTGGTCAGCGTAGTCTCGATGCTCAACAACGGGGATTACCTCCTGCTCAGTACCCCGCTGGTTTCCATCCAGGAGAGCGCCGCCATAGCCAACCGTTTCTTCCTATTTACCGGTTTGCTTACTATAATGCTGGGGCTCTTGACGGTCTATTTTTTCGCCCGCAATTTCACCAAACCCATCCTGGAACTCAGCCAGATCGCCCAAAAGATGGCCCAACTGGACTTTTCGGCCCGCTATGTTTCCCACAGCGGGGACGAACTGGGTGAACTGGGCGAAAGCATCAATTCGCTGTCCACCCAGTTGGACAAGTCCATCACGGAATTACAGGCTGCCAACCAAAAACTGCGCCAGGATATAGAACAGGAGCGACGCATTGACCAGATGCGCAAGCAATTCGTGTCCAACGTTTCTCACGAATTGAAGACGCCCATCGCCCTGATCCAGGGATATGCGGAAGGGCTGAAACTAAATGTGGCCGAGGACCAGGCCAGCAAGGACTATTATTGCGACGTAATTGGGGACGAAGCCGACAAGATGAACCGCATGGTCAAGGAACTGCTGGAACTGTCCCAGCTCGAAGCCGGTTATTTACCATTGCAAACCAGTGTTTTTGACATTAAGGCGCTCTTGCAGGAGACTCTTAAAAAATACGACCTGATATTCAGGGACAAGGGTATTGAGGTGGAGCTTGAGGCGGAGCAGTTGATGGTGGCAGGGGATCAGGCCCGCATCGGACAGGTGCTGGGCAATTACTTGAACAATGCCATCGATCATGTGGATGACTTAAAACGGATCAGGATCGCCGCCAATCGGGTTGATGGCAGGGTGCGGGTATCGGTTTACAACAGCGGTCCGCCGATCCCCGAAGATGTGGTTGACAAGATCTTCACCAGTTTTTATAAGCTCGACGAAGCCCGGACACGGGCTTTTGGAGGCACCGGGCTGGGATTGTCCATCGTACGGGCCATCATGGACCAGCACCGGCAGAAATATGGAGTCTTGAACCAACCGGACGGGGTGTTATTCTGGTTTGAACTGGAAGAGGCGAAGGTAGACTTAGACTGAGGATTTGGCATAATTCAATAGAAACAAAGAAAATGACTCCAGGTCTGTCGTTGATATAAATAATCTGTAAGGTCAGAGCGATTCGAGGATAATAAAGAAATAAATTTTCATCTGCTCTTCATAGGCTCTTCACATTAACGAGGCATAATAAAAATGTCCCCTATAATCAAAATAGCGATGACCAGGAAAGGAAGGTGAATAATGGGAAACCAATCAAAAATGGGCCGGATTATTGGCGGACTTCTTATAGGAGGTCTGCTGCTGGGCGGAACCAGTCTGGCTATGGCCGATAATACCGCTGCCTCGTCCGGCAAGGCCAATACGGGGCCGGCCGGTTGGTGCGGGAGGATGGCGCCGGGGCCGAAAGATTTAAACAGCGAGACCATGCAGTCGGTTCTCAATTCACTGGTCGCATCCAACCAGTTGACCCAGGCGCAAGCCGACCAGATCGTCGCCCGCCAGCAGCAGTTGCAGACAGAACGACAGCAGCAGAAAGAGCAGATGAAGGATATGACCAAGGCCGAGCGGGAGGCTTTACGGGAACAAAAACAAGCCGGCCGAGTCAATCTCCTGTCCCAGTTGGTCAACGAGGGAGTCATAACCCAGGAACAGGTTGATGCCATCCAAGCTGCTATGCAGGAACAAAGAAAAACGGCGCAGCAGGAGAGGATTGGCTCTACCCTAAGTGGTCTGGTGGAGAAACAGGTGATCACCACCGAACAGGCTGCCGCAGTACAAAACAAACTGAGCGAGATGCAGAACGCCCGCCAGACGGACATGGAAAAACTGCGGGATATGACCCCGGAACAACGTGGTGCGTATATGAAGGAGAACCGGCCTGCCAACCCGCTGGCCGAGTTGGTCACTGCCGGAGTGCTGACCCAGGAGCAGGCTGACCAGATTAACCAGGCGATGGGTCCTCCCGCCCCAGGCAACGGCATGCACAAGGGTCAGGGCATGCACCGGGGTCAAGGGAACACCAGCGGCCAACAGGGACCGCAAGCTTAGTAAATTAAATTCGGAATTCCAAAATGCACATCAAAGGCCGGGAGCTCATGCCCCCGGCCTTTGGATTAATAACATTCAAATACTAGCCAACATCAGGGAGAAATGAAGACCAATTTCTGAGTGCCCTGTAGACCGATCAAGTAATTGTTTTAGAAATATTCTTTGAGACCGATATCAATATGCAGGTATCGAGCCCCCCTCCTCTTTGAGGAACCTAGTATCTATACCGGTATTTAGGTTAACCATAGCAAACATCATAGCGTACCGTCAAAAATTTCGGCTTGAGATCGGCGTCGGCATTTCAAAAAACAAAGAAGGACTTACCGGTTGGTAATCCTTCTTTTTTTACATATGGCAGGGGAGAGAGGGCTCGAACCTCCAGCCCTCGGTTTTGGAGACCGATGCTCTGCCAATTGAGCTACTCCCCT
>CAZOMS010000119.1:0-6705 GCA_964580805.1 uncultured Syntrophomonas sp. | reverse complement strand
TCCACCAGCACTTTCTTGCAATCCATCATGCCCGCGCCGGTTCTCTCCCGCAGTTCCTTCACCAATACCGCTGTAATCTCCACTTGTTATCCTCCTAACATTTTGCATTTCTAATTGTCATAAAAAAAGGGTGTACCGGAAAAACCGTTCACCCTTTGCTCTAGCTTTATCCGGATATTTGTTCTCCCTGCTTGCTCTCCAACACCGCATCTGCGATCTTGGAAGATATCAACCGCACTGCCCTGATGGCGTCATCGTTGCCTGGTATGACATAGTCGATCTCATCCGGGTCGCAGTTGGTATCAACAATAGCCACCACGGGAATATTCAGCTTACGGGCTTCTGCTACCGCAATCTTTTCTTTGCGGGGGTCCACCACATACACGGCTCCGGGCAATTTGTCCATATCTTTTATGCCACCCAGGAATCTCTCCAGTCTTTCGCGCTCATTTCTCAGCTTGGCTACTTCTTTCTTGGTTAGAACTTCAAAAGCTCCTTCCGCTTCCATCCGCTCCAATTCTTTGAGCCTCATGACCCTTTTGCGGATGGTTTTGTAGTTGGTCAGCATGCCGCCCAGCCAGCGTTGATTTACAAAAAACATCTCACATCTTCTGGCTTCATCCTTGATGGTCTCCTGGGCCTGCTTCTTGGTCCCGACAAAAAGGATGCCCTTGCCTTCGGCTACCGTCTCTTTGATGAAAGCATAAGCTTCATCAAATTTTTTGACCGTCTGCTGGAGATCGATAATGTAAATACCGTTCCTCTCCATGTAAATGTAACGGTCCATCTTGGGGTTCCATCTCCTGGTCTGATGCCCGAAGTGAACACCAGCCTCCAGTAATTGCTTCATAGTAATTACCGACATTCTATTACCTCCTATTGTTTTAGTCCTCCGCAAGCTTCATTCCACCGGGAAACTCTTAACGAGCACACTCCCTGCGGTCGGCTGGCGTGCGAAATCATCAACAGATAATATATCACACTTAAATATGGGTTGGCAAGAAAGTTGATTATTACCGCAGATCTTCTTTTATGTATGATTTGGATTGGATTGTTTACAGGTCTTAATCATATATATTGTACAATAGTCTTTGATTTATAATGCGAATCTCGACTCCCCCCGGGCAGGAAGATAAAACCCGTGCATTATCCAAAACCATATGCTAAATTGAAGCCAAGGTGGTGGCATGGAATGAAGATTCGAGAGATTATGACCCCTGATCCAATCAACCTTCATCCTGATCAGACAGTCGGAGAGGCAGCCATCATTTTTATGGAGCATAAAATCGATGGCGCGCCCGTGGTGGATGGGAACGGTGAATTGATAGGCCTGTTCACCAAGACACATATATATCGGGTAGTTAACGGAGACCGGGATTTTGATCGTCCGGTGGCGCAAATGATGAGCACCGATCTGCTCATCGGACATCCGGAGGATGAATTCGGTGATGTAGTCAACGCTACTGTGCCCCGCTTACCGGTTGTTGACGACCGGGGACGGATCGTGGGCATTTGTACCCGCGGCGATATCGCCAAGGCCTTCTTTAATTCGTATCAGAATATCTCGCTGGAATTGGATGCCATTATAAATTCGGCTCATAATGTGATCGTATCGATTGACCACAAGGGCTTGATCAAGGTCTGGAATGCCGCCGCGGAAAGAATTCTGGGGTATAAAGCCGCAGAGGTCACGGGGCGTCACATCCAAGATGTCCTGCCCGAAAGCGACCTTACCCGCGTAATCGATAGCGGCGTAGCTGAACCACTTAGAAAAATTAATTTGAGGGGCCATCAGTTTCTATCCAATCGTTCTCCTATTATTAAGGAAGGAGAAATTGTCGGGGTGGTAGCGGTGCTCCTGGATGTATCTGAATTGGAGAACGTTTCACGGGAGTTGGAACGCTTCAAGGAACTCAACCGGGAACTGGACGCCATTATCGACTCTTCTTTTGACGGCTTATATATTACCGATGGAAGTGGAATCACCCTTCGCCTTAATAAAGCTTATGAGAGGATCACCGGCATCAGCGCCGACGAATTCATTGGCAAAAACGTTGCCACCATTGAGTCGGAAGGAATCGTCTCCGAATCGGTCACGGCTCTGGTCCTGCAGAAGCGCAGTCCGGTAACCATCAGCCAGGAGATGCGTACCGGCAAAATGACATTGGCCACCGGCAACCCGGTTTTCGATGATACCGGCAACATCTTCCGGGTGGTCAGCAACGTCCGTGATATAACCGAACTCAACGCCCTAAGACAAAAGCTGGAAGAGGTTGAAGGCCTAAGCCAGCACTATGAATCCCAGCTGCGCACCTTGAAATTGCAATATGTCGGTTCCGACAATATAGTTACCAATTCCAATCGCATGATTACTCTGCTTTCCACGGTGATCAGGCTGGCTCAGTTTGATTCCACCATTTTGATCACGGGCGAATCTGGTACCGGCAAGGAACTTATAGCCGAGGTAATCCACAACAACAGCAGCCGCCGGGACCAACCCTTCATAAAGGTCAACTGCGGGGCGATTCCGGAGACGCTGCTTGAATCGGAACTGTTTGGTTATGATTATGGTGCTTTTACCGGGGCCAAGAAAGAGGGCAAACCGGGTTTTTTCCAGTTGGCCGCGGGAGGAACGCTGTTTTTGGATGAGATCGGCGATCTGCCCTTCAATCTACAGGTCAAACTGTTGCGGGTGCTGCAAAACAAGGAGATTGTCCGCGTCGGCGGTACCAAACCTCTGCATGTTGATGCCAGGATAGTTACCGGCACCAATCACAATCTGCTGGAGCTGGTGGAGAAAAAACTATTTCGGGAGGATCTTTACTATCGTCTTAATGTGGTCCCCATCAATGTCCCCCCCCTGCGGGACAGGATCGAGGATATTCCTCCCCTGGTTTCTCATTTCACCAAGCTATACAACCGCAAACACAAGCTCAACCGCCGTTTTGCCCCCGAAGTAGTAGAGATTTTTATGGGTTATAATTGGCCTGGCAACGTAAGAGAGTTGGAAAACCTGATCGAGAGATTGATCGTTGTCGGTACCAAGGATCTTCTGACCGTTGATGACCTACCGGCATTTCTGTTGAACTCCCTTCCTATAAATCCTGAGGTAACGGTCTCCGGTATCATACCCCTTCAAGATGCAGTAGAGAATGTAGAGAAGCAAATTCTGCAGAAAGCCTATCAACAATACCGCACCACCCGGCAGATGGCCACAGCGTTAAAGGTGGACGCATCGACGGTGGTAAGAAAAGCAGCCAAATATGGTATATCACATAGCAAAGAACAATAAAGTATTCAATTGTATGATGCATCAATGCAACTTTGCGTTGCGCGGCTGCATCATTTTTTAGATGCACCCGCGCAACGCAATAATTCTAAAAAGAGCCCGACAGATTTCCAGAGAACGTCCGCTATTGGTCTTGCACGCTTTGTTACACGAGACAACTCATCGATATGTTCAGGATTATCCATTCCGCGGTCAACATTGCATAGACAGCTCGATGCATGTCTGCAACAAAATGACGAAGGACAATCAGCCACTTTCCTTTTTTTTATCCGATCAGCCCTGTATATTGGGGCACTTTAAAAAAATCCCTGATCATGGCATGATACTTGCTTAATAACAATATAGATGTATCCGTGAGGAGTTGTCGGGAGGATCAGGGGTTAGGGAGAGTGATTGAGATTATATTGAAGGATTTCCGGTGCCAAAAATGCCACAAGCTTTTAGGGAAATACCTGGAATGCCGACAATTAGAGATCAAGTGCCCGCGCTGCGGGTCAAAGAATTGTCTGCGTGACACAGTTGTATTAACGGAAATACTCAAGGATTCGCTTAGCGCCGCCAGTTCGATCTAAAGCAGAACCAACCCAACTACATATCGCTGATAAAATCTGTAAGAGAGCCTTTGAGCCCCGCCAGACAAATACGTCTGCGGGGTTATTTTTATCTACATAGGGGAGGTGGTCGGTTCAAGCCACGGTAAAAACCATTTTGTTCGAGCACTCAAGCAAAAGATTTTAAGGAGGAAGAGAGAATGTCAGATTTTGTTCAGAAACTCGATATCAAAAGGTCTGATTATCCCAAAACAGTACCCATGACAGCACCCGGGGAAAGAAAATGCGACTTCTCAGGTATGGGCCGGAAATTGGACAATCCATATGCCAAGCTCCGGGAGGTCGTTTGCGTGGCAGCAGCACGGACTCCTTATGGTGTGTTTGGTGGCAAGTTAAAAGAATATGATGCACCGCAACTGGGCGCTCTGGCTATAAAGGAAGTCATGCGCCGGGTTGAAGGAAAAGTCAAGGGTGAAGATGTTGACTATGTGTACATGGGTGAAGTCGTACCCGCCGGCGTCGGACAGGTACCCAGCCGCCAGGCAACCATACTGGCTGGCCTGCCGGAATCGGTGCCTTCCATCACCATCAATAAAGTATGTTCTTCCGGTATCAAGACTGTCGATCTGGGAGTGCAATTGATCAAGATCGGCCGGGCTGAAATAGTGATTGCCGGCGGCATGGAAAGTATGAGCAATGTGCCCTGGGCTATGCCTGAGCATAGATTTGGCGAGCGGATGGGTCTTCCCAATGGCAAATTGGTAGACCTGATGGTCTACGATGGACTGTGGGATGCTTTCTACCAACGGCACATGGCAGTGCATGGTTCTGAAGTATCCGATGAGTACGGCATCACCAGAGAAAAAATGGATTGGTGGGCCTACCTGTCCCAAACCCGGGCGGTTGATGCTATGGCTGCCGGCCGCTTAAACGATGAGCTCTTCCCGGTTGAGATTAAAAAAGGCAAAGATGTCATGTCCCAGGATGAAGGTCCTCGGCCCGGCACCACAATTGAAGCTTTAGCCAAATTACCCCCCGTTTTCAACCATAAGAGCCCCTGTGGCGGCGCGCCAGGCGGCGTAACTGCCGGGAATGCCCCCGGAGTCAATGACGGTGGCAGCGCAGTAATGTTGATGAGCCGTGAGAAAGCTGATGAATTGGGTCTTAAACCCCTGTTCACGATCGTTGACTACGCCGAGGTATCCCAGTGGACCAAGGATATAGCCACTGTTCCGGGTCTCTCCATCAAGAAAGTGCTGGATCAAAATGGACTCACCGCTGATGATATAAAGCTGGTGGAGGCTAATGAAGCATTTGCTGCAGTGGTTCTGACCAGTTGTATGAAAGTCCTGGGCATGAGCGAAGAAGATATGATCAACAAAGTAAATGTTAACGGTTCGGCCATCGCCTATGGACATCCGATTGGCTCTTCCGGAGCCCGGATTCTAATGACTTTGGGTTATGAACTGAACCGCCGGGGCGGCGGCTATGGCGTGTGCGGAATATGCTCCGGTCATGCTCAGGGCGACGCCATGCTGATTTACGTTGAGCCATAAAATACCGATATCAATAAAATCAAAATCATTTTGAGGAGGAAAGAGATATGGAAATCAAAAAGGTAATGGTTATCGGGGCCGGACAGATGGGCGGCGGCATTGCTCAGGTTTCAGCCCAGGCAGGATTTGACACCATCCAGTATGACATTAACATGGACCTGGTCGACAAGGGCTTGGCTTTAATTAAAAAGAATCTTTCCCGCGAGGTTGAAAAGGGTAAACGGTCCCAGGAAGACGCGGACGCTGTCTTTGGCAGAATTAAACCTTCCATCAGCCTGGAGGATGCCGCTGATTGCGACCTGGTCGTGGAAGCCATCGTCGAGAATTTCGACATCAAGAAAAAGGTCTTTGAAGAGCTGGATCGGATCGCCCCTCCCCACGCCATCCTGGCCAGCAACACTTCTTCCCTGCCTATTACCCAGATCGCAGCAGTCACCAAACGCCCCGGGCAGGTAATCGGCATGCACTTCATGAATCCGGTTCCGGTCATGAAACTGGTCGAAGTAATCCGCGGCCTGGCAACCACCGATGAAGTATACAATACCATCGAGGAAGCCTCCATCAAGATGGGCAAAACCCCGGTCTGGTGTAAGGACGTTCCTGGTTTCATTTCCAACCGGGTCCTGCAGGTAATGATCAACGAAGCTTTGTGGGAACTCTACGAGGGTGTAGCCCCAGCCGAAAACATTGACAACATCATGAAACTAGGCATGAACCATCCCATGGGCCCCTGTGCGCTGGCCGACCTGATCGGGCTGGATACCGTACTGGCGATCCTCAATGTCATGTACACCGGCTATGGCGATCCCAAATACCGCCCCTCCCCCCTCCTGAAACAGTATGTTCAGGCAGGGTGGCTGGGACGTAAAACCGGCAAGGGAATATTCGATTACAGCAAATAGGTCCATGAAGACTAGGCCAAGGGAGGGATAGAAATGGAGTTCGCCAATGTGTTGCTGGATAACGTCGATAATGTGGCCATTTTGACTATTAACCGCCCCAAGGCACTGAACGCTCTCAATCGGGACACTTTGTTGGACATTAAGGCGGCGGTCGAAGTTTTCCGCGATGATCCTGACACTGCGGTGATGATAATCAAAGGAGCTGGCGACAAATCATTTGTCGCCGGCGCTGATATCACCTATATGTTGGACATAAATGCCATGCAGGCCAGGGAGTTTGGTATATTGGGCCAGGGCGTCTTCTCGCTGATCGAGACCATTGAAAAACCGGTAATAGCTGCCATCAACGGTTTTGCCCTCGGCGGCGGGTGTGAATTGGCCATGGCCTGTGATTTCCGCATCTGCTC
>CAZOMS010000118.1:4379-6756 GCA_964580805.1 uncultured Syntrophomonas sp. | reverse complement strand
CAAATAACCGCGCGATTCCTGGGCTTATTGTCGGTATCTATCCAGGCTGACAATGTACTGAAAGGCAAGTCCATGTTGGCGGGCAAGGTGGGCCAAAAGGTGGTCTCCCCGTTGTTGATGGTGGCAGATGATGCTGCTTGCGATGAGGGGGTGGCCGGTTTCCCCTTTGATGGTGAAGGGATACCGTCGACTCGGACCGTGGTAATGGAGGATGGCATTCTAAAGGGTTTTTTGTATGATACCTATACCGCCCGAAAATCGGGGGCCCGATCGACCGGCAATGCGGTCCGGTCTTTCCGCAGCCTGCCGATGGTGGGGAGCACCAGTCTGATGGTGGCCCCAGGTTCGACATCGCTGCCGGCATTATGGGAGGACCTGGAAAAGGGACTGTATGTAACCGAAATTATGGGGATGCATACCGCCAATTCCATCACCGGGGATTTTTCACTGGGAGCCGCCGGTATAATGATAGAGTGCGGTCAGCTTACCTATCCGGTAAGGGGTATTACCATAGCCGGTAATCTGCTGGATTTGCTGTTGGAGGTAGATGGGGTCGGCAGCGACTGGCGGTTTTATGGCAGCAAGGCCGCGCCATCGCTGCGATGCCGAAGCCTTAATATAGCCGGTAATTAGAGGGGAGGAAATCGGGTGGCCACAATATGGGTTATCAATGGACCCAATTTGAACATGCTGGGGGTCAGGGAGCAGCAGATCTACGGCAGCGCCAGTCTGGAGGAAATAAATGCGGACTTGCAGGCCCGGGCCGACGAAGCAGGGATAGTCATAGAATTCTTCCAGTCCAACCATGAGGGGGAATTGGTAGACAAGATACATAAGGCCTATGGGTTGGTGGACTTTATTATCATCAACCCCGGAGCTTACAGCCATTACAGCATTGCCCTTTATGATGCCCTCAAAACGGTGCAGATTCCAGTGATCGAGGTCCATCTGTCCAACATATACAGCCGGGAGTCTTTCCGACACCGGTCACTTATCTCCCCGCTGGCGGTGGGCGGGATCTTCGGCCTGGGTCCTTTGGGCTATCGGCTGGCTCTGGAGGCCGCCAGCAAGATGGCAAAATCGTGAACACAGGATGGAGCAACTGACTATGTTGGAGCAAAGAACAGCAAAATTGCGGCAGTTCCTGGAGGTCGACCAGTTGGATGCCTTTCTGGTAACCAAGCCGGAAAATATCTTTTATCTATCCGGTTTCACCGGAGGCAGCGACGCTCGATTGGTGGTCGGCCCGACAGATAGGTACATTGTGACCGACGGCCGTTATTTGGAACAGGTGGAACGGGAATGCACCGGTTGGGAGTTGGTTAGGGTCCAGGGCGGCGGGCTTGACAGCCTGGCAGCTATTTGCGATAAATATAATAGCCTGGCGGTGGAAAGTCATCATGTGACCCATGGTCTGTTCCTCCGCCTGCAGTCGGCCCTTAAGGCCCGGTTATCACCCCAAGAGAACATTATAGAAGGGCTGCGCCGGCACAAGGATGCCTTTGAACTGGGCCGGCTGAGATCGGCCGCCCGGGTTGGAGATGAGGTTTTCCAACGCATTAGCCGTGAAATCCAGCCCGGTTGGAGTGAGGTCCAGGTGGCCAACCGGATCGCCAGTTACCTAAAAGAATTGGGATGCAGCGGGGAAGCCTTTCCGACCATCGCCGTGGCCGGCGAAAACGCGGCCCTGCCCCATGGCCAGCCAAGCCCGCGGCAGCTGCTGAACGGTGATATGCTGACCATGGATTTTGGTGGCTTCTACCAGGGATATGCCGGGGATATGACCAGGACCATAGTGATTGGCCAGGCTTCTTCCCGATTGCGGGAGGTCTACAGCATGGTATTGGAAGCCCAGCAAAAGGGGGTTGCCAGTATAAAGGCCGGGGTCAAGGCTCAGACGGTGGACCAATTGGTCAGACTTGAACTGGCCCGACATGGAATGGATGATTACTTCCTGCACAGTACCGGGCATGGGGTAGGTCTGGAGATCCATGAGGCTCCCAGTCTGTCCAGTCATTCCGACGAAGTGCTGGAAGAGAACATGGTGGTGACGGTGGAGCCAGGAGTATACATACCCGGGTGGGGCGGTATAAGGATAGAGGACACCGTCATAGTGCAGCACGATGGGTGCGAAGTCATTACGGCTTCAGGAAAAGAGCTATTAATTATTTGATGGAGGGATACGATGATCTCGGTTAATGACTTCAAGACCGGTGTTACTGTGGAACTGGAAGGACAAGTATATCAGGTGGTAGATTTCCAGCATGTCAAGCCTGGCAAAGGGGCGGCTTTCGTCCGTGCCAAACTGAAGAATGTCAAATCCGGGGGAGTGGTGGAGAAGACCTTCCGGGGCGGTGAAAAATTACATCGGGCCCAT
>CAZOMS010000118.1:1698-4279 GCA_964580805.1 uncultured Syntrophomonas sp. | reverse complement strand
GACCGGTTGCGCATCGATACCAGGACCGGGGAGTACATGGAAAGAGTATAGAATCGACCCAATTGAATTTTTGAAAACAAGTTTATTTCCTCCTTTTTAAACTAATAATAAAGTCAGTCAAAAGCTTTATTGATTATGAAAGAAGGGGGATTTAAATTTGCAGAGTATAATCGAGAAGGTCAGTTATCTGCAGGGTTTGAGTGAGGGTTTGACCATTATTGAAGGCAGCCCGCAGGGGAAAATCATATCCGGCATGTTGGCCGTACTGAATGAGATGGCTGACGAGATCTGTGCTTTGCAGGCGGAACTGGAACAGATGCACAGTTATATAGAATGCGTTGATGATGACCTCCTGGATTTGGAAGAAATCGTTGCCGGAGAAGAATATCTGGAGATAGATTGCAGCCATTGCGGCGAACAGCTTTATGTGGAGACCGATAGTTTTGAGGACGAAGACATAATCGATATAATCTGCCCCAATTGTAATGAAACGGTGTTTATAAATGATGGGGCTTTCGATTACCAGCATCTGCCCGTGGATGAGGATATGGGACTGGAAAGCTCCCGTCCTACGCCCTAACCAGGGGAATGAATTCTCCTGAGTTTGCCAAAGTAGTTCATAGTTTGGCGAACAGAAAAAGGACTTGGAGCAAGGCCATGGAGATGCCCGTGGTTGAGGCGTGCATGAGGTACGCCGAGTGAAAGGGCATTCGGTATTAACGTCATAAGCCTTTTTAGCCGTCGGCAGGGGAAGCTCGTAATGAGTTTCCTCTTTTTTATGCGCTTGTTTTGGTATATTTTTCTGCCCGGTCCAATATTTATTAGTGATTGTGATAGACAGCATGATCAACACCGAATGATTGAGGATGGGGGGCAGAGCGGTGACACAAGGTGATCTGGTCCGGAAAGATATATTGCTATTTCTCCCCGCCACGATAAGGAGTCTTTTTCTCAACTTGGATGACAAGCATTATTCCAACCTGGAAGAAATCCGTCTGCGGCAGGGGAAACCACTGTGCCTGAGAATTGGAGAAAAGGACTTTGCCCTGGACATGCGGGGCAGTCTGGACTCGGAGCTGACCACTGGATACACGGTCAGCACAGAAGACATCCAGCGTACGGTGGCATCCATCAGTGATAATTCCCTGTATGCGTTTGAAGACGATATTGGCCGGGGCTTCATCACTATCCCCGGGGGCCACCGGGTGGGACTGGCCGGTCAGACGGTATTGTCCGGCAACCAGGTCAGGACGATGAAGAACTTCTCCGGGGTATCCTTCCGGATCGCCCGTGAGGTGCCGGGCTGTGCGGAAGGAATCGTGCGATTTGTAGGGGCCCGGGATTGGCCTCCCGCCAACACTCTTTTGATATCACCGCCCCGCTGTGGTAAAACCACCATTCTAAGGGATCTGGCCCGGATATTATCAAACGGTACGGCCTCCCATCGGGGTTGTAATGTGGTGATTGTGGATGAGCGTTCCGAACTTGCCGGGACCTATCAGGGCCAGGCCCAGATGGATGTCGGTCCCCGCACCGACGTACTGGATGGCTGCCCCAAAGCAGCTGGCATGATAATGGCGATACGCTCGTTGGGTCCCCAGGTCATCGTTACCGATGAAATAGGTCGACGCGAGGATATAGATGCGATCAGCGATTGTGTCAATGCCGGTGTAAGTGTGGTCACTAGTATCCACGGGCGTGATGTCGATGAAGTAAGAAAACGCCCCTTGGTCAGGGAACTGCTGGATTCCAAGGCCTTTGCGAATGGGGTGGTTTTATCCCGGCGCAAGGGGCCGGGTACGATAGATAACATGATCAGGTGGGATTATTGATGTTTTGGCCTAAATTGCTGGGAGTCATATTGATTATAGGTGGTTGTGGCTGCTATGGGCTGATGAGTGCCAACCGCCTCCGTAAAAGAGTGGAGCAGCTCCTCAACATGAGGTTGGCTCTCGCCTGTCTGGAGAAGGAAATCAACTATCTCCGCACTCCTTTACCAGCTGCTCTGAGCCGCGCAGCGCTGGGTGCGGCTGAACCAGCCCGAAGCCTGTTTGCCAGTACCAGCCAGGATCTGCAAACCCGGGAGGGCATCACTATAAATGAGGCCTGGCAGCACAATCTGCGTTCTCTTTACCAACAGACCGAACTCAATGACCAGGACCTGGAATTACTGCT
Organism: uncultured Syntrophomonas sp.; assembly: GCA_964580805.1. Classification (GTDB taxonomy): domain Bacteria; phylum Bacillota; class Syntrophomonadia; order Syntrophomonadales; family Syntrophomonadaceae; genus PHAA01. The sequence goes on along the minus strand of CAZOMS010000118.1, from coordinate 2,104 downwards.
CGTAATGGCACCGCAACTGGGTATGTCCGGGGGGGAGGAACAGGTGAAACTGCTGACCATGGTTCAGGAGCAACTGAAGGTGCAGGAAGACCGGGCCCGGCTTGAAGAAGACAACGGGCGCAAACTAAGGGTCTATGGGGGTTTTGCTTTTGGCGCCACCGTGGTCTTGTTGCTGCTCTGAGTCCCATCATGATCGCATAACAGGGCAGGAGAGGGCAATGGCAAACCGGTCCGGGTAAAAATAATAGGAGGAAAGACACAATGAACATTGATATTCTCTTCCGTATTGCCGGCATAGGTATTTTGATATCGGTTCTATGCATTGTTCTGAAGCAGGCTCAGAAGCAGGAGCAGGCGGAAATGCTGACCCTGGCCGGAGTTGTGGTAGTTCTGATTATGGTCGTGC
>CAZOMS010000118.1:0-1598 GCA_964580805.1 uncultured Syntrophomonas sp. | reverse complement strand
CAGGCGGAAATGCTGACCCTGGCCGGAGTTGTGGTAGTTCTGATTATGGTCGTGCAATTGATGAATCAGCTTTTCACAACCGTACGTGCGGTATTCGCTCTGTAGCACGCGGTCTCGGAAGGGGACGTTGATATGGATATAGCTCAAGTCATTGGACTAGCTCTGGTCACGACCGTATTTTTGATGTTGCTGAGGCAGGAAAAACCGGTTATGGCAGTCCTGCTCAGCCTGGCCTTCGGTGTGATTATATTTATATCTATGCTGGATAAATTGTCAGCCATAATCGACATACTGAAGGAAATGACTCAAAAGGCCGGCATCAACAACTTTTTTTTCAGCACTGTGCTTAAAATCATGGGAGTTGCCTACCTGGGTGAGTTTGCCGCCGTCATCTGCCAGGATGCGGGTGAACAGGCAGTGGCCAAGAAGATTGAATTCGCGGCCAAGATAATTATTGCGGTACTGGCCTTGCCCATCCTGGTGGCCATACTGGAATCGCTCCTGGAATTGATGCCGGGATAATAACGAATCAGCAGGTGATGGCACTTGATCACAAGAATCAGCTTACTTATACTGGCGGTTTGTCTGGTATCATTCAGCCCGGGCATAGCGGCGGCTGCCTCCGAACCAGCCGCTCCGGCTTTTTCAGTCCAGGACACCATGGAAAGCCTTGATTTGCAGGATCTGGAGGAATTCCGCAACCATGTCGAAGACGAAATGGATCCTTTCCTCACAGGTAAGAGTGTGCGGGAATGGCTGGCCGACTTTGTCAAGGGCGACTGGCAGTTTGATTTCGGGCAGATCACCGGGACCATAATCCAGTTTCTGTTTAAAGAGATCCTGGCCAATTCCAGCCTGCTGTCCAAGCTCATTATCTTATCAGTCCTGGCGGCCTTGCTGATAAACCTGCAGACATCATTTGCTTCCGGGATCGGCCGGCTTTCCTACCTGGTGTGTTTTTTAGCTATGTGCGCTCTGGCCTTGGGCAGTTTCAGAGTAGCCCTGGGGATAGGTAAGCAAACCATCAGCAACATGACCGACTTCATGATGGGGGTTCTGCCCCCAATGATGGCCCTGGTAGCCGGACTGGGCAATCTGAATGCCTCAGCCATGCTGTTCCCTCTGCTGATGATGGTGGCCACCGTCTTCGGCAATGCTATAAAAAACGTAGTCTTCCCGTTGATCATAATGTCCGCAGTGCTGAGCCTGGCCAATCAACTGTCGGAAACGGTCAAGGTGGAAAGACTGGCTCGCTTCTGCTCCCAGATGGCACAAATAACCCTCGGATTTCTGATGACAGTCTTTGTCGGGGTGCTTACCCTGCGTTCATTATATGCCTCGGTTTTGGATAAAGTAGCCCTGCGCACCACCCGTTTCGTTACCGACAACGCCATCCCGATTGTCGGCAAAATGGTGGGGGACACGGTGGAAGTGGCCGCCGGTTATGTGGTGATGCTCAAGGATGCCCTGGGGATCTTCGCTGCTCTCTCCATCCTGGGGATCATCATTTTTCCGGTATTGAAGATTGCCGCGCTGGGTTTGATATACAAACTGGTAGGGGCGGTGGTGGAACCAATGGGAGATGCGAAAACCGCTGC
>CAZOMS010000117.1:0-6773 GCA_964580805.1 uncultured Syntrophomonas sp. | reverse complement strand
TGGACATAAGTTCCTTATGAGTGCCCATCCCCACCATTTCGCCGTCGTCCAATACTATGATCCGGTCGGCGTTCATGACCGTGCTGACCCGTTGGGCTACGATAATCACGGTGGCGTCCTCAGTCTCCTCCTTCAATGCTGCCCGCAGGCGGGCGTCGGTCTTGAAGTCCAGGGCGGAGAAACTGTCGTCCAGGATATAGATCTCGGGTTGGCGGACCAGAGCCCGGGCTATGGAGAGACGCTGTTTCTGCCCCCCGGAGAGGTTGGTACCGCCCTGGGCGATTTCGGAATTGTATCCATCTGCCAGGGCAGCGATAAACTCATGAGCCTGGGCCACCTGGGCCGCGTGGCGAACCTCCGCTTCAGTGGCGTCTTTTTTGCCGTAGCGGATATTGTCGGCGATAGTACCGCTGAAGATAATCGGGGTCTGAGGGACAAATCCTATCCGGGAGCGGAGATCCAACTGGGTCATCTGCCGCACGTCGATCCCGTCAACCAGTACCGACCCGCTGTCCACATCGTAGAACCGGGAGATCAGGTTGATCAGCGTGGACTTGCCGGAACCGGTACCGCCAATAATGGCGGTGAAATCGCCGGGCTGCAAGGCGAAAGAAATGCGGCTGAGGGCCGGTTCGTGTTCATCTTCACCCGGGTAGGAGAAGGTCACATCCCGGAACTCCACCGTGGCCGGACGCCCGGAGGGAGTCCGGGGATCCTCGGGATCCAGGATCTCGGCCGGGGTATCCAGAACCTCGTTGATGCGAACCGCCGAGGCTTGGGCCCGGGGGATCATGAAGAACAATATGGTTACCATTATGATGGAGAACATGATCTGGATGGCGTACTGCATAAACGCCATCATATCTCCGATGTTGCTGGTATTCTGGCTGATGCGGATCCCGCCGAACCAGATGATGGCGACTGAGGTCATATTCATCAGGATAATCATAATCGGCTGCATGGCAGCCATAATCTTGTTGACCTTGATGGAGGTGTCGGTCAAATCGAGGTTGGCCTGGTCGAAGCGCCGACGTTCCCGTGCCAGGCGGTTGAACGCGCGGATGACCCGTATACCGGTGAGGTTTTCCCGCAATACCAGATTGACCTTGTCCAGCTTGGCCTGAATGGTTCGGAACAGGGGAACAATAAAACTGGCTACCCCGGCGATCAGAAGCAGCATCAGGGGCAGCACCACCACCAGTATCCACGCCAGGCTGCGGTCCTTGCTCAGGGCCATGACGATCCCGCCGATGCACATGAGAGGTGAATAGACCATAAACCGCAGCCCCATCACCAGGAGTGTCTGCACTTGGGTTATATCGTTGGTGGTCCGGGTGATCAATGAAGCGGTGCCGATCTTATCAAATTCGGTCAGGGAGAAATTCTCCACATGGGTAAAGACCAGGTTGCGGACATCACGTCCGAAGCTCATTCCTATTATGGATGACAGGAAACTGGCCATTATCGAAAAGCAAGTGCTGGCCAGGGCCACCAGCAGCATATAGGCTCCGAAGGTAATGATGTAGTGGTTGTCGCCTTTCATCATCCCGTTATTGACCACGTCAGCCATAAGGGTGGGCAGGGACAACTCTGCCATAGCCTGGCCGAACAGTACTATGACCACTCCGGCCAATTGCAGATAATAGGGGCGTAAGACCCGGAACAATTTCAGCATCGATATTCTCCGTGTGCGGGATAGGTCAACTGGAAAAGGATTAGACTATCTGGCATCGACGGCTTCCCCGTCGCTCAGTTGGCTGACATTGGTCGCCGCCACTCTTTCGCCTTCGCTAAGGCCGGCAATTATTATTATGTCCCGATCATCGAATAAGCCGGTGGTGACTTCTCTCTGCCAGGCTTTATTGTCCTGAACCACAAATACGAAGCTCTTATTATCGCTCTGCCGGATTGCCTCTTTGGGGACCACTAATCCGGCTGCTTTGCTGGTCAAAGTGCTGTGAGCGGAAAGACCCGGCATCAGTCCCCCGTCATTGACCAGGGATATTTCCACCGGAAATACCTGACCGGTGCTGACCGCCATCGGTCCCAGCGAAGTTACCAAACCCTTGAAAATGGTGCCGGAATAACTGTCGACCATGACCTTCATTTCCTGTCCGGGGGAAAGGAAGAGCAACTGATCCTGGGGGATGGTGCTCTTTAGTTTTAAAGTCGATGTATCGGCTAACGATATAACCGTGGCGCCAGCTGTTACCACCTGACCGATGTTGACGTTTTGGGTCACCATTACTCCACTGATGGGGGCCTGGATAGTGCTGTTTTCGATCTGGATCTGGTAGTTCCGGACGGTGGCATAAGCCGCCTCCGCTGAGGCTCTGCCTTGGGCCAGGGTCGGTCCGGAAGCGGTTTTATATTGCTGCTGGGCGATAGTGAGCTTGTCGCGGGTTTCATACAACTGGCTTTGGGATGCCCCGCCGGCGTTAAACAAGGCTTGAAGGCGTTCTAAGTTGGTTTGAGCCGCGTCCAGATTGGTTTTGCTGATCAAGGCCGAGTTTTCAGCTGCTTCAACCGCCGCCTGAGCGGCTTTGTAGTTGGCCTCTGCCTGTATCAATTGCCCCCGCAGGGCTTGGGTATCGAGAACCATCAGGACGTCGCCGCTTTTGATTTGATCACCTGCCTTATGGGGCAGGGAGATCACTTGGCCGGTTATGCGGCTGGATATATCGGCGGTTTGGATGGGCAGCAGTACCCCGCCCAACTCCAAGTGGCTTTCCACCTCGCCGGCAGCGGCTGCGGCGACGGTAACCAACTGGTTAGGGCTGGTCTTCTGGGTGGCGCAGCCCGTCAGGGAGGTCAAGAACGATATTGTTAATACAGCTATGATAAAAAGGTGGCCTTTGGCTTTCATTTCCATTCCTCCCCTAATTGATATGGATCTTGACAGTGGCGTTCATGCCAGGCATCAAGACCATATCCGCAGCATTGGTTATGACAATCCGGACCGGGATCAGCTGGGTGACCTTGGAGTAAGTTCCGCTGGTATTGAGCGACAAGGTGGTACCCAGGGCGCTGTTGGTGGCCAGGCCGACACTGTCGACGTAGCCGGTAAGTTTATGGCGGGGATAAGCGTCCAAGGTGATGTCCACTGCCTGGCCGGTCTGGATGTGGAAGATGTCGGTTTCTTCTATGTTGGCTTTAATATAGGGGTGGATGCTGTCAGCAACCGTGGCAATCTCCATTCCCGGGCTTAAAACCTGGCCCCGCACCACATTGGAAAGAATGATCTTGCCGTCGATGGGTGATTTTATATCCGCCTTGGCCACCAGAGTGTCGGCTGAGTTGGCCAGGCTGGCAGGATTCAATGCGGTAGTGGAAACCAAGGCGCTGACATCCTGGCGGCCCAGCACCTGCCCCGCTTTGACCTCATCACCGGTCTCGACGTTCCATTCCAGCAATTTGCCGGTTATTTCCGGGGTTAAGGTGATCATATCCGCCGATACTGAGGCGTTCTGGGTGGAAAAGTAGTTAATGGTCTGGTAATAATAGTAGCCCAGTCCCAGGAGCCCGGCGGCGATTATGGCAATTCCGGTAATGACCAGGTATTTCTTGATTTTCTTATCCATTCTCCCGCCTCCTCTGGCTGTTTTGGAATAAAATCAGGTTCATGCGTTCCAGCAGGACCTCCAATTCATTCAGACTCTCCTCGGGCAGCAGGCCGAGTCTGTCGATCAGTTTGTGCCTAAGCTCGCTGAATATGGCCCGGTATGTATCACGTCCCGGTTCGGTTATTTCCAGACGGATGATGCGCCGGTCAGCATCGTCCGGTTTGCGTTCCAGAAGACCGCATTCGGCCATTTTAGCAATCAGAGGCGTCAATTGCTGCTTGGATATCTTTAAGTGGCCGGCCAGCTCGGACATGGGAAGGGAACTGCGCCGGTAGAGGATGGTCAGGGTATGGAACTGGGAGGGACTCAGCCGGTTGCGGGTCATCTGCTCCATCGGCCTGAAGAATTCGTTTTTAACCGTTCCCAAAAAGGCCAGCAGATCGCCGGTCACTTTTTCCACCTTGGTCATTTTCCCACCTGCCTGTTCGTAAGTAAATGTGGACTCAATAAAGTATAGACTGCCCGGGCGCAAAAAGTAAATAGTAATTTACTATCAACATTAATTTACTAATTTCCGGCTCGGCAATCCAGTTTGCCCCCATATCAACCCGTGATCGAGGCAGGCGCACATTGGGACGAAATACAGGCAAAGGGTCCGACGGTTGTTGTGTGCTGATCCGAGCTGAAGCATATGGAATCAAGCCGAAAAGTGTCCAAGGAGATGGCAGCCAATATTCGAATCGGATCGTATTACCGGCATTGAAAAAAGGCTGGCCAGCTACCCTGCGGGTAACTGTACAGCCTGGGATGAATGTTCGGACATCGGGTAGATTGCCCCTGATAGGATTCAATCCGGCAGCATCAGCGAATGAAGTTGGTGAACACCTTGCGCTCTTGCTGCGGTGCGGTGATGGTATCCTTGACCCGTTGGATCGATTTCATCAGGAACGCCATGTTGCGCCCCAGCACTCTCATGGTCTGGCATCCCTCCGCATCCTGCAGAACCTCGCCGGGCATAGCGCCATGGGTTATATTCCAGTAGTTGGAAGAGGGCAGGAACATCTCGGCATACAGAAGGTAACGATGGAGCTGGTCCAGGGTAACCGTAGCTCCGGCCCGTCGTACCGCCACCACCGCGGTTCCTACCTTGTGCCGGAAGAGTCCCCCATTGGCCCCGGCCACATAAAAGGCCCGGTCCAGGAAGGCGGTCATGGTAGCACTGGCTGAAGCGAAATGAACCGGCGAGCCCAGGATGATACCGTCGGCCTCCACCATCTTCTGGATCCAGTCATTGACCTTGTCCTTGCTCTGGTGACAGCGCTGGTCCTTGCTTTTGTGGCACTTGAGACAGGCGATGCAACCAGCTACTCTCTTGTTGCCCACATTGATTATCTCGGTCTCGATTCCTTCCTTCTCCACTTCCTCCAGCACCATCCTCAGGGCGTGGTAGGTATTGCCGTCTTTGTGGGGACTGCCATTGAATGCCGCCACTTTCATTTTTATATCCATTCCTTTCGCTTCGCTCAGGCACAAAACGTAATGAAACGTATTGGCTTCGAGTTACTTTTTACTATTCTACAGCCATAGGGATAACAGATCGATCTAGTCTCACGATTGCCTGGTAGGGATTGGGTCGGCCCTGGATGTAATCTGTTAGTATCGCTGCTCCAGCCATGGAATAGCACATTCCGTTGCCTTCATAACCGAGCAGATAAAGTAAATTAGGCTGATGGGGATCCGGCCCGATAAAAGGGAGCCCGTCAGTGGAACCGCAAAAGAGTCCGTTCCAGGCGTAGGCGATCTTTATCTCGAGGTACGGAAACAAGGACTCAATCTGATCGGCGATGAGACTGGCCTTGGCTCTGATTTGGTCTGGGCGGGTTTCCGGATCGGATCGGTCTTCATCCAGTCCGCCAGCGATGATCCGACCGTCGGCAGTGGTGCGCAGGTATAGATAGGGCCGCCTGGCCTCCCAGATCATGACATTATCCGGCCAGGGAGCCTTTCCCACCGGTTCGGAACAAAAGGCGTAGGTGCGGCGGGGGATTACTTTATCCTTAATGATCCTATACAGGCGGGTATAACCGGTGGTCAGGATCAGGTAGCCGAAGCTGATGGGATGGCCATCCCTGGTCAATACCATATTGCTCTGGATATTGTCCAATTCCAATTCGGTGTTCTCATAGTAACGTACCCCCAGTTCCAGGTTGCGGTGGGCCAAAGCCTGGATCAACCGGTAGGGATTCACCTCGGCATCATGCCAGGTGCGCAGTGCGGCCGTTCTGTCTATCCCGTACCGCTGTATGAGTTCCTCCCGTTCCAGCAGTTCAGCCGGGAAACCATACCGGTTCAGGCAGTGATATTCCCGGCGCAGCGGATCTGTATCGTCCGCGCTGGAGGCAAAATAGATGGTATCCCGTAAGAGGTAATCAGTCGGAGCTGTCAGGGCATGGTTGAGGGCGGTTAACTGATCTATCGCTTCCAGGCACATCCGATAAAACAGGTAAGCCGGCTCAGGGCCGATGTCATCCATAAAATCGACCAGCATCTTATCGCTCCGATACTGCAGCAGTCCGGTATTGGCCAGGCTGCTGCCCCGTCCCACCCGTCCCTTCTCGGCCACCAATACCTCCAGACCGGCTTTGGCCAGGGCATGAGCGCACAGGTTGCCAGTTATACCGCCGCCGACAATCAGGACTTTGGTTTTGGCCCCGGCCCCTAGTTTTTCGAACCTCAATGGATTTACCACGGTCTGGTCCCAGTACATTTGCCCCTCATACAGGTTCATATCGGCCTCCTTCATTCACCGCCCCTTGCCTGTCCGTTACCTTCAATTTTAATCTCCGCTGGATATTAAGGCAAACGCAGTACAACACCGGAACCGCAGGAAACAAAATAAAAGATGAAGAAATGCTCCTCCATGGGTTGGAGCCCTACCATCACCCTCCAGGTCAGTGAAAATCTCCTCCCATCCAGATCTTGCCTCCGGCTGTCAGGCAGGAAAACGAGGGATTGTCGCGAATAATTAGGACAGGTGCATTTACTGTTGGTGCTAATGGAACAATGGCGCCGGTGCCGCCATATCAATCTGAGGGAGCGGCAGCCAGTCTTCCTGTAAGGGGAGAAGAAAAATGAGCGATTATAAAGGCAAAGACGAAAAAAGTTATCACCCGGAAGATGACGCGCTGGGCTCCCACTATGAGACCGGGG
>CAZOMS010000116.1:0-6788 GCA_964580805.1 uncultured Syntrophomonas sp. | reverse complement strand
CAATCTGGCCCCCAAGCAAATCCGGATCGGGGACAAGATATCGATAGTACCGGCCAATGCTTCCAAACAACCTCAACCCGAAGTTGCTTATGTCGAAGACAATAACATCTGCATCCGGGATTACCGCCCGCGTTGAGGCCTGTCCCCGCTCAGAGTGAAACTAACCCTTGCGGACAAAACTTATCACGAAGATCAACAGAGCCAGCAGGGAGATGCTAAAACCTACAATGCCTACCGCCGAATGGCTCACGAAAAATTCCGGCTCCGATGACTGGATAACCAAAGCCGAGCTCACCAATCCCCCGGCAATTATGAGGCTGGCACTAAGTTGGTTAACTATCCGGATCATACTCCGGCGAGCAGGTTCGCTGAAGCTGACCTGCATCCCCATCTTGAGCCTTCCCTGGTCGGTATTATGCAAAAAACGGTTGATAACCACCGGCAGATCAAGGGCCGGGCGGATATTAGTATAGTATTTGTAACGCAGGAATTTCTCTGCGTTTTCCGGTTTGAATCGGTCGCGCACCACCTGTCTCACCAGGGGTTCAAGACTCTTCCTAAAATTGAAACAGGGATCGAATCTGTGTCCCACACCTTCAATCGTAATGAGAGCCTTAAGCAGCGAGGTGAAGTAGGCGGGTACCTTCAGGTTATACCGATAAGCCAGGTCCAGGAAATCCTTGCGCAAGCGATTCATGTCAACATTTCCGATCTTACCTGAGCCAACCACATCCATCAGATCGGCCAAGTCCTCATAAAAAGTGGCCAAGTCAACGTCGTCAGTCAATATCCCCATATCCTCCAGGGCAGCCACTGCCCGGTCTATCTCCTCGTTGCTGAAGCTTATCAGCAGCTCGCCGATGTTCTGCAGGCGCAGGTCGCTCAGGGAACTTACCTGTCCAAAGTCGATGAAGGCTATATGGTCTTCATCTATGATCAGCATATTGCCAGGATGGGGATCAGCTTGGAAAAATCCGTGCTGTAAAATCTGAGTCAGGAAGGTGTCAGTCCCCAGTTGGGCTACTTTGTGGCGATCCCAGCCCCGGGCGTTTATCTCTTCTATATTGCTCAGTTTTACCCCTTTTATATAGTCCTCGGTCAACACTCGGCGGGTGGTGTATTCCCAGTATATCTTGGGGATCACCACTCTCTTGTCATTGGCGAAGTTCTTCTGGAACCGCTCGGTATTCCTCGCCTCCCGGTCAAAATCCAGTTCCTTCATTATTAGCCGGCCGAAATCCTCCAGGACGCCCTTCATCCCCAGGCGTCTGAGACCTTCGGAACGGTTCTCGGCCGCTCCAGCCAATTCAATGAGTATCTCCAAATCGTTTTCCATAGTCTTTTCTATATCAGGACGTTGTACTTTTACGATGACTCTTTCCCCGCTCTTGAGGCGGGCAACATGAACCTGACCTATGGATGCCGCCGCTAAGGGTTCGGGGTCGAACTCGGCAAAGATATCATCCGGATGGCCCAATTCCATGGTCAACTGCTTGACTACTTCTTCATAGGAAATGGGTTGCACCCGGTCCTGCAATTTTTCAAGTTCTTCTATATACACCGGGGAAAAAATATCGGGACGGGTCGAGAATAGCTGCCCTATCTTGATGAAGGTGGGACCCAGTTCGGTAGCCGCCTGGCAATAACGAATGGCTTTGATGTGCTCGGGTTGATAATTTTTCCTTAACGCCTGAACGGAAGCACGGGGGAGAAAGCGGTCCAGACCCAGGGTGTAAATAACATTGCCCACCCCATATTTTAGATAAACCCGGGCGATCTTGCGGTAACGCAGAAAATGACGAAAATGCTGGCGGTAACCCATAACCCAGCCCCCCATAAAGGCATTTATCCCCGATGGTCCATTCCAGCGTCAAACGGTCGGCAATGACCAACCAGCCGGCAGAACGCATTATTTATACCGCGGACATATCGATTTCTGTGAGCCTGGCGCAATAAGTAGAAGGAACAAACTACTGGGAGATATGGCCGCAAGGAAAACTCCGAATTAGCTATTTTATTCCGCTACACTGATCTGATCAAGCATGTCTTTCAAATCCTCGCCGCGAAAATCATCCAGAACCAGCAAAGCTTTGCGGTTGGCATCCTCTATAGCCTGGGAAACCGGTACTTCCAGGCCTTTACCCTCCTCAGTGAGTACTACCTGCAGGGCACGGCGGTCCTTGGGATCAGAATGTTTCTCGATCAAGCCCTTCTGCTCCATCCGATCCAGGAGACCGGTAATCGTCGAGCTATCCAGATACAATCGTTCCGCGATCCTCCTGGCCGTTTGGGCATCCTCATCCCACAGGCACTTCAAGACCGCATATTGACCAGGGGTAACACCGAAGGGAGCCAGTTCCACCTTGAAAAGATGATTGACATGGCGCTGCGCTTTGGTCAGGATAAAATTAAAACACTTCTCCAGTTCCATACCGCCTATCCCCCCTGCCCCTTAATTAATGCATGGATACATTAAATAATAGTATGATTTGACCCAATCCACAAGTAGCGTCTCCCCGTCATAAACAGACCGCCTTCAATTCGTGAAAATATTAACTAACTATTATCAGGTCAACTTATCATAAAAAAGGCTGAAGAGAATATATATACTATGTACGTTCTGACAAGGCTCCCAATAAATAGAACCCCATGCCGTAATTTAGAAAGGAGTGTATTTATTTGAACAGCATCGAGAATCTGGAGAAACTGTTTGTCACCTGGGAGAAGACAACTGAACAACTGTGGGATTTTGCCAGCCAGGCTATGGGTAGTATGACCTGGAACCACGACCAATTGGAAAGGCACTTTCAAAATTCGCTGGAGCAGGGCCTGAAGGCCAGCGAAGAAAGCGGCAAGCTGGCGGAAGAATTCATCACCCAGTTGAAAAACAACCAGTTGTATTTCCAGAAGATGATGGAAGAATCCGTGCTGGAAGCAGTCAAGAATTTTGAATTGCCCCGCCTCGGTAATTTGGAGGATTTCTACAAAAAATAACCGTTGGTATACCAAAGCCCGTGCCTATTCGGCACGGGCTTTTTCATTGGCGGGGTGGGCTCGCCGTAATCTGCTGCGGAGGCCGGCAGGAAAAAGGCGCCAGGAAAGCGAATACGCCATAATGCAAAAACATCGCCTTGACGAAATAGATATCCTCAGGGGGCTGACTTTCCTGGCCATTGCCCTGCAGCACTCGCTGGCCGGCTTCATATATGCTCCTGATCTCGATTCAGTTTCAGCCTGGATTTCAGCTTTTCTGTTGATCCTGATCAGGTATGCGGTTCCCATGTTCATCACCATAACCGGATTGGTTCTTCTGTACAACCACAGCCAAGGTGAATTCGATTACCGCCAATTCATACAAAAACGTCTCGCCCAGGCCTTCATGCCCTATTTTGTCTGGACGATTATCTACTTCGTCTGGTCCGGCGGACCGGCCATCCTCGCCAACCCCTCGGCTGCCCTTGCGGCCATCGCCCGGCTTACCTTGAGCGGGGAGGCCTGCTACCACCTCTGGTTTATGGTAGCCATCATCCAATTTTACTTGCTCTTTCCCTTCTTTCGGTGGTTGATCCTGAAGAACAAAAACCAGCCGGTCTTTTTCCTGACCGCCAGTTTTTTCGTTTATATCGGGCTGATGTGGTTATGGCGTCAGCCGCTGCCGCAAATGATTAATCTCCAAAATACCTGGCCGATTACCCTCTGGAACTACCGCGACCGGTTATTCCTGAGCTGGTTTTTCTACTTTTTGCTGGGCGGTATGGCCGGTCTATATGTGGGCAGATTACGCCAGATAACAAAAGATATACAAAAAACCAATGCTTTTGTATATCTCATGACCTTCATATTCGTCTTTTACCAGGTTGTAACCACCGGTCAGATCGGCTCCAGCGGGATATACCGGTTTAACTTCAACTACACCCTGCCCCTCACTCCGGTGATGGCATTCTTCATAACCTCGGCTTTGCTGACGGTCCTTTACCGGGCCCAGACCGCCTTTCTCCGTTATCATCCCTTGCGCCGGATACTTAACCTATACGGCCGCTATTCTTACGGGTGTTATTTCATCCATGCCATGGTGCTCTATTACATAAACATTATCGCCAGTCAATATCTTCAGGAAATTCCTATCCTAATCCAGCTGGCTGTGACTTTCGCTGCTTGTTCGCTGGTTAGCCTGGCCGTCGTTCACACGATAGACTATTTGAAAATCCCGGGCCGCAGCTATTTGATCGGGAAGATCCCGCCGGCCACAAACTAGACTCCCCGCTCATGCAAGGCTACGTATGGCTGGCGTTGGGCCACGCTCTTATAGGCTGGCCGGATGATTTTACCGGCATTGACCAGTTCCTCTATGCGGTGGGCACTCCAGCCTACGATCCTGGCGATGGCAAACAGCGGTGTGTATAATTCCTTGGGGATTCCCAGCATTCTGTATACGAAACCGGAATAGAAATCGACATTGGCGCTGACCCCTTTATATATGCGGCGCACCTTGCCAATAGCTTGGGGGCCGATCCTTTCAACATTCGCATACAGATTGAATTCTTCTTCGAAACCGTTCTCTATAGCCAATTGCTGAGCCGCGCCTTTGAGGATCAAAGCCCGGGGATCGGAAATGGAGTAGACTGCATGGCCCAAACCATATATGAGGCCCTTGTGGTCAAACACCTCGCAGTTGAGCATTCTGATCAGGTACGCTTCCAACTCATCCTCATCGTTCCAATCCCTGACATTGGCTTTAATGTCCTCGAACATGGCCAAAACCATGGCGTTGGCTCCCCCATGCCGGGGACCCTTCAGCGAGCCCAGAGCCGCCCCTATCACCGAGTAGGTATCGGTACCCGATGATGTGACTACATGGGTCACGAAGGTGGAATTATTACCGCCCCCATGCTCAGCATGAAGGACCAGGGCCAGATCGAGCAGACGAGCTTCCAGTCGAGTAAACTTGCAGTCGGGACGCAGCATATAAAGTATGTTTTCGGCGATGGAGAGTTCGGGCTGGGGGCTATGGATAAACAAACTGTTGTCCTGGTGGTAATAGGTATAAGCCTGGTAGCCGTATACCGCCAATGATGGAAAGAAGGCGATCAGCTGCAGGCATTGCCTCAACACATTGTTTATGGATATACCGTCGGCATGGTCATCATAACTGTACAGAGACAAGACTCCCCTGGAAATCACATTCATCATATCCTTGCTGGGGGCCTTGAAGATGACATCCCGGACGAAACCAGCCGGCAGGTTCTGATTTTCAGCCAACAGTTCCTTGAAATCAGTCAATTCGTTGGAGCTGGGCAGGCGGCCAAACAACAACAGGTAGGCGGTTTCTTCAAAACCAAAGCGGTCTTCAGCCCAAAAGCCTTTGACCAGGTCATTTATGTCAATGCCCCGGTACAACAGACGGCCCGGGACCGGGATCATCTCATTCTCGTCGATGATATATGAATGCACTTCCCCGATCTCGGTTAAACCTACCAGCACCCCCATCCCATCTATGTCGCGCAGCCCGCGCTTGACAATATATTTATTATAGTATTCCTGGTCTATTATGCTGCAACTTTCGGCCTGAGCCGCCCATCTTTCAATCATCTTTTGCTGAGACTCAGTGGAGTTTGCGAAAACCATATGTTCCCCTTTCCTTCTTAAACCTCTATTATTTGTAGCTGATGCATTTTTATAGTAACAGAAAAGTCGTGGCCATTAATAGTTGCCGAGCCTACTTGTAATATTCTACCACATGCGGTTGGTGGGAAATGCAGAAATGCCGCTTGACAAATTCGTGGGGCTGCGATTATCTTTAGTTCAGTTGAAATATTAAAACCGATGAGCGAGAGAAGTAGATCAGGGAAGTATTTAAGAGAGCCGCTACCTGGTGCGAATGCGGTAATATGGATCTAATTGAATGGCCTCGCGAGGGCGGCTCGAAACCTAACGGGACTAGACGCCGACGGGAACCCTGTCCGTTATCAGTGGGGTATGCATGATGGTGCATAAAATGAGTGGGTGACAATGTCGCCAAATTGGGTGGTACCGCAGAAGCTTGAAGCTTTTGTCCTATTTATGGACAAAAGCTTTTTTTATTGCCCCTAAATTCATAGAAAAGGAGATCCCGGCATTGAACAAAGGAAATAGACCCGAGATGTTAAGACCGGATGCAGATACACTCCGCCAGCTGAGCGCCGCCCATAGAGTGATCCCCATCTGCAAGGAAATCCATGCTGATATCATCACCCCCATCAGCTTGCTGCGACGGCTGGCGGGTATCAGCCAGCGCTATTTTTTACTGGAAAGTGTTGAGGGCGGTGAAACATGGGGCCGTTACTCTTTCCTGGGTTTCGATCCGGTATTACGGGTATACGGGCAGCAAGGTCACATAACCATTGAACGTGATGGTGAGATAACCCATTTCGACACAGCCAAGCCTTTGGATGTGCTGCGGGACATCCAAGCAGCCTACCAGTCGCCCCACCGGCCGGATATGCCCCCTTTTACCGGCGGCTTGGTAGGTTACTTTGGCTATGCAATGATTGGGTACGCAGAACCACAGCTTGAAATAAAGCGCGGCGATCACAATGACTTCGACTTAATGCTGTTTGATCAGGTTATCGCTTTTGACCATCTCCGGCAAAAAATCTGCCTGGTGGTCAATATGCCAACCGATCACCTGGACTATGAAGCGGCGGCTGCCCGGTTGGAATCTTTGGCTGGCCTGATTCGCGATACCAGGCCCCTGCCCGGCTTGAAAAGCGACCAAAATGTTTCTTTTACCAGCAATGTCTCTCTTGAAG
>CAZOMS010000115.1:0-6950 GCA_964580805.1 uncultured Syntrophomonas sp. | reverse complement strand
ATCAAATCATCCAGGGAGCGTCGGCCCCGTTGGCCAAAGTCAGCCAATTCCAGGCCATATCTTTCATCCCAACGATCGAGCGCTGGTAGTCTGTCCATCCAATCCTCCCAGCCCCGAGATTGGAAAACGAAACATCGCTCCAGGATATGCAGCCAGGCCTGCAGCCAGTCCTGGAACTGGACCGACAGTCGGGCCGCCCGCCGTTGCTCCGGGTGGGCGCTATAGCCTCTCAAAGCCTCCAGGTAAAGGTGGTAGCCCGGCTGAACGCTTTGCTTGTACCATGCCCGGATCGCCGGAAGTGTCTTGCGGTTATCCCAAACGGCATCAACCTTTTCCAGTTCACTCATCAGGCTGTTGAAGAGGTCTTTACCGAGGCTGGTGCTGTGGATATCCTGTATATTGGCCAGCAATTTTATGGCCAGCTGCCATTGGGACAGCAGTCGATTCAAGTCGCGTTTTTCTTTGCCCGTCTGGAAATCAGCCGATCTGAATAGGGAGGCCGCCAGACTGCAGGCGGGAAACCGCTCCAGCGTGTTCAGCAGCAGCTTGTCAGCCTGTAGGGAGCGGGCTATGTCCACCTGTTGAGCGAAAAAAACCCAGCCTTCCACATGTTCCTTCAACAGGTACAGCAGATCTACAGTTCGGGTTTCAGCAGCCGCTTGTAAAACCGACCAGCGGAGGTTTATCTCGCTGCGCAGGTCCTGCAGCTGCCCGGATGCCCAGCGGGTCCGGTTGCACATCCTGACATAGAAACGCAATACATTGATCAAATCAGTTTGCAATGATTGCTCCTGGCGGCTTAGTTTGTGGATGCGGCGCCAATCATTTTCAATAGCCTGCCGGTATTGAGGTATAAAACGATGGTGAAAACCTTGGTAATAAAAAGTGTTCAAGTCCAGCAGGTATTGATCCAGCGATTCGATATCGGTGCAATTCCGGAGTGGCTGCACCTGCTGATCCAATTCACGGTGCAGCTGCCGCAGCATTTCATCCAGCATGTCAATATATGGTTGGGTCGGGTGCGGAGATTCCAATCCTAAAACACTCCCATGGCTCTGCTCAAGCGCAGTTTCTTTTTCATAACCGGTTCGATCTTGTCGGTAATACCAGAAGAAGGGATGCCGGGGGCCTCATAATCCCGGTCTATTTGCTGGGCGGCCAGGATCTTCTCCGCTTCGTCCCGCAGGGCTTCATCGGACTGGGGACCCAGGTGCCTGACCAGTGGGTCGTTGATAAACACTGCATGAGGCAGCCAATTGAAGAGCTGCAAGTACATTTTCAGCATTCTGGTGGCGTTGGGTTTGTCCAGGGGCTTACTCCCGTGTATGTGCAGATAGCGCAGCAATTCCAGGCCGGCCAAAGCCTCATGAGGCTGGGACTTGATCTTGGCGGCTAGTCCTTCTATTACCGTTACCGTTTGAGGATTTTCAAGTATCCCGGTTCGGTCCCACTGCACCAGTGCGGCGGCAAGAGGATCGTCTTGCCGCAGGAGTTGCAGTTGGCCCGCCTTCTGGATTATTTCATATTTGGCATATTGGCGCCGGCCTTGCATAGCTGCAGCCACAATTGCATACAGGTCCAGATACAGAAGGGAGCCTGGTTCAGGGCTGAAACCCGGGAACAGACAGCGATAATTATCCAGGACCCAACCGCGGGGGTGGAGTGGGGCCGCCAGCATACCCAAAAGCGGCATGGTCCGGTCCAACAAACGGATTATCTGCCGGCGCCAGGGGTGGCTGCCCGCAGCGTTGTCATTGGACCTTTCCAGGTCCTGGTCCAGCAGCATCCGGTTGAGCAAGGCGATGCAGTCGGCCAGCAATCCCGCCCGCAACAACAATTCCGCGCCTTCCACCAGGTTGTCCCGCCGGGAAACGCCATTGTCATGTCTGGTGTCTCGTTTGGGCTTCAACACCATGGCGGCTGCAGCCAGCAATTCTATTTTATCGCCATGGATGGTTGGCCAGGGGTGGCTTATCCGCTCGGGAACGAGCTGATCTGCTGTACATTCGGTATTATCATCCTTTATTCGCTCCAGCTGCTCCTTAAGCATCCGGCGCAGGCCCCGGTTGCCGGTGCGGGCCATCAGATAGGCACACTGCTCCGCGTCCAGGGCTTCAAGGAGTCTGGTATATTGGGATCGATAACCATCCTGGAACAGATGGATGAGAAACCCCAGGGAAGCGGCGGGGGGATGTTCTTTATTTATGTAAAGGGCCATATAATCCAAAAATCCCGTCACTACGCCAGGGTCCGAGTCCCGCAGATGGGCGAGAACCGATTGATCGGCCAGGTTGTTCAATAAAATAGCAAAAAAAATATCCCGCTGTGGACCATAATATAAGCCCCGTTGCAGAAATTCGTACTCGGCGCGGGTGCCGATCTGGACCTCTTGCCATGAGTCGGTTTGCCTGAGTCCGCGGCGCAGCTGCAATTCCTCCTGCCAGTAGGCGAACAGGTCCGGTTGTTCTGCCTGGGCGGAAAACGCTCCAATTAATGTCTTCATAAATAGTTAATCCTCGGTGGTAAGTCCATACAGATCACGGTTGAGCACCCGGCACGCCTGGCTGGCCTTGCCAGGGTCGTTTTCTGTCAGATAGATATAATAATATATTGATTTCTCCTTATTGGTAAAAATACCTCCCAGGCAATCGCCGGAAATCACTTCGACCCGGTCCTGGCTGGCCTTGGCGCCCCGCAGGTAACGCACACTCTGAAGCCGGCTGATAAAAGAGTAACCACCCAGCCGGCCAAAATGGGCCTTGAGCCCGGTTTCCTTTAAAGGATTGCCGCTTTCAAACTTGACCACCAGATCAGCCAGACGGGGGCGGGGCAGTTCTTCGGGCGCACCGGCTTCGGACTGGATATATTCCAGTGCCGGCAGGATGGTGGTGTAAAGTACCTCCAGGCCTTGCGCCGAACCGAGTTGATCATGCAGATAAACCGGAAACATCGCCAGGTCCGGCGGCTGAGTGCGGAGATGGCTGATCAGGGCCGGATGGGCCAGCAGGAAGTCATACAGATCATCGGCGCCGTAATTGGAGCGGGGCAGGTGAATGTGATAATCCCGGTGCAGGATGGGGGCATAACGTTCGTAAAACAATTCATAAGAAGGCAGCGAGGTTGAGCGCAGACGTTCAGCGTATTGTCTCAGGTTGTCCATTTCTTCCTCGTTTAAAAACTGACGCCGGTACAATCTGCGTAAAACTGCCCGCATTGGCTGTCCCCCCGGTAAATTTATTGATTGAAGGTACTAAAATTATAACCCTGGGCCCGCAGATCGGTGATTATTTTTTCCAGGGCTTCGGTATTGCTCTTGGATACGGCATGCAACAGGATCACTGCGCCCGGGTGGATGTTGTCCATGACATGCTGGTAGGAAAAGTCCGCCCCGGGCTGGTTGCTCGGGTCCCAATCCTGGAAGGCCATGCTCCAGAAGACGGTCCGGTAGCCCAATTCATCCGTCCAGCGCAGCGATGTAACCGAATAATTACCCATCGGCGGGCGCAGGTAACGGTTTAGTTGGCCACCGGTAATTTCCGTATATCTTTGTTCCAGCCGGGCCAATTCACGATTCAAGGTCTCCTGGGAAACCGTGCTCAGATCGGGGTGGTTCCAGGTGTGACTGCAAACCAGGTGGCCAGCGGCATACATCCGTTTGACCAGATCTGGCTGGGTATCGATAAACTGGCCGGTGATGAAGAAAGCCGCCTTGACCCCCTTTCGGTCGAGGATGTCAAGAATAGTGGAGGTATAACCCAATTCATAGCCGTTGTCAAAGGTCAGGTAGATCTTCTTGCTGTTATTGGGCAGGCAATAGAAACCGTTATACCGGGAGAGCAGCTGCACCGTTTCCTGGTTTACGGACGGAACCTGATGCTGTTTGTTCCGGGTGAACCACCAGGAGCGGG
Source organism: uncultured Syntrophomonas sp. (assembly GCA_964580805.1). GTDB lineage: Bacteria > Bacillota > Syntrophomonadia > Syntrophomonadales > Syntrophomonadaceae > PHAA01. The sequence continues at coordinate 3,042 of CAZOMS010000115.1, read as the reverse complement.
TCATGGTATCCGGAGAGGATGGCGGCTCCGGTTGATTAGGAGTTGGCTGCGGACTTGGCTCCGGCTCCGGAATGGGTTGGGGAGCAGGAACGGTCGGCTCTTTGATCGAATTCCCGGGAAGGTTGCTGACCGGAGGTTGGGGCAGGGGAGTGGATTTGCAGCCGGCCAGGCCGCCAAGTATAATCAGTATTAAAGCGATTGCAATCAGCTGGCAGGATTTTTTCATCACCGTAACCTCCTGGTTTGTGCTAAGCAGCCGAAAAAACATTATTCGGCATAATTATAACTCATATACTAATTTTAGACTCGCAGCTTGCATCTTAGCCATAGCATTTGTTGGTACCCGGGGGTTGGGTTGATTTTGAGCGGGGCGACTGGCGATGAAGATTAGCTCTTACTTTTTAAAATATTATGATAAGGATACAATCCGCATCCTGGTATTTCCCGTGCTGGGATTATTGTTGCTGCTGGCGATCGCGGCGGCCAATCACCATCTGCTGACCAGCCGTTCCGGGTCGGTAATCTATACCTATGCCGCCAGTTTTGCCAAGGGTGACATCGGCACCGGTTACGGGTCACCCACCCCCGGCCTGGTTCCGTTTTCCCAATTGGAACCAGGGGATATCGTCCTGGGCGGGTGGCCTAACACCGCCTATGGGCAGTTCTCGCATGCCGGACTTTACCTTGGGGATCATAAAGTGCTGGAAGGCTATGTTGATTACGGCTTGAGCATCCAAGACCTGAGCACCTACGAGCATTATTCCCGCATCTATTTGCTGCGGGTCAATGCTCCGGCCCAGGTTAAAGCCAACGCGATTGCCTATGCTTTGGGAGAGGAAAAGAAGATGTTTTACCCACTGGCTTTCAAAAGCGGGGATCGGTTGTGGAACTGCACCAAGATAATCTGGCGGGCTTATGCCGATCAGGAGATGGACCTGGATGAGATCGGGGATTTATGGATCGCTCCGGAAAGTCTGGCCCAAAGCCGCTGGGTGAGCGTTATCTATGAAAAGGGGATTTAAAATCTTTTCAATGTTGGCAAGAGGCTATATCCTTCATATCAGCGCTATTATTGCCATAAGTCTGGCTATGTATTTTCCCGGCCTGGATATTATCCTGGCCCTGGTCTATCTTTACCTGGTATGGAAGGAAGGATCATACTGCCGAGAGCGCTTGCGCCGGGCGGAAGTAGCAGCCTTGGCTGTACTCTGGCAGCTGCCGGGTTATGTATTGGCCGTATCGATTCTGCTGCCGTTGGAATCCGCATCCCAGTTTTCTTATTATTTCATTTTTATGCTGGAATTATGGGACACGCCCCTGTTGCCCCTGATATCCATGCTGCCCACCTGGACTCTGCTTGATCGTCCTCTTTATTATTACCTCATGTTTTTTCTGGTTCCGGCGTTGTCCTTCTATTATTACACCCCCGCGTTTTTCCAAAAAGGTCCACAAAGTCGATCCGCTGGTTCCATTTAATTGCCACCGAGTTTGCGGTGACAGTAAATTTCCCCAGCGGATCTTTTAAAGAAACAGCGTTGATTGCTATCCCATTCGGAATTCAAGGTATCCGATCCAAGATTTATTCCTTGCGGAGACTTGAACCTTTGTCGCGACTCCTTACAACCATCGCTGCTTCTGAGTATATTGTGCTCACTTCCTCAGACATTATTCTGTAATTAACAGGAAATCTTGACGCTTTATTTCCGTGTTACCGGAACGACCCTTGGCGCATGTATATTGTATTCATTATCAAGCGAATCAGGATGACTGCAGCTCGCACGGATGTCTGAAAAGATGAGAGAGAATTGGACTGTTTGCTTCAGTGGAATGTTCATTTATCGATAAAGATGTTCCAACATCCGGACAAAAATGCTGGATTGCCGGGAAATGTTAATGGGTCATGTGGCAGGCAGCGGGTCCGACTTTCTTTAATAATTAGGAACACGAGACACGGGTGGCATAGAGCTTGCATTTAAATTCACAATTAAAAGGGTGTAAATTAACTGCTCTGCCGATTGTATTTGGCTGATCTTCCACTAATAAATCCTTATCAATTTAAGGGAAATATGCTACAATATTTTGCATTCTAAGCCTTTTAGGCCGACTTTTTGGTCGAATTTTGTGTTTTATAAGAGGCTTGGCTTGAAAGGGGAGAGAAACACTTGGAGAATTCTGTTTTGCTGTCTCCAACCGACAATAATCAAAAAGCTCTTATCGGGAAACTGGAACAAGAGGCTGGCACCAGCATAAACCTGTGCTACCAGTGCGGTAAATGCACGGCTGGATGCCCGGCGGCGTTTGCCATGGATTATCCCCCCCGCCAGGTAATTCGCATGCTGCAACTGGGGCTGACGGAAATGGCTTTAAACAGCAACAGCATCTGGATCTGCGCCTCCTGCGAGACCTGTTCCAGCCGCTGCCCGCGCGGGGTGGATATAGCCTCACTGATGGACACCATGCGGCGCGAAGCGTTGAAACGGGGCAAGACGGACAAGAAGGTGGCAGAGTTCAATAAGGCCTTTTTATCCAATGTGAAAAACTTTGGCCGCACCTTTGAAGCTGGATTATTGCTGCGGCACAATTTGGTCACTGGACAGCCTTTCAAAGACATGGAACTGGGCCTGCCCATGCTGAAGCGCGGCAAGGCCAGTCCGCTGCCCCACATGATAAAAGGACGCCAGGAGATGAAGAAGATCTTCGAGCGAGTTAACCAGTTCGGGGGTGAACAATAATGAAATTTGCCTATTATCCCGGCTGCGCGGCAGAAGGCAGCGGCATCGAGTATCATATGTCGATGGAGCGTACCGCCGCTATTTTGGATTTTGAGATACAGGAGCTGGAGGATTGGAATTGCTGCGGGGCCACCTCGGGCCACAACACTGACAAATTGCTGTCGGTGGCATTGCCGGCGCGCAACCTGGCCATTGCCGAGCGCAGCGGCCTGAATATGATAGTATCCCCTTGTGCGGCTTGTTACAGCCGCCACCGTTATGCGGAACACACCATCCAGCACGATCCGGAGATGCGCAGCAAGGTGGAACA
>CAZOMS010000114.1:0-7016 GCA_964580805.1 uncultured Syntrophomonas sp. | reverse complement strand
CCCACACAGGCCTCCTGATGATGGGCGATGGCTTCTTCGATCATAATGTTGCGGCGCACCACCGGATCCAGAGCCCAGATATATGGCGTTTTGGGGGAGAAAATGATGTCGCCTTCGTAATAGGATTTGATATCCAAAACCGGGGTTCCATCTACCGCATCCAGTCCGCTCACCATCAGCCGGTTGCCCTCCACCGCATCCAGGTGGACCAGGGTTAAAGCGATGGGATTGGGACGATTGGGGGAACGCAGGCCGAACACTCCGAATTCCGGTAAATTGTGATTTACCTTCCGCGGCACAGTAGTCAGGACCTTGCGGTCGGATTGGTGGAACCACAGCAGGAGCCAGAGATGGGAATTCTCTTCGATCCTCAGCAAGGCCGGGCTGTATTCCGCGAAAACCTCAACCACCGCACTTTTCCCGACCAGGGGCACATCCGCCGGGCTGGCCGCCTCCGCCCTCACCACCCCCACCGGTTTCAGGGATATGCTCATCTGTTCCTCCATCGGATTCACCTCTCTTGAATCTTTTTTTGCTTATTGGCCAATATTAGGCAAACATGTCCGATTTCCTGCTTTGAATTCATTTTGGGATAGTGATACTGACCCCTCTGGTGTTGGGGATGCTTACCTATCGTTATCTGGTACAGAATTATCCCCCGGATTTTTTCCGGGAGCGGGTCAAACCCTTGTTGCCGGCAGTAAGTTCCTGGGGGGTGGTGGCCATCATCATCCTCACCATCAGCATGAATGCCCAGACCATGGTATCCCGTCCCGACATACTGGTACGGGCCCTGGCGGTGCAAGCTGCGTTCTATGCCGCCAACTATGTCATCGCGGTGTTGATAGGACGAAGATTCCTCCCCGAAAAGGATGCCCTGCCCCTGGTATACTCGATCGTCCTGCACAATCTGAGCATCTCCATCGGCCTGGCCGCAGCTGCATTTGGCCCCGACGCCGCTTTGATGGTATCACTGGCCGTCCTGATCCAGGGCCAGGCGGCGGCTTGGTTTGCCAAATTGAATCAGCGGTATGGGATCTTGGGAAAAGGAAAGGTATTGGCGGAAGTTTAGGTTTGAAGAAACAATACAAACCTGAAATGAGAGGCGCTCAGGCGCGCAATTTCATCTACACTCGGGGTAATGCCAGGAGCAATGTTCAACTGTCGTCTGAAGCTGTTTATTATCTGCCATTATTCCGTTTCTTCATAGATTACGGAAAAACCCGTCGGCACAGTCAGGGTTTTGTGCCTGTCAATTCTCACTGTATTCGCGCAGGATGTATTTGGGCCGGCGCTTGGTCTCCAGGTAGGTACGGGACAGGTACTGGCCCACTATCCCCATGCAGAAGAGCTGGATCCCGGTTATGAACAACAAGATGGCCACCAGGACCGCCCAGGTGTTAGGCGTTCCGCCCCCGGCCAGTTGCTGGACCGCCAGGCCTCCGCCCATGATAAGGGCCAGGATGAAGAAGATCGCCCCGATTATGGACGATATGGCCAGTGGGGTGGTGGAAAAAGCGATGATGCCGTCCAGCGAATACAGGTAAAGCTTCCAGAAGGACCATTTGGTGCTGCCGGCGGCCCGCTCCCGGTTGTCGTATTCGAGCCATTTGGTCTTGAACCCCACCCAGGCGAATATCCCCTTCGAAAATCGGTTGCACTCGCACACCTGCAGAATGGAATCCACCATCTGCCGGTTCATGAGGCGGAAATCACGCTCTCCGTCGACCAGTTTGACGTCGGAGATGCGGTTGATGATGCGGTAAAAACGGCGGGCGAAGAAGGACCGGATGGGCGGCTCCCCGGCCCGGTCGGTGCGGCGGGTGGCCACGCAGTCATAGCCGTCGTCGATGATTGCTGCATACATGTCCTTGATCAGCCCGGGCGGGTCCTGCAAGTCGGCGTCGATGATGGCCACATAGTCCCCGCTGGACTTTTCCATTCCCGCGTAGATGGCCGATTCCTTGCCGAAATTACGCGAGAATGAGTAATAGCGCACCCGACTGTCCCAGTGCTGCAATTCCTTAAGCAGTTCCAGGGTACGGTCCCGGGAGCCGTCATCCACGAATATGAATTCGAAGCCTACCTCCGGCATGGACTCCGCCAGCCGGGACGCCTCCGTGTAAAACATCTCCAATACGTCCTGCTCGTTGTAGCAGGGCACCACTACCGAAATCCTGGTCATGGCGTCACAACCTCCCGTTGCCGGTCTTTGAAGATAAATTCCCGGCTGATCACATAATTCATGATGATGACGGCCAGGTTGGCAAATACCTTGACCACCAGATCATCCAGGCCCAGCCGGTCAATCATCAGGTACATGATGACCGTATCCAACCCGCCCGACATCAGCCGGCAGCCGATGAAAGCGGAGCATTCCTTCAGGATGTTAGCCCAGCCCCGCTGGCGGCTGGCGAAAACGCAGACCCGGTTGGCAGCGTAGGCGAACAGCACCGACACCACCCAAGCCGTCACATTGGCAGCCAGGTAGGGCAGTTCCAGCCCCCGGGCCAGGCCCAGGTAGACCACTATATTGAGCAGGGTGGTCAACCCCCCGAAGAAAAGGTAGGCCAAACCGGTCTTGAATCTCTGGTAAATAGCAAACATATTGACTCCCCGCCGCGGCGGCATCGTCCGCTAAAACCTGTTCACAATTATAATTTGACCAGTATATGGAAAGGATATACATCAGACTTGGGCGATCGGTGGGAAAGATCATCAGCACACAGCGGAAAGAGAGCACCGGATGTCGGTCACAGCTCGAAATTGTAGGCCTTATCGATACCGCAGAGAGACGCCCGGTATATTGTTCAGAGGTCCGACGTCACTTCTGCCACCGCTGCCGGAAGGGCGCAAGGGGTGTTGATAAGAAATTCGATATCGCCGTCTTGTCAGTGACCGCAGCGGGAAGCGTACAAGGATGTTGGCCGGAAATCTGGTATCGCCATCTTATCGGCTGGCGATGCCGGAAGGGCGCCAAGGCAGCACAATTGGAAGGAGAGGCGAAGAAGATTGGGCGATAAAAGAAGAGGGCTGTATCCGCCCTGGTTGTGGTTGATCCTGGGTTTGCTGGCCTTGAACATGGCGGCTTTCGTACTAATGCAGGAGCCCCGCCCCGGAGTAGCCGACCAGGGGGATTTCGACCGGGTGATGAATGTATCCGGCCTGGAACTGCCGGCCCAAAAAGCCGCCGACCATAACTTCGTCAGGTTCCTCGATTATCCAGTGACCGACTACCATATAACCGCCGCCGGGCCGGTGGAGCTGCTCTTCCGGCTTAAGGCCACCAGCATCTCCTACCTTATCACGCCCATCAGCCTCGTATGCAAAATCTTGGGCCAGGACACCTTCAAGACCTCCTACCTGGCCGTCATTTATCTGGCCTTATATTTGCTGGCTGTATTCGTCATCGCCCGGTACCTGGATCCGGGCAATCCGCTCAAGCAGGCCGGGTTGGCCCTGATTGCCCTGCCGGTGCTGCTTGACGGCAACTACTTGGTGTGGTTCAACAGCCTGTATGGCGAACCGATGATGATGGTCACCCTGCTGCTGTATATTGCCGCCTGGGTATATTACATCTACCGCCGGTATGTTCAGCAGGTCCCCGGCGCAAGGTTCATCGAGATATTGCTGATCTTGGCCGCCGCCCACCTTTTTCTGGGTTCCAAGCTGCAGGTCATATCGGCCTGGCCAGTCATCGTTCTTATGCTGGTGCTGCTCATCCGCGCTGACTGGAGCCGCCTGACCCGGTCCCAGACTGCCATGGTCCTGATCCTTCTGGGGGTGGTGGCCTGGTACCCCCTCCAGTTAAATATCCATAACCGCAGCATCGGCGAGCTCACCAAATATAACTCCGTATTTTACGGAATATTGAAGGACTCCTCCGACCCGGCGGTAGATCTCATCGATATGGGCCTTGATCCCGATATGGCGGTGGAGGCTGGTAAACACGCCTTCCTGGCTGCGGGTGACTATTCGCGATACGCCCCTGGGGCTGCCCTGACCAGGAACGAATTCTACAGCCAGGTCAGCAACTTGGACCTCATCACCTTCTATATCACCCACCCCGCCCGTTTGCTGCAGGGGATGAAATATACCTCCGGCCAGGCCTTCACCACCGCTACCTGGATGGGTAAATACAGCCCCGAATACAGCCTGGCCCCGGTGCGGGAATTTGACCGCCTGACCGCATGGTCGCAGCTGCGCCAGCAACTGCCTCATAATCTGTTGTTTATTACTCTGGTATTCCTGGGAGTGATGACGGTGTCGCTGCGGGTGTACCGCCAGAACCGCAGGCGTGCGGAGGTGCGGGCCCGGATAGCGTTGTTGTGGGCGGTGATGGCCATCGGGCTGCTGCAGTTCCCCATGCCGTTCATGGGCAACGGCTATGCCGACACCGGCAAACAGCTTTTCCTGTTTAATTTCACCTTTGACCTGGCGATCGTAACCACGGTGGGCTGGAGCCTGAATCAGGCCCTGGAATGGATATTATCATGGCAGGATGGGTGGCTGGCCCGCCGCCTGGCCTATGCCTCCAAGCCCGACCTGGCCGAGACCAGCCCCGACTAGATGATGCATGGGGAGCGTGACGGTCCTTTTGCTTTATTTCCCACTGCATCCTAATATCACTGAGCGAATGCTGCCTGCCTGGTCCCATCAACATACCCGGGTGTTCTTGGATACACGGTTTCAGTGCCCGGTATTATTGGCCTGGCTCCGCCGACAGCGCAGGTAACCCTATTCCGTCGCCTTGGTCTCCGGGATGCTGATAAACCACTTAAGAGGAAAATTATAATCCAAGGTTCCGTCCTGAAGGTAGGCCTCCAATTCCTTATCGAACACCAGGGGTATCCCCGCCGCTTCGATCAAAATATCGTTGTCATGTTTGGACTCGTCCAGAGTCACCAGCAGCTCTGGCTTGCCGCTTCAGGTCATGCCGGGCGAACTCACCCGCAGCCGGGCACTATGCGAAATCTTCCCCTTGGCTTGCCGGGCTTTGAACTTGTTCCAGGCCTTTTGGGTCACCGCTATCATTTCCCTCACCTGCCTTCCCATGACTTCACCAGGTAAACGACGAGAGCCTTCCTATACTCTAGTAATAAGCTATTTCGACAATTAACACAAGCAGCATATTTTTGCGCTCGACCGGCAGCAGATACGAGAACCGCTACTCATCCGACTGCAGGTTCATTCCGATCGAACACTTATAGAAGACGGTCCTTCAGTAGATAACAAAGCTTCTGGGCGTCTCCCGTAAACCTGCGATCTGACGCATAGAGCTTTTCCAACAAATAACCGTCTCCAAAATAATCGGGCAAAGGAAGTCAGGTATTCAATGGACATGGTGCGTGCCCTTTCAAAATGGAGTCTTCGGTCTGACCCTGATCAAAGCATAGTAGAATTTTAACATGACTGATAGAATTTGTCATAAATAGGCTATATATTTAAGAGGGGCTGTCCCGCGCCCTGCCATTTGAAAGTTGCTGATGACTAAATCGTAATAACTTGGGGACAGGCCCTAAGTTATTGGGGGAGAAAGGCGGTTGGCAAGCATGAAATATAGAGAGAAATCCCAGGCAGCCATGTTTTTATCGGTATTACTGACAGTGACGTTAATCGGAGCAGCGGTCCTGTTGGCCGGGTGCCTGGATGAATCCAGTACCGACGTTACATATAATAACGATACCTTTGGGTTTGCCGTGCAGGTACCACAAGAATTCATAGATGCGGTGGAAATAAAAGAAGGAAGCAACTGCATTTTCTTCGTCGACAAAGAGATTCAGGGCATGCTCCCGGAACATGTGGCTGGAGTGGTAGGGAGAATTGAAGCCTATGACAAAAGGGAGTTCAGCCAAGATGTTATACAGACCCATGCCGATATATATGGATTGAGGTATCTGGGGGAAAACGAGAATTATTATTTCGGTTATGCTCATGCCACTGATGTGCAGGTTCCACCTGACGCTTCCCAGGAATTATGGGATCGATTCCGGGCTATGGAAGATAAATTTGATGAAGTCATTAAAACTTTTCAGGTTACCGGACCCGGGGTAGCCCTAAGCCAGGGGGAAATCGCAGAACGGTTCGTGCGTGGTCAAGGCTACACTATCTTGGTCAACAGCGGGGCCAAAAATTTCGGCCTGCAGCTCCCCGGCTCCTTTGATGGCAAGGTCAAGGGGGCTGAAATTGGAGCCTTGCTGCAAGAGAGGAACGAGCTCTCCAAGCAATATGGTATGGACTTTTCCGATTATCTGGGCAAAAAGGTCACCCTCGTCACCTACGCCGGGGAGAGAAAAGACGGGGTGATAGACAACCTGGACCTCATCCTGGACGGGGTTCGGATAGTGGGATTCTGGGTCGATGATGGCGGTGAGCTGCCGGATTTCAACACTATTGTGAACGCCTATCAGTTTGATCTTGAAAATGGGGGATACTTTTTAAGCTTTATCAAGCATTTCGACCGGAATACCCGGATACTGACCTTTGATAAGATAGAATGGGTAACACAAGAGGATGCCAAGAGAGTCAGTGAGTTGGGGCTAGATGCGAATTTGGATTTTCCCAACGGCTATTACATTTACAACGAGTCCCAAGATTACGCCCGCCTGAAAGTGGCTGGTGATGTCACGGTACGGCTGGTCGATTGGAACGATCTGTCCCAACCATCGTTAACGGACATGGACGGGCTCCTGGCTCGCATGGCAGAATACCCCGCCCCCTACCATTTGAAAGTTACCGGTGACGAAATCGTAGAGATAATTGAGCAATACAGGCCCTAAGATGCGACCGGGGACGAGACCGGCCCGAACAAACAAGGTGAGGTGGAATACGGTTAACGAGAGCAGAAAACATCCTTCCGACTACCTGAATGACCTGGAAGAATGGCAGGATCACCAGTACGACCCCGGCCATTGGACCGGCGGCAACATCCCGCCCCATCTGAAATACCCGCGCCGGCCACTGGGTATATTCCTGGTGATTATGGGCGGGCTTTCGCTATTGGCCGTTGGTATGGG
>CAZOMS010000113.1:0-7046 GCA_964580805.1 uncultured Syntrophomonas sp. | reverse complement strand
CGTCCTCCAGTTCATACCCGCCGATTATGCCATTCTCCAGCAAGCGGCGGTTGGCTGCGCCCGGATCGCTTATAGCAACGGCAAATTCATTGAAAAAGGGCTGCTCATATTTGAGACGCAGCCCGGCTTGCTCCAAGGCTTGACAGGCGTAGAGGGCCATATGGTGGCAGCGCAGGGCAATATCTTTAAGGCCCCGGGGACCGACAAAAGTCAGGTACATGCTGGCCGCCAGAGCGCACAGGGCCTGGTTGGAGCAGATGTTGGAGGCGGCCTGTTCGCGTCGGATATGCTGCTCCCGCGCCTGCAGGGTCAGTACGTAAGCGGTCTTGCCGTCCAGGTCGTGAGTCTGCCCCACAATCCGCCCCGGGATCTTGCGCATTAGAGATTTACGGGCGGCCATAAAACCCAGGTAAGGACCGCCCATGGAGAGGTTTAAGCCCAGCGGCTGGCCTTCCCCCACGGCGATATCGGCGCCCCATTCCCCGGGTGATTTCAGAATCGCCAGCGATACTGGTTCCGCCGCCATGATAAACAACCCTTTGCGGGCATGGATCGCCTGCTCAATGGGTGTGGCGTCCTCAATTATGCCCAAGAAGTTGGGTTGTTGGATCACCACCGCGGCGGTTTGATCGTCGATGGCGGCCAGCATGGCTTCGGTGTCTGCGGCCCCCGTGCGGCCCGGGACGACGACAATATCCATGTGCCCGGACAGGGAATAGGCCTTCAAAATCTGTAGGGACTCGGGGTGGATCGTGTCTGGGATGACCACTTTACGCCGCCCCTTGCTGCTGACGCAGGCCAGGCTGCAGGCCTCGGCCAGGGCGCTACCCCCGTCATACAGGGAGGCGTTGGAAACATCCAGACCGGTAAGATTGCAGATCATGGTTTGGTATTCAAAAATGGACTGCAGGATGCCCTGGCTTATTTCGGGCTGGTAAGGGGTGTACGAGGTATAAAACTCGGAGCGCAGCAGTAGCTGTTCCAGCGCCGCCGGGATGTAATGATCATAGGCCCCGGCCCCCAGGAAACATGGATAATCCTCGGTATTACGGTTGCGGGCGGCCAGTTCTTGCAGGTGGAAGCGCAGTTCCATCTCCCCGCAGCCTCCCGGGATATTAAGTTCCCCGCCCAGCTGTAGTTCCGCTTTGATATCGCTGAATAGCTGGCTCAGGTCGGACAGCCCCAGGGTTTGCAGCATCTCATCAACCACTGGAGCCGGGTTGGGCGTATATTTCATCGGTTTAATCCTCTGCTTCTGCCTGGCGGCAGTATTCGGCATAAGCGGTTGGATCCATAAGTGCCTCCAAATCATTCTGGTCGCGTAATTCGACGATGGCGATCCAGTTGGTATAGCAGTCTTCGTTCAGCAGTTCCGGGGAATCTTCCAATTCCTCGTTGACAGCCACTATTGTGCCGCCCGCCGGGCAGAACATGGTTACCGCGGCTTTGACCGACTCGATCACACCGATGGCTTGTCCCTGCTCGACCGGGGCGTCCAACTCGGGCAGTTCCACGAAGACGATATCACCCAGATGGGATTGGGCAAAGTCGCTGATCCCGATATGGCCCTGATCGCCTTCGACCCTGATCCATTCGTGTTCCTTGGTATAGAGCAAATCTCCCGGGATATTCATGTCCAATTCCTCCATTATCTTTATTATTGTTTGGCAGCCGACCACCTTGGTATGCGGAAGACTGCCGGCAATTTTATTTGGATTTGGTCCTCTTGCGATAGAAAAGCCCGGTTTCCACTTTTGCCGCAATGGGTTTGTCGCGGATTATGATATCGAACTCGGTGCCGGGGGCGCTGTGCTCGATCTTGACCAGAGCCAGACCCAGCGACCTCTTAAAGGTGGGGGAGTGCATGCCGGAAGTGACATGACCGATGGTCTGCCCATCTTTGCATACTTCGTAATGGGAGCGGGGGATGCCTTTGCCCACCATGGAGAACTCTACCAGTTTGCGGGTCGGGCCGGCCTGTTTCTGTTTTACCAGGGCTTCCTTGCCGATGAAATCATCACCCTCCAGTTTGACGAAGAATCCCAATCCGGCTTCCAGGGGGGTTATATCCTGGTCTATCTCCTGGCCGTACAATGGCAGTTTGGCCTCGAAACGCAGGCTGTCCCGGGCTCCCAGGCCAATCGGGACCACCCGGTCGCTACCCGTCTCCAGTATTTCCTCCCATACCAATCCGGCCTCAGCCGGTTTTATGTATATCTCGAAGCCATCTTCGCCGGTATAACCAGTACGGGAAACGATGCACTCCACCCCCGCCACTTTAACCGCCGGCTGAAACCAAAAGAAACGGATGTTACTAAGGTCGAAATCACAGAGCGCCTGTAGTATCTCCTGGGCCTTGGGGCCTTGCAGAGCCAGTTGGGCATACTGGTCGGAAACGTTCACGGCTGTGGCTCCTTCTGCCAGGTGCTGGGTTATCCACTCGAAATCCTTGTCGACATTGGCGGCATTGATGACCAGCAGATACTTGCGGGGATGGTAACGGTAAATCAACAGATCATCGACTACTCCTCCGCCAGGGTAACACATCGGGCTGTATAGAACCTGCCCATCCTGCATCGTCCTGACATCGTTGCAGACCAGGTTTTGGACCACCTCTTCCGCCTGTTCGCCCTCGATGAACACCTCGCCCATGTGCGAAACATCAAACAGGCCGGCCTTCTCGCGCACCATGTTGTGCTCCTTGAGGATACCTAACCCTTCATACTGGACTGGCAGTTCCCAACCGCCGAAATCAATTAGCTTGCCTTGGTACTTCACGTGCTTCGAGTAAAGCGGTGTTTGCTTGAGCGACATCGTATTCCTCCATTAACAATTGAATGAATGGGCGCGACCCTGGCCCCTAAGTAGAAAAATGTCTGAAACTGTATTTATTATGCAGCAAATATGGCATGAATGAACAGGATTTTTCGTGACAAGTCTTCGATTTCACAAACGGATTTGGATTGAACCAGTCGCTGTCCTCTCTATTATGCTTCCAAATAATAGTTGTTCGTAATCAACCATAGGGATAAATTCCACACTGAATCTGGGCGGCGGAGCTGTTTTCTCTTAGTTTCCGGCAGGTTGCTCCTGGGTTGCCCATCAATATCATAGCAAGCACCGCTTCTGCCTGCCACATCTGCAGCGGTTGACCATACACCGGGCGAATATGGATGGTCTAATCTAAAGTCGGAGGTGGCCGCATATCATCTATATAAACGGGGGAGGGTAAGCGCACATGAACAACGCCCAGCGAGTAATCCTGGCTACCTACCCGGTCTTCACCGGACTCATCCTGCTGTCTGAATATTACAGCGAGCCGAATTTCGTGGCCTACCTGAAGATTGCTGTCACGCTGGCCCTGACCATTTCGGTTAGCTGGCTGGCTAAAGCCTGCGACGAGCAAAAGGTTATGGCCCTGGCCTTCATCTTCATGGCTTTGGGGGATTTCTTTTTTGTCATCCCGCCCACCCATAATGACCTTCTTATTCCGTATGGAATTGCCAGTTTCCTGGTCGCCTATTTGTGTCTGATAGTTGCGTTTCGAAAGAATGTCAGCTTAGGACTGGCCGAGATAATCATTGCCCTGCCTATCCTGGCTGTGTTTCTGTGCGTCGCCGCTATCCTGCTGCCCTACCTGCCCTTACCTCTATTCATAGGAACAATCCTGTTTGCGGCCGTGTTGTGCTACATGACCTGGACCGCCATCTGCACCCTGCCCAGGGGGTATTTCAGTACCAAGACCGCCTGGTTTATCGCTTTGGGCGCTTGTCTGATCTTGGCCAGCGACATACGTTTGGCTTACGAGGTCTTTTATCCGCTGCTCGACAATCGGCCCATGATCGAGGCCAGCTATTTCGTACGGGGCCCGTTCGTGGCTGGCTGGGTACTCTTGGCGGTGGCAGCGGCTGAGGACCAGCCCCTCACGGTATCATTATCAGGCCAATGGGGTGGAAAACCCGGGAGGGATTAGATCGGTATAAATCTGCGCTGGCAGTTCCGCTAAATATTGATTGGAAGCCCTTAAGAGCGCGGTCACCATAAATATAAAATTTCGCTTGCTATTTAGTTCACATGCCCGCATACTAATGGTGATGGATTCCTCATTGGGGGAGCCGATATACGAGATTCGCTCTGGTATTGAGGCGGTAGTCCGTTCCATAAAAAATAATGATCTGAATCTGACACGCGAAGGATTCCCTGAGGTGGAAGGGCAGCACATAGATTGGCTATTTTGGTGCGCCTTGTCCTGCAGGGCGCATTTCATATTTTACGGAGGTGATTTTTATGGAGACCAGGGTGGCCTTGATTGGCATAGTGGTGGAGGATGAAAGCGCGGTGGATCGGCTCAATGCCATTCTCCATCAGTATAAGGAACACATAATTGGCAGGATGGGACTGCCTTACCCGAAGCGGGGCATCAACATCATCAGCATCGCGGTGGATGCGCCAGGCGACGTAATCAGTTCGCTGGCCGGTAAATTGGGGATGCTGCCCGGGGTGAATTCCAAGGCGGTGTACGCCAAACACCCCCAGAGAACCGGAGCTGCCGATGAATAGTCTGATTGATAAATTGGCCCGCGAACATATCCTCAGCGCGGATGAGTTCACCGCGCTCCTGGCGGGCCGGGATAAACCGCTGAACGATTACCTTTTCCAAAGATCGGTCGAGGTTCAACGCTGCCATTTCGGGACCAATATCTATATCCGGGGTTTGATCGAGCTGAGCAGTTACTGCAAGAATGACTGCCTGTATTGCGGCCTTCGGCGCGGCAACCGCAACGCGGACCGGTATCGCTTGAACCTCGGGCAAGTGCTGGAATGCTGCCGGATCGGGCACGAACTCGGGTTCCGTACCTTTGTCCTACAGGGTGGAGAGGATCCATATTTCACCGACGAGCGGGTATGTGCCATGGTCGCGGCCATAAAAGAATGCTATCCGGATTGCGCCGTTACACTGTCACTAGGGGAAAAACCCTATTCCTCCTACCAAGCCTATTATCAGGCTGGCGCCGACCGCTACCTACTGCGCCATGAGACCGCGGTCGAGGAGCATTACCGGAAACTTCACCCTGCCTCGATGTCGCTGGAAGCCCGGAAAGAGTGCCTGTCCGACCTCAAGCGGATCGGCTTCCAGGTGGGTTGCGGATTCATGGTGGGCTCGCCCGGCCAAACGGTCGAAACCCTGGTCCAGGACCTGTTGTTTATCCACCGACTGCAACCGCACATGGTGGGGATCGGCCCCTTTATACCCCATCGTGACACCCCCTTTGCCGCTGAGCCGGCCGGGAGCCTGGAACTGACAAGAGTCATGCTGGCCTTGCTCAGGCTGATGATGCCAAGGGTACTTTTGCCGGCCACTACCGCCCTGGGCACCATTCACCCGGAAGTAAGGGAACTGGGGATCCTGACCGGAGCCAATGTAGTGATGCCGAACCTGTCACCCCTTGATGTGCGGAGCAAATACCTGCTCTACGACAATAAGATCTGCACCGGAGACGAGGCTGCGGAGGGACTTGACAACCTGCGGCGCCGCCTGCAGGCGATCGGCTACCGCATAGTCGTCGACCGTGGAGACTACCGTCCTGCCGCCTGAGTGCGGCACCTAAACCGCTGAAGGGAAAGGATGAATCCTGACCCGATTAAGAAGGGAGAGAGAGTATGTACGATCCGAAATCCATGCAGGCCCAAGAATTCATTGCCCACCAGGAGGTCCTGGATACCCTTGAATATGCCCGGGCCCAACAGAACAACATCGCCGTGATCGACACCATCCTGGCCAAAGCCCGGCTGCAAAAGGGTCTGACACACCGCGAGGCGGCGGTCCTGCTCAATTGTAACATCGAGGCAAAGAATCAGGAGATATTTGCACTGGCCGAGCAGATCAAAAAGGACATCTATGGCAGCCGCATCGTGATGTTTGCCCCCCTGTACCTGTCCAATTACTGCGTGAACGGCTGCGTTTATTGCCCCTATCATGCCAAGAACAAGACCATCACCCGCAAGAAACTGACCCAGGAAGAGATTCGCCGCGAAGTCATCGCCCTGCAGGACATGGGCCACAAGCGCCTGGCCCTGGAAGCCGGCGAGCACCCCACCATGAATCCGATAGACTATATCCTGGAGAGCATAGAGACCATTTATGGCATTAAGCACAAAAATGGTGAAATCCGCCGGGTCAATGTCAATATTGCCGCCACCACGGTGGAGAACTACACTAAACTGAGGGACGCTGGGATCGGCACCTATATCCTTTTCCAGGAGACTTATCACCAGGCAAGCTACGAGAAACTGCACCCCACCGGACCCAAGCACAATTACGCCTGGCACACCGAGGCCATGGACCGGGCCATGGCGGGGGGCATTGATGATGTGGGGCTGGGGGTCTTGTTCGGACTGGAGATGTACCGCTACGATTTTGCCGCCCTGCTGATGCACGGCGAACACCTGGAGGCGGTTTTCGGAGTGGGGCCCCATACCATCAGTGTGCCGCGTATCCGTCCCGCTGAGGATATCGATGTCAGAAGCTTCGATAACAGCATAGATGATGACACCTTCGCCAAAATCGTGGCCTGCATCCGCATCGCGGTTCCCTACACGGGCATGATCGTATCCACCCGGGAAAGCCAGAAGTGCCGGGAAAGGGTGCTGCGTTTGGGTATATCCCAAATCAGCGGCGGATCCCGTACCAGCGTGGGCGGCTACGCAGAACCGGAACCCGAGTATGAGAACTCCGAGCAATTCGAGGTCAGCGACACCCGCTCCCTGGATCAGGTCGTGCTGTGGCTGATGGAACAGGGCTGCATCCCTAGTTTTTGCACCGCCTGCTACCGGGAGGGGCGCACTGGGGACCGCTTCATGCAGCTGTCCAAAACCGGGCAGATCCAAAACTGCTGCCATCCCAACGCCCTGATGACCTTGAAGGAGTACCTGGAGGATTATGCGTCCGGGGAGACCAACCGGGTGGGCAGCCGCCTGATCCGGGACGAATTGCCCAACATCCCAAAGGAAAAGGTGCGGCAGATAACCATGCGCAACCTGGCAGC
>CAZOMS010000112.1:0-7089 GCA_964580805.1 uncultured Syntrophomonas sp. | reverse complement strand
AGCTTACAAGATTCCTGAAGCTACCGTCATCCGGCTTTCCATATACTCGCGCCAGCTGAGTAACCTCAGAAAGGCGGGTGTCGAGACAGTTTCCTCCGAGGAGATCGCCAATAGTGTAGGAGTCAGCTCTGCTCAGGTTCGCAAGGATCTGGCCTATTTCGGTGAGTTTGGCACCAGGGGTGTAGGTTACCCGGTGGATGAACTGTTAGGCAATCTGACCAAGATCCTCGGGTTGAACCGGGAATGGAACCTGGCTATAATCGGGGCGGGCAAGTTAGGCTCGGCTCTGGCTCTTTATGAAGGATTCCGACAGCGGGGTTTCTCCATCAGGGCCATTTTCGACGCGGACCAGAAAAAGGTCGGGGTAGACCTGGCCGGGGTGGTGGTGGACCCGCTGGATAGACTGGAGGTCCTGCTCAAGGAGAGGGATATCAACATCGGTATCATCACGGTACCAGCAGCCCAAGCCCAGCAGACTACTGATCGCCTGGTCGGAGCCGGGGTGGCGGCCATCCTGAATTTTTCGCCCCAAGTGCTGCGGGTTCCTCCAGAAGTGGTGCTGAGGAACGTAGATCTGGCCGTAAACCTTAAGGTGCTTAGCTTCAATCTTTCCCATAATCGATAGAACATTCTACGGAGGCTGCTTTTGGCTACAGCCTCCTTTCTTCTTGCCTTGTTTTTGCCCCCTACTAATGCTAAACTTGAAAAAATGTGACGGGGGGACATAGGTGGCAGGAAGGACGCGTACCTATCCGGGATGGCAGTTGCTGTTGCTGCTGATGGTTATGGGTGGCATAATCGGCAGCTGGATCGGGGACGCTGTCGTTAAACTTTGGCCGGGGTTGGGTATCCTGGGCCATGTCCAGAGTGTAGGCCTGCCCACCATGACCATGGACCTGCATGTTTTTTCCCTGAGTTTTGGGTTCATGCTGAGTATCAACTTTTTTAGCATCATCGGTTTCATATTAGCCTGGGTATT
The DNA here is from genome assembly GCA_964580805.1 of uncultured Syntrophomonas sp. Taxonomy (GTDB): domain Bacteria; phylum Bacillota; class Syntrophomonadia; order Syntrophomonadales; family Syntrophomonadaceae; genus PHAA01. The sequence goes on along the minus strand of CAZOMS010000112.1, from coordinate 6,110 downwards.
TTATAAGAGGCTTTAATCATAAAGAGGAACCTGAATTGAAAAAGATAATTCTGGCTTCCGAATCACCCCGGAGGCAGTCTTTATTGCAACAACTGGGGGTACAATTCACTATCTCCCCCGCCAATATAGCTGAAGACCTCTCTGAATCGATATCACCTGAACAATTGGTGCGCAATCTCGCCTGGCAGAAGGCCCGGCAGGTTCTCCAGAACCAGCCGGAAGGGATTGTCATAGCGGCCGATACCGTAGTCTGTTGGGAAGGCCAGGTCATGGGCAAGCCGATAGATCGGGATGCTGCGTATGCTATGTTATGCCAGTTAAGCGGTCGCAGCCACCAGGTGATGACCGGCCTGTGCGTAGCCGAGGCTGCTGATGCAGAGCCGGAGTTGGCAGTCGAGGTTACCAATGTCTTTTTCCGTCCTCTTACCGATGGGGATATAAAGAATTATCTCAGCCATGATGAATGGATCGATAAAGCTGGTGCTTACGGCATCCAGGGCCGCGGCGCGCTTCTGGTCGAACGCATCGAAGGCTGTTTTTTTAACGTTGTCGGATTGCCTTTGAATCGGCTCAACATCATGCTGAGAGACAAAGGGTTTGATTTGCTGGAGGTCCATTAGTTCGTGCATTATACTACTCGTATCAAGGATATGCCCAATGATATGCGGCCCCGGGAAAAGTTGGCCCAGCTGGGAGCCGAGCAATTAAATGATCATGAATTGCTGGCGATAATCCTGGGTAACGGCACCAGGGACACCAGTGCCCTGGAATTGGCCAACCAACTGCTGGATACCTACAGTGGCTTGAGACATTTGCAAGACAAATCCATTGAAGAGCTTACCCAGACCAAGGGGATAGGGAAAGCTAAAGCAGTTACGATAATGGCGGCTTTGGAGATCGGGCGGCGGATTGTCCAGGATGTGGAAACCAAGTTCCTGATCCGGTCACCCGAAGATGTGCAGGAATATGCCGATGCGGTGTTGGTTCAGGAGATGCGCGATTATGACCGCGAACATTTTCTGGTCTTGTACCTGGACCGCAAGGGCGGGGTAATAACCAAGGAAAACGTGTCCATAGGCGGTTTGCATAGTTCGATAGTACATCCCCGCGAGGTTTTCAAGACGGCCGTGAAACGCAGCGCCGCCTCCATTATCCTGGCCCATAACCATCCCAGCGGGGATCCTTCTCCCAGTCGGCAGGATGTCGAGATAACCCGGCGGTTGACTGAGGCCGGGCGGATAATGGGAATTGAAATAATGGATCATGTGATTATCGGAGAGAATGGCTACTGCAGTTTTAAGGAAAAGGGTTTAATATAAGTTAAGGAGGACGCATCAGGTGCTATTCAGCAAAGATTTAGGCATAGATCTGGGTACTGCCAATACATTGGTTCATCTCAAAGGGCAGGGAGTCATACTCACCGAGCCTTCGGTGGTCGCTATCCAGGTCCACAGTGGTCTGGTGGTGGCAGTGGGTGAGGAAGCCAAACAGATGATAGGCCGCACCCCGGGCAATATAGTGGCGATTCGTCCTATGAAAGACGGGGTCATAGCCGATTTCGACGTGACCCAGTCAATGTTGAAATATTTCATCAACAAAGCCCTGGGAGGCAAGAAGTCCCTTATAAAACCGCGGGTGGTCATCAGTATCCCTACCGGCTGCACTACTGTAGAGGAGAGGGCAGTCAAGGAGGCAGCTCTGGCCGGGGGGGCCAAGGAAGCCTATCTCCTGGAAGAGCCTATGGCTGCGGCGATAGGGGCAGGGCTGCCGGTGCACGAGCCTACCGGCAACATGATCGTCGACGTCGGGGGGGGAACTACCGAGGTAGCAGTGATTTCTTTGGGGGGCGTGGTTACCGCCAAATCGGTAAGGGTGGCGGGAGACAAGATGGACGAAGCCATAATCCAGCATCTTAAGAGAAATTATAATCTGCTGATTGGTGAGCGTACCGCTGAGAATATCAAGATGAGTATCGGCGCGGCCATCCTGGAGGAACCCGAGGAATATTACGAAGTGAAGGGGCGCGACCTGGTCAGCGGTCTGCCGCAAACTCTACAGGTATCATCTTTCGAAATTCAGCAAGCCTTGCGGGAGACAGTGGACCAGATTGTGGAGGGCATCAAGGTATGCCTGGAGAAAACTCCTCCGGAACTGGCCTCGGATATTATGGACCGGGGTATCGTGATGGCCGGCGGCGGTGCTTTGCTGCGCGGCTTGGACAAACTGATAGGTTATGAGACCCATATGCCGGTGTATGTGTGCGAGGAGCCGCTGCTGGCAGTGGCGCGCGGCACCGGACGGGTCTTGGAGAATATCGAGACGCTGCGCAGGATGATTCTGAATCCAAAAAGAAATGCCTAAGTATATTGATCGGGTGAAGGGGTTTGTTTAGATCGAGAAAAAACAGGGGCCTTTGGACGTTGCTGCTAACGGCCTTAATTCTTCTATTGGTGGTAAAACTGGGATCCGGCGACAGCCAGGGGTTGGGCACGGCTGAACGATGGGTCAGGAATAGTTATGCTCCGCTGCAAAGGGGGGTGGACTGGATTCAGCAGGGTCTGGTCCAGTTTGGGACCGGAGTTCTGGGTATGCAGGATTTGAGCCAGCTGCTGCAAGCCGAGCAAGCCCGGAACCAACAGCTAAGCCTGGAAAACATGCAATTGCGAGAAAGCCAGGTTGAGGTGGAGAGATTAAGGTCTCTGCTGGACTACAAATATTCCCAAAACGAACAGTATAGTCTGGAGGCCGCCCGTGTCATCGCCCGTGCCCCCAACAACTGGTATAAGACCATGACGGTTGACAAAGGAGAGGATTACGGGCTGACTGTGAATATGCCGGTCATAACCCCGCAAGGCCTGGTGGGCAAGATAGTCAACGTAAGCAGTGATACCGCCCAGGTATTATTGATCACCGACCGGGAGATGGCAGTCGGGGCGATTCTCCAGCCAACCCGGGAGAATCGCGGCATTGTCGAGGGCATCGGTGACGGCCGGCTGAGAATGATCAACATACCTTACTATTCCCAGGTGCAGGAAGGGGATCCGGTAGTTACTTCGGGTCTCTCCCAGACCTACCCGCCCAGTATACCGATGGGAACCATACGTGATGTGCAGAAGGAAGCCAATGGGCTGGTGCTCTCGGCTTTTGTTGAGCCGGCGGTAAACTTCGACCGACTGGAAGAGGTATTAATAATCAAGTCCTTCCAGGCTCCGTCTGAGCCTGTCAATGCGGGGGGGTAAGTATAGATGCGCTCCCTGATTCTTGTCTTGCTGCCATTCCTGGCTTTATACCTGCAAAGCACCTTTTTCAGGGCGATATCGATCCATGGGGTGGTGCCCGACCTGATCCTCATCCTGGTCATTTTCTACGCTGTTTTCAGCGGTTCCAACAAGGGCGCGGTATATGGGGCCGCCTGCGGGCTTTGGGAAGATTTGTATCTGGGCCGCATAATCGGTGTCAATGCCATCTGTAAAGGGCTGACCGCCTTTATCCTGGGCCGGATGCAAGGAAGAGTTTTCAAGGACAATGTTTTAGTCGGAGTAATAGGAGTATTAGCGGGCACCGCCATCAATTCATTTCTGCTGTTGAGCATATCTTTCCTGGCCGTACCGGGATTCAGCCTGGATCGAGCCGTGTGGGCAGATGTTCTGCTGCAGGGGATTTATAATGTGATTATCTCCGTACCTCTGTATATTTGGTATTTCCGCTCCTCAGGAGCAGGGGTACTCCAGGAAGGCCTGATCCGATGAAAAAGAACAATTTGGATACCCGCCTGCGGACTTATGCAGTGGTAATATTCGGCTTACTGGCGGTGCTATGCATTAAACTGGCCGTAGTCCAGCTGTTTAACAGTGACGTTTACCAGGTAAAGGCCAAAGAGAATCGGATCCGCCTGGTAGCCATAAAGCCTTCCCGGGGCGAGATTTACGACCGTAATGGTGAAACCCTGGCGGCCAACCAACTGGTCTACACCCTGAGCCTTACCAACCCCGGCAATGACGGGAAGGAGTCACTGGTGGAGCATCTGGCCAACGTCCTGCAGCCGTATTATCCGGAGGTCACCGCCGCGGTCATAAATGAAAAGATCGCTTCCCAGCAGTTTCGCCTGTTTGAACCGGTGGTCATCGTTCGCGATATCCCCTGGGAACTGGTGGTCCAATTGGAGGAAGACCGTCAGAATCTACCCGGGGTGTCCATCGATATCGAACCTCTGCGCTCCTACTCCCACGATACCCTGGCCGGCCATGTGCTGGGCTACATCCATTCCATCAACCAGGAAGAACTGGACGCTTCCGATGGCCAATACAACATCAACAGCCTGATTGGCAAATCCGGCCTGGAAAAGGAATATGAAGAGGAATTGCGGGGGACATACGGCGCCCGCCGTATGGAGGTGGATGCCAAGGCTCGTCCTACCGATAGGGAATTGGTAACCCTGGAGCCCATCCCGGGCAACAATCTCAAAGTCACCCTGGATCTGAAGCTGCAGACGGTCCTGGAGAGATCCTTGGACACCAACCTGACCCAACTGCAAAAAAAGTACCCCAAGGCCAAAGTGGGCTCGGCGGTGATGATCGATGTGAAGACCGGCGAGATACTGGCCATGGCTTCGAGCCCGGCGATGCGCCCGGATGATTGGAAAGGCAAGATCAGTTCCAGCCTGGCGGCTTACTATTTCCCCCAGGGAGACCGTTACAATCCCATGGAACCAGGCGCGGCCCTGGATCGAACCATACAGGTGACTTACCCTCCCGGATCCACTTTTAAACCGATTACCGGGATGGCCGCCCTGGAAACCGGGACCATGAACCCTTTAAACGATTACGTCAATTGCCAGGGCCGGTATTGGATCGCCCCTTATATACCTTGTACCGGGGTGCATGGCAACCTCAATTATTACAGCGGCATGGCCAAGTCCTGCAACGTCTATTTCCAGGAAATGGCCCGCCGGGCCGGCAAGGAAGCCATGATACAGGTGGCCCAGGACTTTGGATTGGGTCAGAGAACCGGTATCGACCTGCCCTACGAAGCCCAGGGACTGGTGCCAACCCCGGAATGGAAGCGGGAACTAAATGCTCTCTTGATTGACCGCAAGTATGATCAGCTGCGCAAACAGCTGGAAGACAAATATGCCCAATTGCTGCAAGGGGCCAGCCCGGATCAGGCCAGGGAGCTGGAGAAAAAGCAGCAGAATGAAAAAGCCCAGTTGGAAGCCCAGTATCAGATCGACTACAATTTTGACACCACCTGGCAGCCCTTCGACACCTTCAACATGTCCATCGGCCAGGGGGCCAACCAATACACTGTAATTAATCTGGCCAATTACACCGCTGCGATTGCCAACGGCGGCAACCTGTTGCGTCCCCATTTGGTCAAGCAGGTAATCTCTCCTGACCAGCAGGTAATAAAGGAGATCGAGCCGGAACTGATTCACCGGGTTTCGGTTTCCGCCAATACCCTGGCTGAGACCAGGCAGGCTATGCTGCGAGTGACCCAACCGGGAGGAACGGCGGCGTTCCTATTCAATGGTTTCCCCGCCGATATCCAGGTGGGGGCCAAAACCGGTACTGCCCAGACCAACCGGGTAGGTGACAGCGTCATGAGTGAATTTCACGGTGTCTTCATAGCCTTCGCGCCGGTGGAAAACCCCCAGGTGGCGTTTGCGGGAGTCATCGAGTACGGTCAGCACGGCAGCGAATCGGTCGGTTGGGTGGCCAAGGATGTTTTCGAGCAATATTTCGGAATTCAGGACCATTATTCGGCCTTAATGGCCGCGTCCGCTGCCACCCAAGCGCAGGATTAGTCCGGGTTCGAGTCGGGCAGTACAGGATTTTCCCATTGGCTCACCTCAATAGAATAATTTTGAGTTGGAGAGAGTCACATCGGCGCAGCTTTAGTCGCTGCCGTTATGTCGGAAATTGCAGTAATTTTTTCAGGATAGAACGACCGTGATAGGGGAGATCAGTCATGATCCCCCCTATCTTTTTATTTTTCATCAAAGGAAATAAATCCAAGAAATAGAAGTTGTTAGAGGAGTTTGCGGATTACCTAATTGAGAAGAGGAGGCCTCCTTATGCCCGTAGATGTAGCTGCCAGGAGAGCGGACCACG
>CAZOMS010000111.1:0-7092 GCA_964580805.1 uncultured Syntrophomonas sp. | reverse complement strand
ATATGGTTCCAGGCCGTCGAATTCAAAGAGGGGATGAATGACGCCAAGAGAACCAATGATTCCTGCTGGGCTTGGTTCTCTCCGTTTGAGGCCTGGTCCATCAAACGCTACCTGGGATTGGAGGATAAACCGGGCTTGGAAGGGCTGAAGAAGGCTCTGGGACTCAGAATGTATGCCCGGATCAATGTCCAGTCGATTATTGATGAGAGCCCCAACAGTATTGTGTTCCAGATGAACGATTGCCGGGTGCAGTCGGCCCGCAAACGCCAGAAATTGGACGATTACCCCTGTAAATCAGCTGGCCTGGTGGAGTACTCCCGGTTCGCCAAGACCATCGATTCCAGGATCAAAACCGAATGCGTGGGATGTCCGCCCGATGCTCACCCAGATGAGTGGTTCTGCTGCTGGCGGTTCATTCTGGAGGAATAATAATTCATAAGCTGTCATCATACGACCGGGGCGTGTTTCGTTGGAAACTGCCGCCCTGGGATACAGGATCAGAGCTAGCTTGATCGAAATCCCCCTGCGGTGCAATGGCGCCATGGGGGGATTTTTTATTTTGATTATCAGCAGCAGTCACAATCGCAGACCAGTTTGCCATCCACCATTTTGCCTTTGAGGAGGGCGGCCGCGCATCCTACCCCGGCCTGGACCGCCAGGGCGCCGAAGGGGCAATTGAGGGCGCAGGCACCGCATTCCATACAGGCATCCCGATCGGCGATGGAGGCCTTTTTCTGACTTACCAGCAAGACTTCGTGCGGGCAGACGATAATGCATATCCCGCACCCGGTACATTTGTCCTGATCCAATTCCAGTGTCGTCACGTTTCTAAGATATTGATGCTTCATTTCATTTTCCCTTTTCTCGTTTAGCTGAGTAACACCACTATAAGCGCCAGCAATCCCATGACGCCGCCGGCTTTAATAAGCGGCATCGAAGCCCGGGTCTCCTTTACCACCCCGGAGAAGGAGGTATAGGTAGAAGCCCCGGTAAATTGCAGGGCCAGGTATGCCGACAGGGAAGGGATTATCAGCAACTGGGCCAGGCTCAGCCATAAACCGTCGGACTGTTGCCAGGTGCCGGCGGTAAAGATGCATATGATTGCCCACAGCAGCCCCAGCCAGCAGCCTTTTAAGGCGAAAGCCCGTCCCGGTATCCAGGGCAAGAGGACCGGTACTGCCACCGCGCCGACCAGCAGTGCCCCTAAATAGGGATAGACCTCCTGCCAGGTCAGCGGCAGCAACCCGCTCCAACGGCCTATCAACAACAGCAGGGCAGTAAACCAAACAACGGGCTTGGTAATAACACTCATCAGTTCGATAGGGGTCAGGACCAGGCGATCTAACAAATCAAAACGCACCCGGCGCATTTCCGGAGTGGCTTTCATGCCGGCCTGAAGGAAGGCAGGGATATCTTTGGACTGTATGGGACCGTAGACCACCTTAAATCCCGAACGCTTGCGGACCTCGTGGGCCGCCACCCCGGTCGCCCCTAACTGAGGCAGGATCAGCACCCGGTGTTTTACTACCTGGGCCAAGCCGGTGCGGGTGATCCGCTTGACCAGTTCGGCCGTGCCGAAGGTGCCTTTGCCGGCGGCGCACCATACATTGATGCCATCGGTATCCAGCACCAAGATCCACGCATCTACACCAGCCAATGCCCGGCGCAGGCGATCGAAGCTCATCTTGTAATTGGCAGATACCATCACCGGCGAATTGTCATCGGGGTCTCCGACTGCGTAAAGGCCCGGTACGACTTGAAAATTCATGCGATTGAAGCCCCAGCGCGCTTTCCAGGAACCAGTCGTATCCGCCCAGGTCAACCGGGCTGGCGCCACCGGTACCGCTCCCGCTGCCGTTGTTTTGCGGCTGCTTATCCAGGGGGCGTCGGGTACGGTGTCATATAGATTGTCAGGAATTCTCAATCCCTGTATCATTTTATCTCCCTCTCTCTAGCGCCATGATAACAGGACTGCCCCCTTCGCGCAAGGGAAGATAAAGAGGCAGTTGTTTGGCAGTGATAATGTCATGGTATAACTCGGCAGGGAAAATGTCGTGTCAGACAAGTGCAACTGATGAGGGCGCAGGCACCCAAAAAATGACCGGGGTGGAATGGATATCGGCTGGGTTCAGGGTGGCTAAGCGCGGTACAGCAGGCGGCCGTTTTCGGTATGGGATTTGATTTGTCCCTGGTTGGAGAGATAGGCGAGGAAAGCGGCTATGCTGACGGAAATGCGGAAATAGTGGTTACGGTTCACTTGAAGTTGCTGGCCCGCGATTATGGCTGCGGTGACTTCCTCATGGGACAGGGGCGCCTGGAGTAATTCCACCAGGGCGTCAAGGATGTGCATCAGCATGGCACGATTGGCCTCCGCCACGGCCGGGGCGTTTTCCTGCATCCCCCCGTGGGAAAGATAAAGGTGGGGATAATTGCCGGCCTGGGTTTTTTCCAGGGTGGCCAGCTGCCGGCCGGGGTCGGCCAGATAGAGAAAAGGATTAAGTTCCAACATTTCCGGAGCGATAAGGCTGTCACCAGAAAAAAGCACCTGGTCCGGGGTGCATATGCCCAGGTGTCCCAGGGTGTGGCCGCCCAATTCCAGGACTTCGAAGCGCTGCCCCTTGATGGTCAGGGGGCCTTCGCTGACCAAGTCGGTTACTTTCGATGCCTGGGGCATGATGAACCTGGCTTGAAGAAGTCTGGGCGGGAAAGCCCCGTACATTGAATAGGGGATCAATATGGGCTGCTGGATGAAGGCGGCTTCGAAGGCAGCGGCAAATACCCGGCAATCGGTGCGGTCCTGGACGAAATGATTACCGCCGCAGTGGTCGGCATGGCCGTGGGTGTTGAAGATAGCATGGACCCTCCAACCCCGCCGGTCCAGGTTGGACAGGATTTCCTTGCCCCAGGCCGGGGATGGCCCACTGTCGATAAGCAGGCAGCGATGGTCGCCAAACACATACACTCCGATGGCGGCCCCGTTGACCTCCAATGCATAGGTATTGCCTTTAATATGTTGAAATTCCATACCTGTACCTCAATAATGATCGCATCGCCGACAGCAGACAAAAATCAAGCCAACAGCAGGCCGATCATCTCATCGTCACTCATTTGGGGGAGATATTCCTGCAGGTCGATTGTTGCCAGGCAGGAGCGAACCTCGGCCGGCCGGTAAATGGTACCGACCAGATGGTTTTCCAGTTCCGCCATATCCCCCCGGGCGAAATAATCTCCGTAAATCCGACAGCTGCAGATCAGGCCGCGTTTGATGTCCAGGCGGACATCAATATGGCCCCAGTCGAAGGAAGCCGTCCGGCGCAGGTTGAAAGGCGGGGAAGCACCATATATCCAATCCCAGCTGATGTGCTTGACCTGGCGCAGCTGCCGGATTTTCTCCAGCTCGTTTTCCCCTAGGGAATGGACCCGCCCGTAATCGCGGCCCAGCACCTCTTCGCTCAAAACCTGCTTGAATTCGCTGATGGACAGCGGATCTGACAGGTGTTCGCTGATATTGGTGACCCGGCTGCGCACCGACTTGATACCCTTGGAAGTTATCTTTGGTTCGCTGGGGTTCAGAGCCTGCACCATATCTTCCATATCAGAGGCGAACAGGATGGTGCCGTGATGGAGCAAACGGCTGCGGTGCTTGCACTGGGCATTGCCCGAAAATTTACGGCCGGCGATGATGATGTCATTGCGGCCGTCATTTTCGGCGGCTATTCCCAGTCGGGCCAGGGCTTTGATGACCGGTCGGGTGAATTTCTCGAAGTTGGCGAAATCACGCGCGTCATTCAGTACAAAAGTGAAGTTAAGATTACCCCGGTCATGGTAAACTGCGCCGCCCCCGGAAAGCCGGCGCACTACCGCAATTCCCCGTTGCTCGATGAAAGCCTGGTTGATCTCCTCAACGGTGTTCTGGTTGCGGCCCACCACCACCGTGGGCCGGTTCTGCCACAGCATGAATAGGTCTTCATCCCGGTCCGATTCTGTCACCAGGTATTCTTCCAGGGCCATATTAAAATAGGGGTCGGACGAGTGGTTAATGATTTCTATCATGTATGGGCGATGCCTTTCGGTTTTCTAATAATAGGGCCAGCGGCTAGCCGCACCCCTTCCGAGCACGGTTATCTGCGTCGGGGCGGGGAAAGATTGAGGGATTGGCCTTTGACGTCCAAGACTGCTTCCATGACCGCCTCGCTTACCGTGGGATGGGGATGGACGGTGCCGGCTACATCGTCGACTTTCATGCGGTTTTGCACCATCATGGTACCTTCCATAATCAGATCGCTGGCGTGGGGACCGAGGATGTGCAGGCCGATGATGGTGTCCTCTTGATCAGCCAGCACCTTGACCATACCGTCTGGTTCACCCATGGCTACCGCCTTGCCGTTGGCAGCGAATTGGAACTTGCCGGTACGGTAGGTTAGGCCGTTGAACTTGGCTGCCTCTTCACTCAAACCCACGCTGGCGATCTCAGGAGAGGTAAACACGCAGGCGGGGATGGCATGGTAAGGTACGGCTGCTTTTATTCCGGCTATGTTTTCCACCGCGGCCACCCCTTCAGCTGCGGCTACATGGGCCAGCATGATGCCCCCGGTGACATCACCGATGGCAAATACGCCCTCAATGTTGGTAGCCATGTGCTGGTCGGCCTTAATAAAACCGCGGTCATCGATGGCGATGCCCAGCTGGTCCAGGTTCAGCCCATCCGTGCATGCTTTTCGGCCGGTAGCGCTCAGCACCAGATCCGCCTCGATGTGAATGCTCCCGTTTTTGCCGGTGGCGGTTACCTGCCAAGGAGTGCCGGCAGGTTCGACCTGCTCGACCACCACCCCGGTATGGACATTGATGTTCTGCTTTTTCATAGCTATCCGCAGCCGTTTGCCCAATTCCAGATCCATGGCTGGCAGAAGAACGGGCTGATACTCGAGGACGGTCACCTGGCTGCCGAAGGCACTGAATATACCGGCAAACTCCAGGCCTATTACCCCGCCGCCGATGATGGCCAAGCGTTCGGGCACCCTATCCAGATCCAACAGTTGGTCGCTGTTAAGAACCCTCTGCAGGTCCAGGACTGGAAACGGCGGGGGCACCGGAATGGAGCCAGTAGCAATCAACAGGTTCCGGGCCTGGATGGTCTGACCATAAACCAGCACCGTGTTTTTATCAATAATCTCGGCTCGGCCTTTGATCCTCTCTACCCCGTGATCTTTCAGCAGTTTTTCTACTCCGGATACCAGCCGGGTTACGACATCGTCCTTACGCTGCCGGGCTCCGGCCATATCAAAGCTGACCTGGCCGACATCGATGTTGAATTCCTTGCTGTTGTAAATATTACGGAGTACCGCTGCATTCTGGCAGTAGGCCTTAGTGGGGATGCAACCCCGGTTAAGGCAGGTCCCTCCATAGCGATCCTTTTCGATCAGGACCGTCTCCATACCCAGCTGGCGGGCTCGGATGGCAGCAGTATAGCCGCCTGGGCCTCCCCCGATGATGACCAGGTCTTTCATCAACTAACGCCCTCCCATTTTAAGACTGGTTTGCGGGCGGCAGTCACTTCGTCCACCCGTTTGATCACTGCATCATGAGGTGCGTGGATGACCAGATCTGAATTATCCTGCGCTTCGCGGGCGATGGCCTGCATGGCCGCGGCGAAGTCGTCCAGGCGCTGCTTCGATTCGGTTTCGGTGGGTTCGATCATTATGGCTTCGTGGACGATCAGGGGGAAATACACCGTGGGGGGATGGTAGCCGTAATCGATCAAGCGCTTGGCAATGTCCAGGGTGGTGACCCCCTGGGGGGTCTGGTTTCTGGAGGTAGCCACGAATTCGTGCTTGCACAACCGGTCCTGAGGTATATGATAGGCGCCGCGCAGCTGATGACGCAGGTAATTGGCATTCAACACCGCATGCTGACAGGCTTCCTTCAGTCCGCTTCCGCCCAAGGCTTTAATATAGGCATAGGCCTTGATAATGACCCCGAAATTGCCATAGTAGTTTTTGACCTTGCCGATGGCAAGAGGGCGTCGGTAATCAAAGCGGTAGGCCTCGCCCTGCCGAATCACAACCGGGACAGGCAGAAAATCGGCCAGAGCAGCCTTCACTCCTACCGGCCCTGACCCGGGACCGCCGCCGCCATGGGGGGTGCTGAAGGTTTTGTGCAGATTGACATGGACCACATCGAAGCCCATATCACCGGGTCGGGTTACCCCCATAATGCCGTTGAGATTGGCGCCGTCATAGTACAGCAAACCGCCCTGGTCGTGCACGATGTCGGCTATTTCCTTTATTTCCTCTTCGAACAGACCCAATGTATTAGGATTGGTCAGCATCAGACCGGCTACTTCCCCGCTCATCTTGGCTCGCAGGTCTTCCAGGTCCACCAGGCCGCGGGAATCGGACTTGATTTCGATGACATCGAAGCCCAGTACATTGGCGGTGGCAGGATTGGTGCCGTGGGCGGAATCGGGCACCATCATCCGGGTCCGTTTATAGTCCCGGCGGTTCTGGTGATATGCCTTCAGGATCATCACCCCCGCCATCTCGCCATGAGCGCCGGCGGCGGGCTGCAGGGTGAAGCTGTCCATACCGGTGATTTCGGCCAGCATCTCCTGCATTTCATAATATAACTGCAGGGCGCCCTGCATGGTTTCCTCCGTCTGGTAGGGATGCAGACCGGCCAGCCCAGGCAACCGGGCGGCCCACTCGTTTATCTTGGGATTGTATTTCATGGTGCAGGAACCGAGCGGGTAGAAGCCGCTATCCGCCCCATAGGCGCGGGTCGACAATTCGGTAAAATGGCGCACTGCTTCCACTTCGCTCACATCCGGCAGGAAGGGCTGTTCTTTACGCAGTAAATGAGCCGGGATGGTGGTTCCCCGATAGGGCTGGCCTTCGGGAAAATCCGGCAGGGAAAAGGCGTTGCTGCCGTTTATGTTTTTTTCAAAAATCAGTTTGCTCATCTCTATTTCCCTCCCAAAATCGCTGCCAGGCGGTCGATCTCGGCAGTAGTGCGCTTTTCGGTGCAGGCCAGCAGCAAGGCGTCCTCCAGTTCATACCCGCCGATTATGCCATTCTCCAGCAAGCGGCGGTTGGC
>CAZOMS010000110.1:0-7137 GCA_964580805.1 uncultured Syntrophomonas sp. | reverse complement strand
TGGCCTACGTCCAGGTGGGGCGTGACGCTACCGTGGCCTGGGGGCTGCAGGATTTCAAATTCCGGAATAACACTGACCGGCCCATCTATATCCGGGCGGTAACCTCGGGGGGCCAATTACTGATAAATATCTACGGGAATACTGAGTATAAGAAAAGAATAGAAATTTCCGCCATTATAGACCGGACTTTGGATTTTACCACCGTAACCGAGTTGGATAACACCCTGGCCCCAGGGCAGGAGGTAGTCAACAACAAAGGACAGCTGGGCTATGTGGTAAGGTCCTTCCGTACAATCTATGATCAGGACGGTAAAATTGCCAAGAGTGAGCAGCTGGACACCGACACTTATAGACCATTGAACAGACTGATACTGAAGGGACCGGACCCGGTGCCCACAATGCCCCAACTGCCAGGGGATGGGGACGACGATGGTAAGGATGAGCCGACCAAACCGCGTAAACCCTCATCGGGTAAGCGGCCGGTAAATGAATCTGATGAGGATGACGAGACGCCGCTCAACCGGCCTACTGTCCAACCATAGAACCGACTTCCGTTTGGGTCATTAATGTGCGGGTTGACCCAGGCAGTTGATTGATAAAAGGTGCGTTGAGATGATTGAGACCGAAATGAAAACGGCCAAGCCTAAGATAATCCTGTTCTTGTTGGTCCTGATGGTGGCTGGATTAGCCCTGTCAGGCTATCAATTACTGAGCCTGCAGCTTCAGCCCGTCGACCCATCCGATTCCAATCCAGTGGAGGTGCGGTTGCCGGAAGACAGTACGGCTTCCGAAGTAGCCGCACTGCTGGCCAGCCAGGGGTTGATTCGCAATGAACAGATGTTTCTGGCTTACTGCCGTCAAAAGGGATTGGACAAGCAGCTGCAGGCGGGGCTATATGAGTTTAACCGCAGTATGTCCCTGCCCCAACTGGCCGCCCTGATTGCCGAAGGAAAAGTCAAGAACAGTTCCCTGACCATACCCGAAGGTTACACGGTGAGACAGGTCGGGGAACTCTTGTATAAGGAAAACATATGCACTCCGCAGCAGTGGGAGGAGGCCCTGGCCATGGTTGGGGACTATGCTTTTCTGCCCAGAACGGGCACGCCTCCTGATAAGCGTCTGGAAGGTTTTCTCTATCCGGACACCTATAGGATCGATAAAACCAGCGGTGCTCAGGATATTGTGGCTATAATGCTGGCCCGCTTCGCTGCAGTTTGGAATCAGGAATTCGCTGCTTCGGCCCAGGAGAAGAATATCAGCGTACGGGATGCCGTGATCATAGCGTCGCTGATCGAACGGGAGGCTCAGGTCCCGGAAGAGAGAAAGAGGATCGCGGGGGTCATATACAACCGTCTCCGGACCGGAATGCCGCTGCAAATAGATGCCACCATAATCTACAGCCTGGGTGAACATCGTGAAGCCCTTACCTACAAAGACCTGGAGATCGATTCCCCTTACAATACCTACAGAAATACCGGTTTACCAGCCGGACCCATCGCTTCCCCCGGACGGGCATCGATCGCTGCCGCTCTGGAGCCGGAATCGAATGACTACATGTACTATGTGGCCAAAGGTGACGGCAGCCATCACTTTTCCATCAACTACAACGAACACCTGGCCGCCAAGGCCCGCTATGGACTGTAAAAAGCGCGGGAACGGAGTAACATGATGTATCGACCTGAACTGGTGCTGCCGGCCGGAGATCCGGAAAAACTGACCACTGCCCTGCTCTTCGGGGCCGACTCGATTTATGCCGGAGGCAAGGAATTCAGTTTGCGCGCTTATGCCGGCAACCTGAGCCGGGATGAATTAACCGCTGGTGTCAGTGAATCCCACCGGCAAGGAAAAAAGATATACGTAACGGTCAATATCCTGGCCCACAATCGGGATATCGACTCTCTCCCGCCTTTTTTGGAAGAACTGGCTGACCTGGGAGTGGATGGGCTCATCGTTTCCGACCCCGGCATCTTCAGGCTGGTCCGGGTTTATGCCCCGCAGATTCCAGTCACGATCAGCACTCAAGCCAATGTCAGCAACTATGAATCGGCTGCTTTTTACCGTGATATGGGAGCGGCCCGCATCGTTTTGGCCCGGGAACTCACCCTGGATGAAATAATACAAATTAAAAGCAGGGTGGAGGTGGAATTGGAGGTCTTCGTTCATGGAGCCATGTGTATGTCCTACTCGGGCCGCTGCCTCCTGTCACACTACATGACCGGCAGGAGCGCCAATCAAGGCGCCTGCGCCCATCCCTGCCGATACTCCTATCGGGTGGTCGAAGAGAAGAGACCGGGCCAGTACTACCCGGTTGAAGAAGACGAGCGCGGCAGTTATATATTCAATTCGCGCGACTTGTGTCTGTTGGCCCATCTGCCGGATTTGATAGAGGCGGGAGTCGATGCTTTCAAGGTGGAGGGACGGATGAAGAGCCCGCTTTACGTAGCTGCCGTGGCTCGGGTATATCGACAGGCCATAGATCGCTATATAAGCAACCGTAGCCCGTATAGCGAAACCGAGCTCCAGGCCTGGTTGGAAGAACTGACGGCCGTCGCCACCCGGCCCTTTACCGATGGCTTTATCGGGGGAGAATCATCCCGGCTCATGGACATTCCTAAAACGTCAATACGTGGCCGGGCGGACTTTTGCGGTATAGTAAAAGGTTACGACCAGCGCCGGGGATGGGCAGTGATCGAACAAAGGGCTAATTTCGGACCGGGAGACCCACTGCAGTTGCTCCTGCCCGGTGGCGACTTGATATCGGTCGACCTGCAGGAAATATTTGACGAAGAGGGGCAAAAACTGGACCGGGCCCGCCATCCGTTGCAGAGGGTATTCTTCCCTTATGACTATCCGCTCCCGGAAGGCAGCATATTGCGCCGAAAGGGTGAACTAAATGACTGATGAAATATATGCCCGGGTGGAGCCGAACAAGATCGATATGCTGACCAAAATAGTGGAAGCCTACGATAACCTGGGGATAGTTTCCACCCTCGATCAAAGCAGCGGCCGGGTAGTGGTGAGGGTTACCAGGGATACCTGGGAGGATATGATGGGGATTTTGAGGAACCTGCCGTTTCCAATAGAGATAACGGCAGCGGAAGTATAATATGCCTGGCGGCGAAGAAAGATACTCTTAAAAGCCGCGGGGGTCTAAAACTTGAATTACCAAAGACTATTCCTGTTGATGGGGCTGATATTAGCATTGTTTACGGCCTTATTGGGCAGGATATTTTATTTCCAGGCCATAAAAGGGGAAGAAATCGCCCGCTCGGCAGCTGCCATGCACAGTCAGAAGATTGAATTGTGGGACCAGCAGCGCGGCGCCATCCTGGACCGCAACCTGCAGCCCCTGACCGATACCAACACCAGCCTCGCCCTGTTTTTATCCACCGATATTATCAATCGTGCCATCGCGGTACGAATGGAAGAGAATCAAGGGTTTAGCGAAGCTGAATATTATGAGCAGCTGAGCGCTTCCATCGCCGACTTGGTGAAAGATTTGAACAAGGAAGAAATCAACACGGTCATCCAAACCGGTCGGGCTGAATCTAAGTTTGTCATGCTTAAGAATAAGCTTGATCAGGCCGAGATCGAGCAATTGACGGCGGCGGCCATGCCAGGTCTGGTGGTAGCCCCGTTCACCGAGCGCTATGGGCATGATGGTTTCCTGGCGCACGTGCTGGGGTACACCGACCACGCCCGGGCAGGGACTGGAATGGCAGGGATAGAGAAGAGCTATGACGGCCTTTTGCGCGGCCAGACTGGAGGACCGCAGTTGGTTGCGGTGGTAGATGCCCGCGGGCAGGTTATCCAGGGGCTTTCCGGTAAGCTGTTGGCCAGTCGCGATGAACGCAGCGCTGTGGTGCTTACCATAGACCGCCGCATCCAGGAAGTGGTGGAGAAAGCCATGGACCATCGGGCAGAACGGGGGGCAGCGGTGGTCGTGGACGTTCACAGCAAGGAGGTGCTGGCCATGGTCAGTCGACCTGTGTTCGACCCATACCGAGTGGATGCGGCCATTGGATTTGACGGTCGCAGTCCCCTGACTAATCGTGTATTAAGCAGTTACTACCCCGGTTCCCTGTTCAAGATATTGCTTACCGCAGCCGCCCTGGAAGAAGGACTGGTAGATTATGATGACCAGTACAAATGCTCAGGCCAATATGTCTTCAATGATCAGGTGGCTATATCCTGCTTGAAAAAAGAAGGGCATGGCTTGTTGCGCTTCGACGAGGCTTTTGCCCGTTCCTGCAACCCATCTTTCATCGAGGTAGGTCTTCGCCTGGGCCGGACCCGGCTGCTGCACTACGTGGATAAGGTACATTTAACTGATGAGACCCTGCTGGGTCATGAAACCATCGCCATGGGCTCCTACGTCAAGGTCGACGGAGGGGCAGCGGCCATGGGCAATGCCTCGTTAGGGCAGCAAGGGGTAATGGTGACACCGCTGCAGATCGCTTCGCTGCTGGCCACGGTTGCCGATGAAGGAGTCTGGGCAGCTCCTGCGCTGGTCAAGTATACCCTGGACCAGGATGGGCGCCGCATCCCAGTGCCAGGCGGGGAGAGACAACAGGTGATATCTGCGCCGACGGCCGCCAAATTGCGCGTACTGCTGGAAAAAGTGGTGCAGGAAGGCACCGGCCGGACGGCAGCCATCCCCGAAACCCGGGTGGCTGGCAAAACTGCTACCAGCCAGACCGGCCGCATGATAAGCGAAGAGGAGGAAGCCTTGAATACCTGGTTTGCTGGCTATTTGCCTGCGGACAAACCTCGCTGGGCGATAGTGGTGATGGTCGAAGAGGGCAGTTCCGGGGCGGAAAATTGCGCGCCGATTTTCCGCGATATCAGTCGGGGCATATTACAGTATTACTAATCTAATGGATATAAAGTCAGAAAATAGGGCGTTAAACCACCCACTGTGTATTCATGGGTGGTCTAACCTTTTAATGAAATAATTTATGTATTCCTCTTTTGGATATAGTGTTATAATTAATTAAAATACCGAAGGGGGGTATAGGAGAATGCCCAAAATCAAGGAAGACCTCAAAAAAAGATTGGTTGAAAGTTGGGGCCCCAGAGTTAGTTTTGATGAACTGGAACGAAAGATATATGCGCGTGATATGGGGGTAATGCCATCCCTGGTACAGCCGCTGGTCGGCAATCCGGTACCCGACGGGATAGTTCAGCCGGAATCTGAACAGGAGCTGGTGGAACTGGTCAATCTGGCCCGGCAGGAAAAAATCAGGTTGACCCCGCGAGCCAAGGCAACCTCCGGCTATGGGGGTGTTTTACCGGTAGAAGGCGGTCTGGTGGTAGAGTTCAACCGTATGAAAAAAATCATCGCTATAGATCCGGACGAACGCAGCGCCACGGTTGAACCCGGGGTGGTCTGGAATGAACTGGAATATCATTTAAACCGGAAAGATCTGACTCTGGCCCTTTATCCCACCAGTGCCCCGTCTTCGACCGTGGGCGGGTGGCTGGCCCAGGGAGGGGCGGGAATAGGCAGTTATGAGTATGGGAATTTCAAGGACAACGTTTATTCAGCACGCTTGGTGCAGCTGGATGGCACGGTGATCGACCTCACCGGCAAGGACCTCAACCTGGTCAGTGAGGCCAACGGGACTACCGGGTTTATAAGCCGGGTCAAACTGCGGGTCAAACCTTTGAAGCCCATGCATGTCAACGCTATCGCCTTTGATTCAGTCGAACGGATGGCCTCATTCATTTCTGGATTATACAACCGCAAGGTGCCGATCTGGTCGGTTACCTTTATTAATCCGGAAGCCGCCAAAATGAGGAACAGTTATCCTCCCCATCTGCATCACGGCCACCCAGTGATGGAGACCCATAAGGTGGTATTGCCGGAGAAGTTCATAGTCCTGTTGGCTTGTACGGCGGATCGCTGTGATTTGATTACCGATGATGTGATGACCCTGGCCTTAAAAGAACAGGGAGAGGTATTGAGCCCTGAAATAGCGGAACATGAATGGTCAGCTCGCTTCGAGCCCATGCGGGCCAAGCGCATCGCCCCGTCCCTGATCCCCAGTGAAGTAGTGGTGCCCGTCGACAATCTGGCGGAGGTTATAACGGAAACCAGCCAGGAGATCCAGCATCCTTTTATCCTGGAGGGTTTTACCACCAACCGGCGGGAAGTGGTCTTGCTGGGTTTCATACCCCATGATGAACGGAAACTGCATTTCAACCTGGCCTATGGACTGTCCCTCACCGCGTTGAAAGTAGCCCGGAAACACGGAGGGCGTCCCTATGCTACCGGTCTCTATTTCAGCGGCTTTGCTAAAGAGATCTTGGGTCAGGAGCATCTCGATACTCTGGTAAACTATAAGAAAGATATGGATCCGGAAGGATTGATGAATCCCGGCAAGGTGATGGACGGAACCCTCGTCGCCGGCGGATTGAAGATGGCCAGTGCCGTGGAACCGCTGATCCGTATCTTCGGCAACCTGGCCAAAGGCAAGGAGAGCGGTGAAGTATTCGAAGAAAAGAAAGGGATACCCGGAGATATCGCCTGGTACGCCTATGCCTGCTCCCAGTGTGGATATTGCATCGACCATTGCGACCAGTATTATGGCCGGGGCTGGGAATCACAGTCACCCCGAGGCAAATGGACCTTCCTGAAGATGGTCATGGAGGGGGAGGCAGAGTTTGATCAAAAAGCCGTAAATACCTTCATGGCCTGCACCACCTGTGAGATGTGCAATCGCACCTGCCAACTGGACCTCCCCAATGAGACTTCATGGTTGAAACTGCGTGGTCTGTTGATAGACGGGCGTGGCTACCATACCTTCCCGCCCTTTGAGATCATGGCCAATACCATGCGTCAGCAGGGCAACATTTGGGGAGAATACGCCAGCAACCGGGATGGCTGGATCACTGATGAAATCCGGCCGATGATCAAAGAAGAGGCTGAATACGCCTTTTTCCCGGGTTGTACATCCAGTTATGTGGAACAGGATGTAGCCCAGTCGGCTGCCCTGCTGCTTAATGATGCCGGGGTGGAGTTCACCTATATGGGCAAGGGCGAGCACTGCTGCGGGATACCCATGCTGGTGTCGGGGCGCTGGGAGGTTTTTGATGAAACCGCTGCTCACAATATCGAACTTATGAGGAAGACCG
>CAZOMS010000109.1:0-7152 GCA_964580805.1 uncultured Syntrophomonas sp. | reverse complement strand
ATTTGTCGTCCGCTTTTTATTGCTCTCGAGCCGCCTTGAAGTATATGATGAAAAAAAAGCAGGGGCGCATTATCAACATATCTTCAGTAGTAGGGATGGCGGGTAATGCGGGGCAAGCCCACTATGCCGCGTCCAAGGCCGGACTGTTGGGATTTACCTACTCAGTGGCCAAGGAATATGGACCACGGGGTATTACCGCCAATGCGGTCGCTCCCGGATACATTATCAGCGATATGACCAATAAACTGCCGGCCGAGGCTACGGCCCGAATGGCCGAGCAGATTCCCTTGGGAAGACTGGGAACACCTGAAGATATAGCAGCTTTGGTGGCCTTTCTGGCCTCTCCGGCGGCCGCCTATATCAATGGTCAGGTAATTCGGGTCGATGGCGGAATGTCCATATAGATTAATCAAGAAAAATTTAGGAGGTAGAAGCATGTCAGTATTTGAAACCGTAAAAAAAATCATCGTGGAAGTCAAAGGTATCGAAGAGGACCAGATCAATTTGGAGTCGCGTTTTGAAGAAGACCTGGAAGCCGATTCCCTTGACGTGGTGGAGATGATCATGATGCTGGAAGAGGAATATGAATTCGAGATTCCTGAAGAGGTCGCGGAGAAGCTAAAAACTGTCAAAGACGTGGTCGATTACATCGAACAGCACCGTCCTTAATAGTATTTGCAAATGAGGTGAAGATTTGGCGCCACGCAGAGTTGTGATCACGGGCATGGGAACCATAAATCCGGTCTCCCATGACCCGGAAGGATTCTGGAGCAAATTGCTGGCTGGTCAAAGCGGGATCGGAATGATCGACCGTTTTGATGCCAGCGATTATCCAACCAAAATAGCTGCTCAGGTCAAGGACTTCAGCGCCCAGGATTATATGCCCAGGACTGAAGCCAGGCGTATGGATCCTTTTATCCAGTATGCCTGTGCTGCAGCGCGGATGGCCCTGGAAGATGCCGGTCTCGATCTGAGCAAGACTGATGCGGATCGGGCCGGGGTGCTGATCGGTACCGGTATCGGCGGCATAGAGATATTCGAGAAACAATGCCTGGTGCTGCAGAAACGCGGGGTTGCGGGTATCAATCCGTTCTTTATTCCCATGCTGATACCCAACATGGCTTCCGGCCATGTCTCTATAATGTTTGGCGCCCGCGGACCGAGTGGATGCTCGGTCACTGCCTGCGCCACAGCTACAACGTCCATAGGCGACGCGTTTCGTATTATCCAGCACGGAGATGCGGAAGTGATGATTGCCGGCGGAACCGAAGCTCCGATAACACCGCTGAGTATTGCCGGATTTTGTGCCATGAAGGCCCTGTCCACCCGCAATGACGAGCCGGAGAAAGCCTGCCGCCCGTTCGACCTGGACCGGGATGGCTTCGTTATGGGTGAGGGATCGGGAGTATTGATTCTGGAAGAATTGGAGCATGCTCTCAACCGGGGAGCCAAAATATATGCTGAATTGATTGGATTCGGCAGCAGCTCGGATGCTTTCCACATTGTTCAACCCGATCCTGAAGGGGATGGTGCTGCCCGGGCATTAAAGGCAGCTTTGCTGGAAGCCGGCATCCAGGCCGGACAGCTTGATTACATGAATGCCCACGGGACTGGCACCCACTTCAACGATATGGTGGAGACCAAAGCGCTTAAGAGGGTATTGGGTGATGACCGGGACAATCTGGCTGTCACCTCCACCAAGTCAGCTACCGGCCATATGCTGGGGGCGGCGGGGGCGGTCGAATTGATCGCGACGGTGTTGACCATGCAAAACAATATGATAGCCCCCAACATAAACCTGGATACCCCGGACCCCGATTGTGATCTCGACTTTGTTCGAGGGGAGCCGCGGGAGAAACAGATTGTATATGCCGCTTCCGAATCGTTGGGCTTTGGAGGGCATAATGCGGTACTGGTGATCAAGAAGTACTGATAACAGGAGATTATATATGGATATTACTGAGATACTGGATGTGTTGCCACACCGTTACCCGTTTCTGTTGGTGGACAGGATCATTGACCTGGAGCCGGGCGTCAAAGCGGTGGGGATAAAGAATGTCACTATTAACGAACCCCACTTCGCCGGTCACTTCCCGGGACGGCCCATTATGCCGGGGGTATTGCTGATTGAAGCCATGGCCCAAGTGGGGGCGTGTGCCTTGTTCAGCCAGGAGAGTAACCGGGGCCAATTGGGTTTCCTGGCCGGGGTGGATAAGATGCGGTTCAAGAAACAAGTAATCCCTGGTGACACTTTGGTTATTACCAGCCAAGTGCTGAAGCTTAAATCTGGCTTCGGTTGGTTCCAAGGAGAGGTCAGGGCCAATGATGAACTGGTTTGCCGGGGTGAGATCATGTTCGGGATAGAGAAGCCGGCCAGGAAGGATGATGCCGGTGTTTAAACCTACCTTCAAACCCAAAAAGGCCTACATTGATTTATCGGGCATAAACAAATCGCCGCTCAACCTTGATTCCCGCGAGGGCAATTTCCCTTGCCCAAGCTGTTCCGCCTGGATCTCAGAAGCCGAAATAATCAAAAACAATGATTTTTGCCCCCGATGCTCCCACCATTTTGGGGTTACCGCCTGGGAACGGATATATTCTCTTTGTGACGAAGGCACCTTTGAGGAATGGGACCGCAGCATGGCCTCAATCAACCCTCTGGATTTCCCGGATTATGATGCTAAGCTGCAGAAGGCCCGGGAGGAGACCCATTTGCCCGAAGCCATTATTACCGGCCAGACCCTTATCGGAGGGATGGAGTGCGTGGTCGGGGTCATGGAACCGCGTTTCATGATGGGCAGCATGGGGTCCGTAGTGGGAGAAAAGGTATGCCGGGCGGTGGAAGGCGCCATAGAGCGCTCCATGCCCCTGGTGTTATCCTGCTGTTCGGGGGGAGCCCGTATGCAGGAAGGCATGCTGTCATTGATGCAGATGGCTAAAACCAGCGCGGCGGTGGGACGACTTAACCAGGCCGGGCTACTGTATATAGCTATATTGACCCACCCCACCACCGGCGGGGTGACTGCCAGTTTTGCTTCCCTGGCCGATATTATCATCGGGGAACCGGGCGCTTTGATCGGATTCACCGGACCCCGGGTAATCGAACAGACCACCGGCCAGAAGCTGCCGGTTGGATTTCAACGGTCGGAATATCTACTGCAGCATGGCATGCTGGATATTATCCAACCACGCCTGGAGATGCGCTCATTGCTTATCCGCCTGCTGACCGTTCATCAAGGAGGTAGGAATGGCCAATAATAAATTTGAATTTGAGTCGTCCTACCGGCTGTTGGAAAGCAAGCTGGAGGAATTGAAACAGCTCTCCGAAACCCTGGAGTGCGATTTTAGCAAAGAGATCGCCAATGTCGAGAAAAGGATCAGTGAGCTGAGAGCGGAAAGGTATAAACGTTTGACCCCTTGGGAACAGGTTATCCTTTCCCGTGATTTGGAAAGACCCATGACCCGGGATTATATCGATCTCCTGTGCACTGAATTCATAGAGCTGCATGGCGACCGTCTGTACGGGGACGACCCGGCCATTGTAGGGGGGATTGCAGTCTTTGAAGACCGGGTCATAACCGTGATTGGGCACCAAAAGGGAAAGGATACTCCTGAAAATATTCGGCATAACTTCGGAATGCCGCGCCCAGAGGGGTATCGCAAAGCGTACCGGCTGTTGAAAGACGCAGAGAAATTCAAACGCCCGGTGATTACATTCATAAACACCCCTGGGGCCGATCCCGGCATAGGCGCCGAAGAACGAGGGCAGGCCTGGGCCATCTCCCAGTTGCTGCAATGCCTGAGCTACCTGCGGGTACCGGTGGTGTCGGTGATAACCGGGGAAGGAGGCAGCGGCGGAGCCTTGGCCCTGTCTGTCGCCGACCGGATCATAATGCTTTCCAATGCCGTTTTTTCGGTGGCTTCACCGGAAACCTGTGCATCTATCCTGTTGCGGGATGTGAAACGGGCCGATGAGATGGCCGCAGCGCTGAAGCTGAATGCCCCGGCCCTAAAAGAGATGGGCATAATCGACGCCATTGTCGAGGAACCGGCTAATGTCAACCTGCTAGAGGCGCCTGATTTCGTTTCCGGGTTAAGATCAAGTATCAGCCAACACCTTGACGAGGTTTGCTCATACCCGCTGGACGATTTGATCCAGCAACGCTATCAAAGATTGAGGATAGTTGGCAGGTTTAATCAGTAAGACCCATAAATCCGAGACAAAAATAGCGGTAGTTGGGATCCTCCGGCTACAATGTGGTTGGAATACCAAATGGAATATGAGGGAGCGTACCGAGTGCGGTGGGCTCCCTTTTTGGTGAGAGTCGGGTTGATTAGACTTATAAATCCTGGTTATGCTAAAATAGTAAACGAAATAAGGAGAGGTGGCGATTAAGTGCTTAAACTTGAAGATATACAGATGCAGGTCGACAATGACAGCGGGGAGAAAATAGAAATCTTAAAGGGTATCGATTGCCAGTTCGAAAAGGGCAAAGTCTATGCTGTCACCGGACCCAATGGTGGGGGAAAGTCATCCATAGCCAAAGTGATAATGGGTATATACAAGCAAAGCCAGGGGCACATATACATGGACGGCGAGGAAATCAGCGACCTTAGTATAAGTGAAAGGGCGAAAAGAGGGATCGGCTACGCCTTCCAACAACCGCCCCGCTTCAAAGGACTGACGATTCAGAATGTACTGACCATAGCCGCGCCGCAATCCGATCTGGTAAGAGTCAGAACCAGTCTCCGGGATGTAGGGCTGTGCCCTGAAGATTATTTGGATCGCGACCTGGGCGCCGGTCTCAGCGGCGGGGAGATCAAAAGGATCGAGATGGCCCAGCTGCTGCTCCGCAACCCGGTCATAAGCATATTCGATGAGCCGGAAGCCGGGGTGGATCTGTGGACCATTCAGAAATTATTGAGACTTATCCTGTCGACTTATAAAAACAATCCACATAAAACGGCTATCGTGATCACTCATAATGAGAAGATCATCCCGGCATGTGATGAGATCATAGTAATAGACGGTGGAATGATCCAGGCCCAGGGCACCCCTGAACAGGTTTGGAATTTGATCAAGGATGACATCGAATGTAAAGTACGCAATCAGTGCCAGGGGGAAATAAACTATGCAATTAAATAAGATTGATATGGACATGCTGGCAGCGGTAGCCGATCTCAGAGAAGTGCCCCAGGGTGCGGTTAACATCCGGCTAAATGGAGCCGCTGTCATCAGACATTCTTCTCCTAACATATCAGTTGGACCCAATCAAGATGGCAGCGGTTTGCTGGTGGAGATCAAACCCGGGACTCACAACGAAACCGTGCATGTTCCGGTAGTTCTGACCCAACCAGGGCTACAGGATAAGGTGTACAATACCTTTATCGTCGGGGAAAATGCCGACGCCACTATTATAGCTGGATGCGGGATACATAATGACAGCCATGCCGAGTCCCGCCACGACGGCATCCACGAGATAATCGTGAGAGCGGGAGCTCGGCTCAAGTACACCGAGAAGCATTACGGGGAGGGCAGTGAGGCCGGCAAACGCGTGCTTAACCCCTCCACGCTGGTTACCGTCGAAGAAGGGGCCAGCGCCGAGATGGAGATGGTGCAGATTAAAGGCGTGAATGACACCGTGCGTTCAACCGTAGCTCATATTCATGCCCGCGGCAACCTTAAGATCATTGAAAGGTTGCTTACTCAAGGGGATCAAAAAGCCGAGTCGGACATCACCATTTACATGGAAGGCCCGGGAGCTTCCGCCCAGGTGTTGTCACGGGCGGTAGCCCAGGGGGATTCCTATCAACTCTTCAAAGCTGCCCTGGTAGGCCGGGATGCTTGCATCGGTCATGTCGAATGTGATGCCATACTCATGGACCAGGCCCGGATCAGGTCAGTGCCGGAAATTCAAGCCGAGGATGCTGAAGCGGTTCTGACCCATGAGGCGGCGATTGGAAAGATTGCCGGAGAACAACTGGTAAAACTGATGTCTTTGGGTTTAAGCGAATCAGAAGCGATTGACACCATATTGGAGGGTTTTCTCAGATGAACTTGAATTTGTTTAAGACCTACGTTCGGGTGGTGGAGTCTCAGAATCTGTCCAAGACCGCTGAGGATTTCGGCATATCCCAACCAGCCGTTACCAAACAGATTCAGAGTTTGGAAGATATATTTGGGGTTCTGTTGCTGGAGAGGTCGGGACGCAAATTAAAGCCGACCGAAGCCGGGGAGATTCTGTATAACTACGCCAAAGATGTAATAAAAGCAGTGGAGAAGACCGAAAGAGCCATGGAAGAGCTGTCGGACAGCCGCCGGGGAAGTCTGTATCTGGGAGCCAGTAC
Source organism: uncultured Syntrophomonas sp. (assembly GCA_964580805.1). Classification (GTDB taxonomy): domain Bacteria; phylum Bacillota; class Syntrophomonadia; order Syntrophomonadales; family Syntrophomonadaceae; genus PHAA01. Next base: position 804 of record CAZOMS010000109.1, on the reverse strand, counting down.
TATCCCTGGTCATTACATATTGCCATATCTGATCAAGCTGTACAAAGACAAATTCTCCACTATCAGCATAAGTATGGACATAGCTGACACCGAGAAAATCTTCAATCGGATCGGAGAACGGGAGCTGGACATCGGTATTGTCGGGGGTTGGGTCAATAATCGTAAGGTGGATGGATTCCCCTGGTTGGAGGATGAACTGGTGGTGGTGGTACCAGCGGACCATAAATTGGCCGTCTACCAGGAGATTAGGTTAAAAAGCCTGCTCAATGAAAGATGGATATTTCGTGAAAAAGGGTCCGGTACCCGCAAAGCGCTGGAAAGCTTTCTGGCGGCCAATGATATCCGCAAAGAAGACCTCAATATATACATGGAAGCCGGCAGCACCGAAGCGGTTCTGGCCATGGTGGAATCCGGCGTGGGCATCTCAGTGGTTTCCCGCTGGGCTATCAAACGGATCGAGATGCGCAACATGAAAGCCATTACTTTGGATGAGGTGGATGCCAAACGATTATTTTATATAATCTATCCTCGTCAGAAGGTACGCCGCAAATCGGTCAACAACTTCCTGGAGTATCTTAAAACCCTTAGGGATTCCACCGAAGCCATAATTACGGCCAAGTAATAATCCCCCGGTTGTCGACTGCCGGTAGTCTCGACCTGTGGTCGGACGATTCAAGTCCGAAATTTTATTCTGGCTTTTAATAATTCGGTCAAATGACTGAGACTTTTGCATAATTCAAAAAAATAAAGTTAACCGGGCAATCGAAGATTGCTGCTTGAATAAGCAATAACAATTATTACCGG
>CAZOMS010000108.1:0-7170 GCA_964580805.1 uncultured Syntrophomonas sp. | reverse complement strand
TATATAGTACCGGTGGATACCAACGGGCTGCAGGCCGCCCCGGAAAAATACCGGGACTGGACGGTCAAGGTGCCTCGTTCCACGGTTAAAAGCATCATGGGCGCCAAGGCGGGATCACTGGATGATATCCGGATCGGAGAAAAAGGCCCTTCCGGGCGGGCCATGACGGTGGTAGCCGGATCGGCTTCCATCCCCGCAGTCGACCTGCGCGAGAAGGTGGGATTTGACAAGCTCTTTTCCACTTATTTCACCAGCGTGGGAGTAGAAGGCAACAATGTAGTATTCAAGGGTAAGGGCTGGGGGCACGGCTGCGGCATGGAGCAGTGGGGCGCCTATGTGATGGCGAATGAAGGTCAGAATGCCCGCACTATCGTGGAACACTATTTCCCCGGCACCACGTGGAACCAGCTATATCAATAGTTAAACATCTCAGGCGGGAGGAAGGCTGGTAATGACCGCTTCCTCCGCCGGGCCATGTTCCCGGGTAGCGGCAATGTAAATTCCGGACAGAATCAGGAAACCGCCGGCCAACTGATACCAGGCCAAAGCCTCGCCGAAAATCAGGTAAGCCAGGATACTGGCCCCCACTGATTCACCCAGCACCGATACCGATACCACCGGGGCTTTTACATATTTGAGCGCCCAGTTCAGGGTAGCGTGCCCAACAATGCCCGGTACGGCCGCCTGCAGCAGGAACAAAATCCAGTCCAGGCGGGGGTAGCCGGTCAACCTCAATCCCAGAGCCGAACATACCGCCAGCCGGACCACCGAGGCCGCCGCGGCCGCTATGGGGGTATAGGTCCAGACATCCACCCGGGAGCGCACGTCCCTTCCTATCAGGAAATACAAAGCAATGAAGAGCCCGCTCAACAGGGCCAGCATATCACCCAGCAACCGGCCGGACTGCAGGTCCCCCTGCATAATAAGAAGGCTCCCTAACAGCGCCAGGCCGATCCCCGCTTGCACCCAGTGGTTCACTCTCTCTTGCAGCAACCAGGCCGACAACAACAGGACAAAAATCACCTGCAGGTTGGTAAACAATACCGAACTGGAGATACTGGTATAGCTCAGCGAGGTTATCCACAATCCCAGGTGCAAGGCCAGGAACACACCTGAAGCCAATATATAAGCAAGATCACGACGCTTGAGTTGTTTGATCCCGGCGGGCGCGGTGCCGCCTACAAGCGCTGTCAGCCCAGCGGTGAAGATCACCCGGTAGAGGGCGATGATCAGAGCCGGGGCGGTGATATAGCGGATCATGATGGAAGAGGTGGCCATTGATAGGACTGCAATGAACAAAGCCAGGTAGATAAAGGCTGGGCTCATGCCCCCGACCCGAGGTAGGACTGGATGACCTGTTCGTCGTTTTTAACCTGAGCGGGGGTCCCTTCGGCAATCTTGCGGCCATAATCAAGCACCGCGATCCGCTCACAGATGTTCATAACCAGGTTCATATCGTGCTCGACCAGGATAACGGTAAGATTGAGCTGGTTCTGGATACTGCGGATGAACGCCATTAATTCCTCTTTCTCGCCGGCATTCATGCCCGCCCCCGGTTCATCCAGCAGCAGCAGGGAGGGATCCAGGGCCAGAGCCCGGGCTATTTCCAGGCGGCGCTGTTCACCGTAAGCCAGGTTTTCGGCATACTCATGGCGTTTATCGGCCAGGTCCACCAACTCCAGCAATTCCATGGCGCGCAGCTCGGTTTCCTTCTCTTCCCGCCGGCCGGCCGGCAATCTCAGCAGGCTGCTCCAGAAACCGCTGTGGGTCACGCCGAAGCGGCCCACCCTTACATTGTCGAGAACCGACAATTTGCCGAACAATCGTATGTTTTGAAAGGTGCGGCCGATACCCAGGCGGGCAATGTCATAAGGCGCCATCCCGTCGATGCGGCGCTCCTGGAACAGAAGCTGTCCCTCAGTGGGAACATAGATGCCGGTGATTATGTTGAACAGGGTGGTTTTGCCCGCCCCGTTGGGTCCGATTATGCCCATTATCTCCCCCGTCGACACGCTCAGGCTGACCGTGTCGACCGCGCGCAGACCTCCGAACTCCTGGCTTATCCTGGTCATTTCGAGGATGTTCATGCCCTATCCCCTCTCTTGCCCCACCACTTCTTAATGTCGTAGACGCGGACGTCACCCAGCAGTCCATTGGGGCGGAATATCATCAGGATAACCAGCAAGGCTCCATAAAATAAGAGCCGGTATTCATCCACGATGCGCAGCATCTCCGGCAGAATGGTCAGGATGACCACCCCGATGATAGTGCCCGGTATACTGCCCATACCGCCCAGCACCACCATATTCAGTAACTCGATGGACTTCATGAAACCGAAGTCCTGGGGATTTATATAGTACATATAGTGAGAGTAAAGGCCGCCCCCCAGTCCTCCCAGCAGGGAACCGACTGTAAAGGCCAATACCTTCATGCGGGTGGTGTTGATCCCGCAGGCCTCAGCGGCTATTTCGTTCTCCCGGATGGCGTAGAGAGACCGCCCGACCCGGGAGGTCAGCAGCTGCCGGTTGAGAACGATGACTACCAGAACCAGCAGCCATACCACGGTGAAGCCGGTATTCTGAGGAATACCGGACAGGCCCACCGCTTTTCCCCCTGGTCCGAAGTTCAGGAAGAAGACCCGGATTATCTCGGCGAAGCCGATAGTGACCATGGCCAGGTAGTCCCCTTCCAGCCTCAGGGTGGGGATACCGATCAGAAAACCAAAAAATGCGGCCATCAAAGCTCCACCCAGGAGAGCCAGGGCGAAGGGAGCGTCCAACTGGATGGACAGGATGGCCGAGGTATAGGCCCCCAGGCTCATGAAACCGGCATGCCCCATCGATAACTGACCGGTCACCCCGGTGATCAGGTTAAGCCCCAGAGCCAGGATAATATTGATGCCAATGATAATCATGATACGCAGATAGTAAGCATCTATAGTTTGGTTCAGGAAAAGATCCAGCATGGTCCACCTACACTTTTTTCGATAACTTCTGCCCTAGCAGACCCTGGGGGCGGATAATGAGCACCAGGATCAGGATGGCGAAAGCGATGGCATCTTTATAGGATGAGGACAGGTAAGCTATCCCCATGATCTCCAGCACTCCCAGGGTCAATCCCCCGATCATGGCTCCGGGCACCGAGCCAATCCCGCCCAATACCGCGGCCGCGAAAGCCTTCAGGCCGGCCATGGTTCCCATATAAGGCCAAACGGCGTTATAGTATATGCCTACCATCACACCCCCGGCTGCGGCCAGAGCCGAACCGGCAGCAAAAGTCAGGGAAATTATGCGGTTGACGTTGATGCCCATCAATTTGGAGGCCTCCAGGTCCTGGGAACAGGCCCGCATGGCTTTGCCCACCCGGGTCTTCTTTATGGCCAACTCCAGCACCACCATCAACAGCGCCGAAATCAGCAGAATGATTATTTGCAGGGTCGATACCTGCAGATTGCCCAGCTGGAAGGTGGAGCCGCCTAATACTTCCGGGTAGCGGGTGGTATTGGGGCCCCGGTACAGAACCATCAGGGTGGAAAGGAATATGGAGACCCCGATAGCGCTTATCAGAGCCGACAGGCGAGTGGATTTACCCCGCAGGGGGCGGTAGGCCACTCTTTCGATAAGCATCCCTAAAAGCATGCAAAAGGCCATGGCCCCCAGCAGGGCCACAACAATATTGAACCCGGCGGTGACCAGAAACAATCCCACAAAAGCTCCAAACATATATACTTCGCCGTGAGCGAAATTAATCAGCTGGATAATTCCGTACACCATCGTATAACCCAGGGCGATCAGGGCATAGGAACTGCCCAGGGTCAATCCGTTTAACATCTGTTCCCAGAACATCAGCATCCTCCTAATGAGTGCAAAATCATATACAGTTTAACACAGCCCGTCCCCCATCGGATGTTAAACCGGATATAATCCCGACAAAGGCCCGTCCCGGGTAGGACGGGCCCTGGCCGGTTTCAAGCCGGGAAATCGGTACTATTTTACCTGTACGGGAATTTTCTCCAGCAAGGCCGGGAATTTCTCTCCTTTTACGGTGAGCAGGCAAACCGGGCTCTTGATGGGTTCACGGTCAGCCCGGAAGGTGGTGACACCGGATACACCCGGATAGTCCTTCAGCTTAACCAGTTCCGCTTTGTAAACACTGGGGTCGGTGCTCTTGGCATCGGTCATAGCCTTGGCAATAATCATTACGGCGTCATAGTACTGGGCCGAGAACATATCCGGGTCCTCGTTGAACTTGGCCCGGTAGGATTCCAGGAACTTGGCGGTTTCAGGGCTGGGCTGGTCGGTGGAGAAACCGGCATAGAAAATAACCTTTTCCTGCACGGCCGCGCCGCCCAGTTTGGCCAGATCCTGTCCATAGAGGCCGTCACCGCCCACCATGACAATATTTAATCCCTTTTTCTGGGCTTCGTTCATGATCAAGGCCGCTTCAGTATAATAACCTGTGAAGACCAGGGCATCAGCGCCGGCATTTTTCAGCTTGGTCACCTGGGCGCTGAAATCAGTCTCACCGTCATTGATGTTCTCCTCCAGAACGATATCGCCGCCCTTTTCATTGATGGCCTGCTTGAAGATAGGGGTCAAGGCGGTGCTGTAACCATTGTTACCAGATGTGATAATCGCCAGCTTCTTCCAGCTCTTGCTGTTGATCATCCAATCCACCACTGCCGGGGCCGCCACGGTATCCAGCAGGGTGTTGCGGAATACATAGTCTCCGATCTCCACTACGCCCGCGCCAGTAGCACCGGCAGAGAAAATGACCATCTTGTTCTTTTGGGCAATGTCCGCCGCCACCTTGGTCAGACCAGTGCATGGGTCGCCGACCAGGGCTGACACTTTGTCCACCGTTATGTATTTGGTGGTGATATTGGCAATTTCACTGCTCTCGCCTTTGTTGTCGTAATAGATTCCTTCTACTTGTTTGCCCAGAATGCCGCCCTTGGCATTCAGTTCCTCGATGGCCATCTGCATTCCCTTTTGTCCAGGGATGCCATAATTAGCCACTGAGCCAGTCAGGGCGCCCAGGAAACCGAGTTTGATCTTGTCACCCGCAGCCGGAGCACCCTGCTGGGGAGTCGGCTCCTTGCTGGCGCAACCGCCCAGCACCGAGAATACCATCAACAGGCATAGCAACAGAGCGGTCCTTTTTATAAATCTTTTCTTCAAATCTATCCCTCCTAATGTAGTGATTTTAATCACGATCCTCCTCTCTGCACTTATCGACATTATTCTAATTCCATTCCAGCCGCCATAATCCTGCCGGACATAAAAAAAACTGACCGCCGGGGACAGTCAGGATTAACCGGAGAGAGGGCTGCCCGAACAATCTGCCGGGCCGTTATTCCTCCAGGAAATGGTGCAGGGAAATGTCACGGTAGTCGCGGGCAGCGAGAAAACTGGCCACCCCCGGGCTGTTCCGGTATTCATCCAGCAACCCCAAAAATAACCGGTCAAAACTGCTGGCTCCCGGTCCGGCCGCCGGTACCAGTCCCTGCTGCCGAGCGAAGACTTGAGTGGCAGCGGCGCCAGACCAGGCGATCTTATAAATCAGTTGTTCGGTCTGACCCAGCAGGGGAGTACATAGATAAAAGCGGCAGATCAAGGAACGAACCGGATATATGGAGCAGGTATTATCCCGCAGGAATACACATGGTTCGGGGATCATACGCAGCAGTCCCACCACTCGTTTTTCCGCCTGGAAATAACGGACTGCGAAATCATTGTATTCAAGCCCCATCTTTTCCGCCATGTGACGGAAGGACACCAGATCGGGGATGACATAGGCGGTATTGCAGCAATTGCGCTGGCACCCTTTGCAGAGGGCGTGATTATCGCGGGCGTATTGCTTGAATATGGTCTGGTCGTCGCAGAGGGGCTGCCAGGCATCCAGCAGATCCTGCACGGTAGCCGGCAGAATTACCCTGATACCCAGCCCTGTTTGGCCCTCCTCATGGCCATGGTAAACCTCCACCCCGCTCATGGCTGTTCTCCCGCGTGCATCTCCTTGATAGCCTGGCGGGCCAGTTCGTCGCAGCGCTCGTTGTATACATGTCCGGCATGACCCTTGACCTTGACCATCCGGATCTCATTGGGCCTGGTAAACTCCAGCAGTCGCTTCCACAGATCCTGGTTGGCCACCGGCTCTTTCTTGCTGTTGATCCAGCCATTGCGTTGCCATTTATCGAGCCACTTCTGGTTGAAGGCATTGACTACATAGGCGCTGTCGGAATACACGTTGACCTTCCAACCCGACACCTTGAGGGCCTTTAGGGCCTCAATGACTGCCTGCAGCTCCATGCGCTGGTTGGTGGTTTCAGGCTCCCCGCCGCGGATCTCTTTGCTGTGACTGCCCGATAGGAGCACCGCTCCCCAACCCCCTGGTCCCGGGTTGCCCGAACAAGCTCCGTCGGTATATATATCGATCTCTTTCATAGAAATGATTCCTCCAATGGTATAACCTAGAACAATTGCAGGAGTTCGGCCAGGGAACGGATGCGGTAGTCACAATCGGCTGTTATCTCGGTTTCATCCGCTTCCGGCGCCAGCCATACCGCCGTCATGCCGGCCGCCCTGGCCCCTGCTATATCGGTACTGCTGTTGTCACCCACGTGGGCTGCTTCGTGGTTGTGAACCCCCAATTGCTGAAGGGTGTACTCGAATATTTTGACGTTGGGTTTAGCCCAGCGCACCTCGTCGGAAAAGACGCTAAGCGCGAAATAATCGAAGATCCCATCCGCACGCATAAGGTCCCGCAGTATCAGTCCCGGTGAAATCCCGGTGTTGCAGATCACAGCTAGTTTATAACGGCCCGCCAGCACGGGAATGGTCTCCAGAACCCCGTCATTGAGCCGGGGCGGGGTTCTTATCGAGGTATAGACTTCATAGGCCTTCTTCCATTCTTCCATACGCAGGTTTAATTTGAGCTGCATCAATACGAACTCCAACTGGCCTCTGGGAGTTAGATCAAGTCCGCATTCAATCTGATAATGGTTGGCATACTGCCAGCTATCATAGAATGCCTCGCGGATAGAATCGGTATCGACAAGGTATCCAATATCCCGCAGGGTCTCCTGGAACAAGGCGACCCGCCATTTGGCAAACCCCTCATTGCGGGGTATTTTATAAAGAGTATCCCAAAAGTCGAAGGTAATCGCCT
>CAZOMS010000107.1:0-7173 GCA_964580805.1 uncultured Syntrophomonas sp. | reverse complement strand
CATACAAGGTCTGTGCCAATATACCATACAATATCACCACCCCCATAATCTTCAAGCTGCTGGAGCAGTGTCCCCGCATGGATTCAGCCACCTTGATGATGCAAAAGGAGGTGGGGAAGAGACTCACAGCTGTACCAGGGAGCAAGGACTACGGGCGGCTTACCATCATGGCTGCCTACTATGCCCATGTGGATTTGGTTATGCATGTATCCCGCAGTTGTTTTTACCCACGCCCGAAGGTAGATTCCGTAGTCATAAAAATGACCCCTCGTCGACAACCGATCACCCCGGTCCATAATGAAAAGGTTTTCAAGGATTTCGTAAACACCGCCTTCCAAAAGCGCCGCAAGACAATTCTTAACATAGCCAGCGGTTTTTTCGGGGTAAACAAATCAGATGCCCAAGCAAACATTGAAGAGCTCGGTCTTCATTCCACTCTACGGCCGGAAGACCTATCCTTGGCCGAGATTATAATGCTGGTCAACAGGTTCATACCTTAGCTCAGATCCCCATATGTCTAAAAAATATAAAGACGCGGACTACATTAGATGGAATCTACAATATTCTTAAAAATTTTGCTTAATAATTGATTGACACCATCGCCATATTTTTTGTATACTATTCGTTCTAATATTGACATAATACCCCCCATAGTATAAAATTATAGAATCCTTAGGTAAAGAAGGTGATGGTTTGAGTTCTCCCAGAGCTATCGCAGAAATCAAAAAGGACCTGGAATTCTTCGTAGGCAGCAAGATCAGATTAAAAGCTAACCGAGGAAGGAACCGCATTATAGAGAAAGAGGGAGTATTGGAGTCAATATATCCAAATTTATTTGTTGTAAGACTTAATGAGCGCAAGGTGGAGAGAAAGGTTTCTTATACCTATGCAGATGTACTGACGGAAACGGTTGAGTTGTTTGTATATGATAAACAGGATGCGGAGATAAAGATCGCTTCCGCTAACGCTTAAGCCCGAAGAATTAAAAACCTGAGCTACTGCATCGAAGGATGCAGTTTTTTTTTCCGGAATTCTGCCAGAACGTGATCAATCATACTCGTTTCCGTCCTCCCATATAAATGAACAAAAGGACGGAGTGATGGAGTGTGCAACGGGACATCTCACTGTGGTGCCCGGTTATAGTCGACGGCTTGCCGGCGCCTATAAGGTGGCGGCAAGAACAGCGCTATGATCTTGGCGAGCGCTGCGAGAGGATCGATGATATAAGGGTCAAAACCCTTAGCGCCAACGCAATTGGACAAGGCAAATATGTGCAGGCTGTCATCCAATTGGAGGCGGTAATATTAATAGAGGACAGAAATGGTAATACCGGCATCCTGAGTCGGCCGATCCGCATCAGGGAACGGGTCGACTGGCCGGGAATGAATAAAAGTCTGCTTGATGATCGTTGGATCAGTTTTGTCCTGCAAATTGAAAATGTGCAATGGGATGCCGAAGTTCTTGACGCGGAGATCGTCATACGGTATGAGATCGACTATAAGGTGCATGCGGTACGTGAGCAACCGGTGCGGATTCATATGGATGAGGACGAAGTGGAACAAAATTTTCTTCCAGTGGGTCTGGGTATGGATACCAGTGATGAAATGAATAGGATTCAGAGCGAAAACCAGGCTCTCAATCGCCGCCTGGGCTATTATCAAAAGGATATGTTGAGCCTGCAGCATGGAATTAAAAAAGCAGAAGAACGTAATGCCCAGTTACATCGCGAACTGAATAGAACCAGGGAAAAGGTGCAGCAACTGCAGGAGTCGATTACCCGAAAAGACCTGCTCATTTCCCGTTATCACCAGATTGGGGCTAATGGCGGTCGGTCAGACAGAGCGATGTCACAGCCTCCAAAAAACAGTGAGAGCGGGCTGGGGCAACGCATTAGAAGGCTAATCATCAGCAGTTTGTAGCACAGCCGGCTGTCATTAGGAGACCAGTCCATTAGAATATGCTCATCGTCGTTTTCTTTCCGGACAATCACACATTGTATCCCTCTTTCATAATATATCTTAGAAATTTGGACGACAAATTTCTCGACCTGTTAGGAAGGTCGCAATTAGAAGATTAGAGAAAAGGAGGGGAAAGAGACATGTTGAAATGTGAATTTCCGGAGGGTTGCAGGCTTGATTTGTGGGCAAAGGTCATCAAAGCCAAGTATATCGAACGAGGGGCTGAGGTTCTCTGCCGACACATCTGTATCCCGGCCGCTGAGGTAGGCGGCTATGTAAGTCTGGTAGATGATTTCAAGATCAAGGTCAATCGTGCTACCGAAACACTCAACTTCAACCGGGTAAAAATCATGATCGATTTCGATCTGATTTTAGTATTGATCGTCGGCAATCCGCCTGACACCGAGTACCAGATATTCACCATACCCTGCAACGTCTACGAGGAGACAGTTGAATTGAGTGAATTCGATCCACCCCTGACCGCTGAAGAATTCCGGAATGAAGTAGACCAATCAGAGCTGATCCTGTGCAACTGGGACTTCGATTACGACATTAAGGGTATTTGCGAAGATGAACACAGTCCCTGCCGTCACCGCCGAGTTTTTGATGGTGACCTGAGCGTGGAAAAAGTGCCGTGCGTACGCGGAACCTGTATTGAAATCAAGGTGCTCGTAGACATCATTGATAAGCTGGGCAAAATGCACGATGTCATAGTATATGGAGAATTGGATCCGGAAACAGAATGCTAAGCTAATAACCGGAGACTAAAATGCTCGATCATCAAGATCGGGCATTTTTCATCCCCAAACAAGGTGACTGCGTCTCCGCAGCGGTTGCTGACAATAGCAGCTTAAACCATGACAGAAAGACCGGGGCAGGATACTGGAATGAAACAGGGAAGAGGTGAAGAAGTGTTAAGGTTTGGGTTGGCACTGGGAGGAGGAGGGTTGAAGGGACTTGCCCATATCGGCGTTTTGCAGGTTCTGGTGGAAAATAAGCTCTTTCCCGACTACATAGCCGGGACCAGTGCCGGCAGCATAGTTGCCGCATTGTATGCTTCTGGGGTTTCTCCGCTTAAGATGCAAGAGATAGTGACCTCCTTGACGCCCCATGATTATATCGACTACAACATTACCGGACTGATAAAGTACGTTTTGGGTTTGCTCTTGCCCAAATATGATTACACCCTGGACGGACTTATTGTTGGAAAAAAGATAGAAAATCTAGTATATGAATGGACAGGGGGCAAGAGAATCGGTGAAGCAGACTTGCCAACAGCGATTATAGCCTGCGACATCGACAGTGGCCAAAAAATCATTTTTACCAATCAGGCTTTGGTTAAACCGGAGGGCCAGATGGTAATCAGCAATGTCAGGTTAAGTGAGGCGGTGCGTTCCAGTATTTCCATCCCGGTCACATTCGTGCCGAAAGACTTCCGGAGCATGAAGATGGTCGATGGCGGGTTGAAGGATATAGTTCCTGCCATGATAACAAGGTCCATGGGGGCAGAATATGTTCTGGGGATCAACTTAGGGAAAGAAAATTATGCCACCGATGTATCGGGGATACCGCAAATCATCGGCCGCACACTGGACATCTTGATTTATGAAACATCGGCCACGGAAGAAAAGTTTTTTGCTGATATGCTGCTGCATCCGGATGTGCCGGGTGTGGGGCTTACCGACCTCAAGGAGGCTGGCAAGATCATACGGGCGGGAAGAAAGGTGATGCGAGAAAATTTATCCCAACTCAAGCAGCAATTAGGTTACGACCCAGTAACACATAATTCCCCGTCAACATATACTAGGCGTAAAGAGACTTAGACAGCACAGCCAATATCCTGGCAGGGGAGGGGTGCCGTTTGGCAACGGAACAATTTCAACACGCTACTTTTTACCTGACCAAAAAACAGGTAAATGAGATACGGGAATTGGCCCAGAAAAATCAGATATCGCGCAGTGCTCTGGTTAGAATGATAATCAGGGAATACCTGGCCAAACAAGAAGAAGAAAAAAAATAGAATAAGAGCGCCGAACCGGCGTTCTTATTCCATTTATATGAGTAATCCGTTTTCTAAGATTTGCAGCTTGCCATACTGTTAACGATCTCCCGCCTTACTCCGTTAGTGTTTGTAATGACTTGGCGGTCTCTAGTCTCAGGCAATCAAATTCAGCAGGCCCATCATGGCTAGGTAAGATATTATGATTACCGTCAGTCCGCCTAACCCGGTCTCAATAAATTCCCTTTTGGAGAAATCTGCGAACATTGATATCACCCCCGTTACGAACATAAGTTCTGAGGTCATTCTAGACTACAAACATCTGTTCTGTCAACCATAATTTTAGTTTTTCTTATTGGCCCAATCCATTGGCCGATACAGATACAATTGAACCCGCCTGTCGTGATTGCATGGAGGGGAGCCGGCATAAGCTTCTTCAGCGATTGTTTAAAAATCCTCCAGCCCGGAAATAATGCAATTAAAGGGAGGGATACGATTTTGAAACAAATCATATTAGGCATCATATTAGTACTTCTGGTCTCAGCATCCGGTTGGTGGGTGAACAGTAAAAGTGAACCGTTGGAAGACAGCGTGTTGAGACTGCACGTGATCGCCAACAGCGATGACCCTAATGATCAGGCCTTGAAACTGTCCGTAAAGGACGACATTGTGAGTCTGATGCAGGGCGAGTTGGCTGGTATGAGCGATGCTGATGAAGCCAGGCGTCGGGTAGAACATGATCTTCCCCTGATCGAAGCAGTGGCCCGGGAGCGGATAAACGCCAACGGTTATGATTATCCGGTAACGATAAGCGTTGGGGAATACGATTTTCCGACCAAGGCTTATGGCAATCTGGTATTTCCGCCGGGCAGGTACCAAGCAGTAAAAGTGGTAATTGGCGAAGGACAGGGAAAAAATTGGTGGTGCGTGTTGTTTCCCCCTTTATGTCTGGTGTCAGCCTCAGATTCAGGTTTGAGTTTAACCAACCCTCAAGAAGCCCAGGTTTCATTCAAGTGTTTGGAACTCTTACCCCGTGGTGTCAGATTGGTAAATAAATAAGCTTGATCAACTTGATCATATGGTTCGCCGTCCTGGCGAATCTTTTATTATTGTGGCACGCATCATGACCAGCTTTCCCTTGCGTTTATTTTTGGAAAAGCTATGTGTATAATGTACTAAAAGTGCAAGGAGAGCGGCGGATGAGGGAACGGGTTCAGCGAAAAGCGCCCGCAAAGATAAACCTGACCCTGAAAGTAGCAGGCAAGCGAACAGATGGTTATCATGAATTGGAAACGGTGATGCAGCAGATCGACTTGTGCGATGAAATAACCATCATTGCCGCAGATGAAGGCATAGAGGTTAGCAGCAATAACAGTGAAGTACCAGTTGATGCGTCCAATATGGCTATTAAAGCCGCCCTTCTGATTAGCGAAAGACTGGGATTGAATAACGGTTTTCGTATATACATAGACAAGAAGATTCCTATAGGTGCCGGGCTGGCCGGTGGGAGTACCAATGCGGCAGCAGTGTTGCTGGGCATAAATGAGATGATGGGCGGTGAACTGGATCTGGATACCCTTATGGAGTTGGGTTTGCAGGTGGGATCGGACGTCCCCTTTTGTATCCTGGGAGGCACCGCCCTGGCGCGGGGACGGGGCGAAATTCTCGAACCGCTCCCCCCTGGCCCGCACCTGGAGTTGGTGCTGGTAAAACCTCCGCAGCAGCTTGCTACGGCTGAGGTATACCGTGCCCTGAAGTTGTATGAATTGTATGATCAGCCCAATAATAGAGCCTTTCTTGAAGCCTGGTACCAATGTGATATTATTGGATTAGCCCTGCAAATGAAAAACGACCTGGAGACGGTTAGTATAACCAAATGTCCGGAGATTGCAGTGATCAAGGGCAGATTGGTTTCTCTGGGTGCGCTTCACACTCTCATGTCGGGAAGCGGTCCCAGCGTGATTGGGATTTTCAGCGACCGCCAGGGAGCGGAAAAAGCGTGGCAGACCATAAAAGAAGAATACCAAGAGTCTTTCCTGTCCTCATCCTATTCAAAGATAAAGGTGGTATGAGCAATGCCTAACAGACGTTTGAGTCCGGTCGATTTGGATTCCTACAAACCCCTGCGGGAATTGGTGCTTGATGCTATTCGTGCTGCTATTATGAATGGCGTCCTGCAGCCTCGGGAAAGGCTGATGGAGATTCAGCTGGCCGAGGAATTGGGTGTATCCAGGACGCCGATCCGGGAGGCCCTGCGGAAACTGGAATTGGAGGGTTTCATCGTAATGGTTCCCCGCAAAGGCGCCTATGTGGCGGATTTGTCATTCAAGGATATTGCCGATGTATTCGAGATACGGGCAGCGTTGGAGGGGTTGGCAGCTGGACTGGCGGCGGAGAGGATCACCGAGGAAGAGCTAGAGATTATGGAGAGACTTATAGTAGGCAAACAGGAAGCCATAAATAGTGGAGACATTGATAAGCTGGTTGAGGTAGATACCAGTTTTCATGAACTCCTTTATCAATCCAGCCGCAATGACCGGTTGGCGACCATCATCAGCAATCTGCGCGAACAGATACAGAGATTTCGTTTGACATCTTTGTCTTTCCCAGGGCGCAACAAAGAGTCATTGCAGGAACACAAACAACTGTTGGAGGCTATCCAGGCCCGGGACAGTCAACTGGCTCGGCAATTGGCCCAGGAACATATTGAGAATGCTGAAAATGTGCTGTTAGAGTGTATTAAGATGGAGGAGCTGGGACAGGAGGGTTGATTCCGTAAGCGATGATGGAGGAACAAGATGCAGTATGATGCCGTAATCATGGCCGGCGGTGAAAGCAGCAGCGAATTGAAGAAAGTCGCTCCCTACAGTAATGAGGCTCTGATAATTATAGGCAGCTATCCTATGATATACTACGTGTATAGTGCCTTGCGCGCCACCCCCAGCATTAATAATATAGTTGTCAGCGGGCCGGTAGAATCCCTCCGTAATATTCTTCCCCGTGACGAAAGGTTGTTTTTTGTGGAGGGCGGGGAAACGGCGGTTGAAACATTTTCCCTCGGAGTGGATGCTCTTCGGGGCCGCATAACTTCCAAAGTCCTGGCCGTTCCCACCGACATACCATTTATAACCCCGGAAGCCATTATGGACTTTTTGACCAGCTGCGAAAGGACCGAAGCCGACGTTTATTATCCGGTCACCAGCAAAGAAGTCAATG
>CAZOMS010000106.1:0-7270 GCA_964580805.1 uncultured Syntrophomonas sp. | reverse complement strand
GGCGGGCTATCAGGGCATAGCCGCTGTTAAAACCCATGGGGCCATAAGGCAGTTCATAGTCTATCTCCGCCCGGGACATTACGGCGGTCTTATTGGCGCGGGTATTGAAGACCTGAGCGTCCCACACGCCGCCGCTCAGACACAGGCAGTGGCGGCAAATGCCGGCCTCTACCATGAGCTTGGCCCGGGCTACCGCGGCGACGGCGCTGGCGCCGCCCAATTCCACCATGTTCATGAAAACGGGCGTCAATTGTAAATACTCGGCCACTTGCGAAGGCCACAGGAAATAGGTGTCCTCACTGGGGGGAGTGACCAATAAACCGTCAATGTCGTCTTTGCCCAGACCTGCATCCTGCACTGCCAGGGCGGCCGCCTCGGCTAAAAAGTCCAGGGTCCGTCTCCCGCCCGCATCCAGGACCGGGACCAGCTCGGAAATCCCGCTTATTATTGCTGCGCCTCTGCCCAACTGCCCACTCACCTGCCAATTGATTATTTACTCTATGATCTCCAAATTGTAGCTGGCCAGTTTGGCCTGGTCCTCGGGACTTAAACCATATTCGCGCTCCAATTCCTGCCGCTGCTGGATAGTGCCGCAGAGGGGCGTGGAGAGATAGCGCAGACCGTTGTCATTGACCATGGTTACAATCAATTTCTTGTCCGGGTATTTACGGGCCACTACCTTCGCCGCCCCCACGTTGCAACCTGAGGATATGCCGCAAAAGATTCCCTCCCGGCGCGCCATCTCCTGGGCCATGGCAACGCTTTCTTCCGAACTGATCAGAACCACGCCGTCTACATAGGAAAGGTCCAGGATTTCGGGGATGAGGCCGTCCGCAATCCCCTGCACCTGGTGTTTGCCGATTTTTCCGCAGGCCAGGATAGGTGATTCGCGCGGTTCGGATATATAGATTTTGATGTCGGGATTTTTTTCTTTCAGGTATTTGGCGGTGCCGGTCACAGTGCCGCCGGTGCCCTGGCACATTATAAAAACGTCCACCTGGCCCCCGGTTTGCTCCCAGATCTCCGGCCCGGTATGTTCATAATGAGCGGCCAGATTCTCGGCCCGATAGAACTGGCCGATTTCGAATACTTGCTCCCCATAGCGTTCTTTGATCCGGGCTACCTCTTCCAGCACCAGGTCCACGTCGGTCTCCGCCCCGGGGGTAAGTACCAGTTCGGCTCCGTAGGCGGTGATGGTCTTCTTGCGTTCCCCGCTCATTCCCTCCGGCATTACGATTATGACCCGGTAGCCCTTGCAAGCCCCCGCCATGGCGATTGAAATCCCAGTATTTCCGGTGGTTCCTTCCAGTAGGATCATGCCTGGTTTAAGATCCCCACGTTCTTCAGCCTTCTCTATAATCTGGCGGGCGACCCGATCCTTGAGACTGCCGCTGGGATTGACGTATTCAAGTTTGACCGCTATATCTGCGCTGACATCCGCGGCAATCTTACCCAAGCGGATCAAAGGGGTTCTTCCCACCGCTTCCAATACACTGTCCGCCATCCGGGCGTTGGCATTCCAATCCATCCAATTACCTCCCATATCTTTTTTATAATATCCATTCTGTTCCGAAGTTCAAGGAACGGCGCAGGGTGCGAACTTCCTCCTCGGGCATGGATTTTATGAAATCAGGCAAATTGTCCAGGTTTTCCTGGTACAGTTTCACCAGTTCACTGAAAAACCGGTCGCGCAACTCGGGATTGCGCAGGGTTATGCCCATGGCGGCGAGGACCTCGGACCAGCGGTTGTTGATTTCTATCTCATATTCGGTCAGGTCTTCGAAGAAACGGCGCCAATCCTGCAAGCTGTCTTCTTCCATCCATCCTATTCCCGCGCAAACGAAATGCCGGCATACCGATTCCCGCAAGGTCTGGGGCAGGATGCAGCCCCCCGCTTGGCTGTGGAAGCGGCACCGGTAGCTTTCGCCCTCAATGACGTTATTGACTGTTACCGAAGCGTCGAGAATGGTCAAGCGGTCCAGGGAAAATATGTGGCGGAGCAGGTCCGGTTCATTTATATAAAGATATACCAGATCAGTAGGATAAAAGACCGGGGAATAAAAACCACAGCAGCCTTTGTCATCCTGGCGGGGACAGCGGGCACACAGGTCTACCTCTATAAAACTGCGCAGCCCCTGATTATGAAAGACCAGGGTGATCTCGGTTTCCATGACAGTGGCGCTCCTTTCCGGTGAGGTTGTATAAATCCCCGTAAAAGCAAATCATATTAAACAATTATACAAAAGATCAGCTTCTTTTGCTCGCCCATTTATGCTTTTGCCACTAGTTTGCATATTCTGGGGGCAATCGCTATGATTAAGCTTAAGAATTCGACCGGAAGGCAAACGAGACGTTCCTATCCCTCCCGGGGTGTCAAGAGAATCTTTCCGTGACACTGGGTGTCATGATAACCGCCCCGAGAAACTACAGAGGCGTCAAAAGAACAGTTCGAGACCACTGAAAAAGTCTATTTTGCCGATATGAGGTGTGCATCAATATACTGGCTTCCACGCTGTCGCTTAACGTCCGCCAGTATATTATGCATACCCTAAAGCAAATCCTTACATTTTCAGTGGTCTCGAACAGTACCCGTGACACTAAGGACGAACCGGGATTCAATTCCGAACAGGGTGAAGCGAGATGGCGATAAAAAACCTGGGTATTATCGGAGGTACATTCAACCCCATACATTATGGGCATCTGATCGCGGCTGAATTTACCCGGGAGGCCTTTGCCCTGGACCGTATCATATTCGTCCCTTCAGCCCGTCCGCCTCATAAGGCCCCGGAAGAGATCCTCGAAAGCCGCCACCGTTTGGTCATGGCCGAGATAGCGGTCCGGGACAATCCCTTCTTCTCCGTATCGACCCTGGAGATCGACAGACAAGGTCTCTCCTATTCGGTGGAGACGGTGGATTCTATCCGGGGCCTGCACCCCGGAGCCAACCTGTTTTTTATCCTGGGGATTGACGCTTTCATGCTTATGAACACCTGGAAGGATACCGAGCGCCTGGCTGAATTATGCAGTATGATCGTGGTGACCCGGCCCGGCTATGAATTAAACCCGGCCGATGTGTGCTGTGCCGGGGTACCACTGTTGATGTGGCAGAAGATGGAGGTTATCGCCATACCCGGCTTTGAAATATCATCGAGTGCTATCCGGGAACGGGTGGCACAGGGGAGAACCATCAGATACCTGCTGCCTTCCGGGGTGGAGGATTATATCAGCACCAATCAGCTGTACAGGGGCGATGCGGATGATTTATAATGACGCCCAGGCTGAACGGATAATTAAAAACCGGTTATCGCAAAGACGCTATGAACACAGTGTCGGGGTGGCCTGCACAGCAGAGAAAATGGCGGTGGCGGCGGGATTGGACCCTGGCAAAGCCTATGTCACCGGTATTTTGCATGATTATGCCAAAAACCTGACTGATGGCCAGTTGCTGGAGGTGGCCCGGCAGGCCGGACTGATCACCGACAGCATCGAGGAAGAGAGTCCGGGCCTGCTGCATGCGCCGGTAGGGGCTTACCTTCTGCAGACCGGACTGGGTATCGGGGATGCAGAGATCCTGACGGCAGTGCGGGTCCATACCCTGGGTTCGGTTGGCATGAGTACTCTGGACAAGATTATTTACCTGGCCGATATGATCGAACCAACCCGTCCAACCTATCCCGGTCTGGAAAGGCTGCGCCGACTGGCGCAGCAGGATCTGGATGAAGCTATGCTGTTCGGCTTGGAATCGACCATGCGCCACTGCCTGGATCGGGGCAGACTGCTGCACCCGGCCACGGTGGAAGCCAGAAATGAATTCCTGCGCCGGATGAAGGGCAAAAGACCGGGAGGATAGTCATACCCGTAAGGGTTAAATGGTTATGGAATGATTCTGCTAGTTTAAAATGATGATTATTGAAGGAGGTATCTGTTTGGTAACCGAGAAAGACCTGATGCAAATGATAGTGGATGCGGCTCTGGAGGAAAAAGCAATCGATCTGGTGGTTCTGGATGTCTTTGAAAAGACCATAATCGCCGATTATTTTGTGATTTGCAGCGGCCGCAATATGGTCCAGATACACAGCATTGCCGACAACGTCGAGAAACACCTGCAGGCACAGGGTATTTCAGTACTGCGGCGGGACGGTTATCAACAAGGGACCTGGGTGGTGTTGGACTTTGGATCTACCATACTGCACATCTTCCGGCAGGAGGAGCGTGATCATTACAAACTGGAGGACCTGTGGGCCGATGCCCGCAAGATCGCCGTGGCAACCGGCGAATAGGGGACAACTGCCACCTATGGATCAAGCTTGACTGCCAGGGGATCACCGGTCAATGGTTGACAGGGAAACAAACGGTGTTGCAGCGAGAAGCCCGCAGTCCAAGCCTTAACGGCAAGGATTACGGGCTTTGATGCGTACGATCGGACCCTGGTTTCTAGATTGGGGATGCCTACCGGGCTACGATATTGACCAGTTTCCCCGGGACCACGATGGTCTTGAGTATCTGTTTACCGCCCAACAGTTCCTGGATTTTGGGTTGGGCCAGGGCCAGTTGCTGTAATTCGAGATCACTGGTGTTGGCGGGAACCATGATCCGGTCCCTGACTTTACCGCTGATCTGTACCGCGATCTCTATCTCATCCTGCACCAGGGCTTCAGCATCCCAGCGCGGCCAGCTTTGGTGGCTGACACTATCCTGATGTCCGGATATCTGCCATAACTCCTCGCAGATATGGGGCGAGAAGGGGCTTAACAGTACTATCATGGTTTCGACCGCTTCCTTCAGAACTGACAAGTCCTGTTCATCCTGATCGAGGTAGGCGCTCAGCATATTATTAAGCTCCATGATCGCGCTGATGGCGGTATTGAAGTTAAACCGCAGTTCAACATCCTCGCTGACCTTCTTGATGGTGGCATGGGTTTTATAGCGCAGCTGGCGGGCCTCTCCTTCGAGCAGGCCGAATTGAGCCGGCAGGCTGATGTCCCGGATGTCATCGGCGCAGCTGTTGACCACCCGCCACACCCGGTTTAGGAACCGGGACGACCCTTCCACTCCCTTGTCGCTCCATTCCAGGTCGCGTTCCGGCGGGGAAGCGAAAAGGATAAACAAGCGAGCGGTGTCAGCTCCATAGGTGTTGATAATATCCTCGGGGCTGACCACGTTGCCTTTGGATTTGGACATCTTGGAGCCGTCTTTCAATACCATGCCCTGGGTAAGCAGATTGGTGAAGGGCTCGTCGCAGGACAGGAATTCCTGGTCATACAAAAACTTGGTGAAGAACCGGGAATACATTAGATGCAAAATAGCATGCTCCACCCCGCCGATGTACTGGTCCACCGGCATCCAGTAGTCGACGGCTTCCTTGCTGAAGGGAAGGGTGCTGTTATGGGGATCGCAAAACCGGTCGAAGTACCACGAAGAGCACACAAACGTATCCATGGTATCCGTTTCCCGGCGGCCGGGGCCGCCGCAGGAAGGGCATTCCGTTTTATAGAAGGATTCTACATAATTCAGGGGTGATTCACCCGAGGGCCGGAATTCGACATCCTCCGGCAGCAAAACCGGCAGATCAGCCTCTGCCACCGGAATCAAGCCGCATTGTTCGCAGTAAACCATGGGTATGGGACAGCCCCAATAGCGCTGGCGGGAAATCAGCCAATCCCGCAGACGGAAATTGATCGTGCCTTCCCCAATCCCTTTTTCCTGCATGCAGGCGACGACCTGTTGCTTGCCCGCTTCCACGCTCAAGCCATTAAAAGCCCCGGAGTTTACCATTACCCCGTCCTCTTCGTAGGCTTCCTGCATACTGTCGCCATCGCCGGGCGAATCGGGAGACTTGATGACCACTTGTACCGGCAAACCGTATTTACGGGCAAACTCGAAGTCACGCTGGTCGTGGGCGGGGACGGCCATGATGGCGCCAGTGCCATAATCCACCAAGACATAGTTGGCGATCCAGATCGGTATCCGGTCTCCATTCATGGGGTTAAGAGCATAAGCGCCGGTGAAAATCCCTTCCTTTTCCGCATCCGTGGAGGTTCTTTCGGCCTCGCTGAGGAATTGCATCCGATGTACGAATTCCTTCACCTTTTCTTCCTGGGGGGTTCCCTGGCTTATGGTTTCCACCAGCGGGTGTTCCGGAGCCAGGACCATATAGGTTATCCCAAATACGGTGTCCGGCCGGGTGGTGAATACCGTCATTATTTCGCTGCTGTTCTCAATCGGCAGGCCGAATTGGCAGCCCTCACTGCGGCCTATCCAGTTGCGCTGCATGATCTTGACCTTGTCCGGCCATCCCGGCAGCTTGTCGAGGTCGTCCAGCAAGCGCTGGGCGTAGTCGGTTATTTTGAAGAACCACTGGGCCAATTTCCGTTTGGTGACCACCGTGTCGCATCGTTCACAGGCGCCGTCAACGACCTGCTCATTGGCCAGCACCGTCTGGCAGGAGGGGCACCAGTTGACAGCCGCGCTTTTCTTATAGGCTAATCCGTTTTCGTGGAGTTTCAAGAACATCCATTGAGTGAACTGGTAATAGTCAGGCTTGCAGCTGGCTAATTCGCGGTCCCAATCATAGCTGATACCCAGGGTTTTGAGTTGCGATTTCATATTCTCGATGTTGGCATAGGTCCAACGGGCCGGGTGAGCCCCATGCTTAATGGCTGCATTTTCGGCGGGCAGGCCGAAAGCATCCCAGCCCATGGGATGTAAAACGTTATAGCCGTTCATGGATTTGAAACGGGCCACCACATCGCCGATGGCGTAATTGCGGACATGGCCCATATGCAGGTTGCCGGAGGGATAAGGAAACATCTCCAGATCGTAATATTTGGGCCGGTCCGGATCCTCGAAAACCTTGAAGAAATCACGCTGGGCCCAAAAATTTTGCCATTTGGGTTCGATCGATTTGAAATCGTAGTGGCGTTCCATACAAGCCTCCTTATCATTTGTTCAGAAATCAAAAAAACCCTCATCCCCAATAGGGACGAGAGCAATTTTCCCGCGGTGCCACCCATTTTGACAAGTATAATATGGTGGAGCTAGTGGGATTCGAACCCACGGCCTCTTGAATGCCATTCAAGCGCGATCCCAACTTCGCCATAGCCCCACAACTTGACCACTCGTAATGATAACGGTATAACCGCCCCAGGCTACTCGATTCACCTGTAGTGCTCCCCGGCGAGTTCGACAATGTGCTTGCCACCTTCCACCGTCCGGTGACTCTCTGTCTAAGGATTGCCTACTACTCCGATTCATCGCATATTCTCTCTTC
>CAZOMS010000105.1:0-7280 GCA_964580805.1 uncultured Syntrophomonas sp. | reverse complement strand
AACAAAGAAATTCCTATGGTAATGATAGTAAGGCTTAAGAAGGTAAAACGTGATAACTTAAAATAAATTCAAGTTTGTCGGATAAATAGCAAACCCAGCCGAGCCAGCGGGCGGCGGCGCATACGCGCCGCCGCCCGCCTTTGCTGGTAGGCAATCAAGGGGCGACAGCAAGGAGTGCTGCCGCCCTGCACTATTATTCAGAGAGGGGGAATTTCCATGAACGACCAGAAAGCCTACCAAGAGTATATCCAGCGCAGATACAACGCCTTTTGCAAGGCTGTTATCCGCTATGCCTGGCAGCGTCCGTCCGTGCCGGAATTATGTAGAGCTCCACATAATTCTGTTGCATTTCCCTGCCTTTTATGATACTATTTTGATACTAAGAAAATTAACAGCCGAAAATAACAGGTAAAATATTAACAATTTTGCGAATATTTTGCTTGCGAAAACACACCAGATGTAACTTCATATACTTGAATTTGTCGAGTGGGAATAGGGCCAGAGTTACCGCAATGACATTTTACATTCGGCGAAAATCGTACTGATGGAGCAGGGGATGCCTACGATTTTTGCCGTTTTATTTGTCTGCATGGAATACGTGGAGCAAGGACGATTAATGAATCCAAATTACGTAAAAGCGCTCTCTGAGCCTTTTGGGGGGAGGAATACAAATGGCAGGTATTATTGAATCGGTACGCCAGCAGCTGGTTGAAAGTGCGGACCAAAAGACCAAAGAAAGCGGCCGGCGGTTCTTTAAGGAAGAGATCAAGCTGTATGGTGTCAAGACAGCAACTGTGACCAGGATCGGGAAACAGGTTTACAAGATGATCGAAGAACTGCCCAAAAGAGAGATATTTGATTTGTGTGAGGAATTATGGAAATCGGGCCTGATGGAGGAGTCCTTCATTGCCTGCAATTGGGCATATGCCGTTCACGACAGATACACGGAAGATGATTTTGCCGTGTTTGAAAAATGGGTCAAAGAATATATCAGCAACTGGGCCTCCTGCGACACGCTGTGCAATCACGCCATGGGGGCATTCCTGGAGATGTATCCGCATTATGCAGAACATCTAAAGGGATGGACCGGTTCACCGAACCGTTGGGTCAAACGGGCTGCCGCTGTGTCTTTTATACTTCCGGCCCGAAAAGGCCTGTTCAAAGAGGAGATCTTCGCGATCGCCGACCGGTTGCTGCTGGATGCCGATGATATGGTCCAGAAGGGTTATGGATGGATGCTGAAATCCCTAGCCGATGCTTACCAGGATGATGTATACCGGTATGTGCTCAGCAAGAGAGCAGTCATGCCCAGGACCGCGCTGAGATATGCCATAGAAAAGATGCCGGAGGAAAAAAGGCGGGAGGCGATGAAGAGGGTGTGAAGTTCACGCCTAAGGTCTCTTCACCTGCGATCATTTATGCAATATCAAAATTCTGCTAAAATATGAGTATCATAGTGCCGAGGAGATATATCATGGCAACGATCAGACCGAGCTCGGATTTGCGAAACAAATACAATGAGATTTCAGAGTTCTGCCGCACCTATAATGAACCGGTGTTCATCACGAAAAACGGCACGGGCGATCTGGTGGTGCAGAGCATTGAGATGTATGAGCGCCAGCAGGCGCAGCTTGAGCTGTACGCCAAGCTCGCCGAAGCCGAGGCGCGGATTGCCAATGGAGAGCAAAACGAGGATTTTAACGCTGTCGCCGGAAGAATGAGAAATAAGCTGGTGGGAAAATTGCATGGAGAAATATGATGTTGTCATTAACCCGAAGCTGTAAACGACCTCGACGATATAGTCGATTACCTTGCCACGCTATCCGAGCAGGCGGCACTGAAATATTATGACTTGCTTATCGAAAACATCAACAGCTTGTCGGAGATGCCAGAGCGCTGCCCACTTGTAAAGGATACGCAGCTCCGGCTGCGCGGATATAGAACGCTGCTGGTTAAGAATTATATCGTGTTTTATGTTGTAAGCAACAAGGCTGTTGAGATTCGCAGGATACTTTATGCGCGGCGGCAGTATGAGGGGTTGTTGTGATGCCGTGTCATATACCGAAAACCATCAGATAACAGCGAAAACGAAGTTGACTTCGCCGAGTGGGAAAGCGATTTGTGAAGTTAAAATCGGTGGATTACTCGGTTCTCATGGATTATGCCAAGAAGCTCAGGATCGAAGCTGTGCTCCGTAAGTATTTAGAAGTCTTATTATGAGTGGAAAAGCCATGAGTTTGAAAGCTAAAATACGAAATCTAGCCAGGAAGAAGGATATGTCCGCTCAGGTGGTGCTTCAAAATTACATGTTTGAACGCTTCTTGGAGAGGCTTTCCAAGTCAAAGTATCAGGAAAAATTTATTCTAAAAGGCGGACTGCTGATTGCGGCGCTGGTTGGCATAGATAATAGAAAAGCTCTGAAATCGAGATGGATCAAATACACCAAAGACTATCGTTATGCGGAGGGTATCACTTATGAGGATGTCATGGATGCTTTAAGGGGATTGGTCCAGAATTTATCACATTGAGTAGTGATATTCGGTGCACTTTTCGCAGAAAGGGTTACTAAGGGTGAAGTGAGATGGCAAATAAGCCGCCATACACAATAACGGAGAAAGCTGCCGACTATCTGGCTAAAATCGTAGAAATCGTGACGAGGCTCGAATATGCTACGGCGTTCAAAGGCGATATTCGCTTGCACCGGGAAAACCGTGTCAAGACAATTCACTCTTCTCTGGCCATCGAAGGGAACACCTTGACGCTCGGTGAAGTAACCGCTGTGATCGAAGGCAAGCGGGTTGCGGGTAAGCAGAATGAAATCAAAGAAGTCAAGAATGCTTATGAAGCCTATGACAAGATCATGACTTTCAATCCATACTCCGTCAAGGATTTCCTGAAAGCTCACAAGCTGATGACAACGGGCTTGCTCGGAGAGTCGGGAAAGTTTCGAAGCGGCGATGTGGGTGTGTTCGATGGCGATGTTGCCGTTCACATAGGAGCGAGACCGCAGTTCGTCCCTGACCTCATCAATGACCTATTTATATGGGCGCAGGAATCGGAGCTGCATCCCGTGCTGAAAAGCGCAATTATGCACTATGAGATAGAAGCCATTCACCCGTTTGCTGATGGCAACGGACGCATGGGAAGGCTTTGGCAAACGCTTCTTCTTGCAAAATGGAATGCGATCTTTGCCTGGATTCCAATGGAGTTCATTCTGTACCAGAACAGACCGCGATATTATCAGGCGATTGCAGACGCCGGCAGCGCAAACGACTCCGGCGTATTTATCGAATTTACCCTTTCGGCTGTTTTGAACAGCATCATCGACCAAGTTAATTACCAAGAAGAGCACCAAGAAGAGCATCAGGATAAGCACCAAGTTGAGTTGACTGAAACACAAAGAAGCATATTGGAAGCACTTGAAGAAGGGACGCTTTCACGCCGGGAGATTTTTGCTAGAATCGGAATAAACGGCGATACACGCGCCTTCAAGCGGCATATTGAGCCTCTCTTGACAGAAGGATTGGTCGAAATGACAGTGCCGGATAAGCCGAACAGCAAGCTGCAAAAATACCGTCTGACGGACAGTGGCAAATCGGCAATCCAACAACTTTTTGCAGAAATAGTTACCCAAGTTACTTAAG
The DNA here is from genome assembly GCA_964580805.1 of uncultured Syntrophomonas sp. Lineage (GTDB taxonomy): Bacteria > Bacillota > Syntrophomonadia > Syntrophomonadales > Syntrophomonadaceae > PHAA01. The sequence goes on along the minus strand of CAZOMS010000105.1, from coordinate 3,636 downwards.
TTACCCTGTTTCCATAACTCTCCCTATATATCTTTTATACTTTTATAGTTTTATAAAATGAGTAACTAGAGTAACTTGAGTAACTCGTAAGGATTAAAGTCAGAAGCAAAGTGAAAAAACGATTAAGAGAGAGGCCCAAACATGATGAAATCGGGGTTGGAATATGGCCTCAAAATAAATGTTGACAGCCATGTCGAAACCCAGATATTTCTAGACAATAATTCGTATTTATGATTAAATAAAGAAGGATATCTAATAAGGGCAAACTCGTTGAAAGACGGGGACGCAAAGCCATGGGTCTAAGGCCATCCGGCTATGACCGCCAGGTTGCTGGGATAATGAAGGCAGTATCCTGATAACCTGCTTTGCAGTCTGCAAGGGCAGGTTTTTATATTTTTTGCAGTTGGTGAAATTTTCCGCATTGCCACGATGATGTTAACGTTGGAGGGTTGAGAATGGGGAAAAAACCGCTCGAATTCACACCGCCGGATGGGCGCAAGGATTTTGAAAATCTCAGCGTCGAATACCGGATGAAGTTGATTGCCTACCAGGATGAGATTTTCCGGGCCAAAAAGAAGCTGCAGGAGTCGGATGTGCGAATGACCGAACTGCAGAACAAGCTGGACAATTACCTGCGCAACAAGGAAAATCAGCTGGCCGAGGTCATGTTTACCGCCCATACCAACGCCCAGCGGATAGAGGTCCAGGCCCGCTCCCAGATCCAGTATTACCTGGATGAGATGGAGTTGGAACTGCAGCGCAAGCAGCGGGAGATAGAGATCGTTGAGGAGAAGACCAGTCAGTTTGACCAGGCCCTGGTTACTCCCTCGGAGCCGCTGGTTGAAGCAGAAAAACCCTCCCGCTTGAAGGTAGTGGAAGGCAGCGGGGGAGAAATCGAACCCACCCGCAAGATTGAGAAACTGGACATACAGCCGGAGGAATCCCTGCCCACCGCCAAGAAGAAATTGAAGGTGTCCTCCAAGAAAAACCGGCCCATCCCATCGGAGGAAGCGGTCAATAAGGTTGTGCCTCCCGCCAAGCTGCCCAGGGTACCGGCCCAGGATGCCGAGATCAAGCAGCCAGAGCCAGAGCTGCCCCTGGTGACCGAGGTAATCGTGGATGTGCCGGCGGAACCCATTGCCGTCGGGGGGACCGCAACTACCCCGGTCACTTTGGCTGAGGAAATGGAAGCGACGGCCAATGTGCTGGCGACAGAACTGGAGGAATCCCCCGCTGCAGCGGAGCAACCAATAGTGATGGAAGCGCTGGATGAAACGCCAGCTCCTGAAGCTGCTGAAGAGAAGAAACTGGAGGAAGTGGCCGAGGACGTCGGGGAACCGAATTTTGCAGGCGACACTGTTGATGAGACGATTGAAGAGACTCTTATGGAAGAGACCGAGCCCGAACCAGAGCTGCAGGCTGAGCTCGAGCCGGAACCGGAACCGGTGGTTGCCCCGCCAGCCGCCAAACAAATAGAGATCAGTGAACGGATGCAGCTGGACGCATTCATCGATGTCCGCTATTTCAATGATATCACCGGGACCAAAGAGATATACCACCATGCCCTGCAGATCACCATCGAGGTGGACGTACCGTCCGATAATTACTCGGTTCGCTATACCAAGGTGTCTTCGGATGTGGTTTCCACGCTGATGAAATACGACAATGTGGTCTTGAACGACATTTATCCCTTTAATTTCATTGCCCCCAATCCCAATAGTATCGCTACTTATTTCTTCAATCTGCTCGATGATATGCTGCAGATGATGGATCTCGGTTTGTACAAGATGACCATGACCGAATTCCCGGATATGTGCATCCTGGTGGACAAGCGCAACACCGCTTTCGACAATATGATGCACAAGGGCAACGATATATTCGAGGATATTCGTAAAACGCTGCCAGCCTGCGTGGAAGTCGAGCCCAGGGAAAGTTCCGCCATCAAGGGCACTTTAAGCAGACTGCTCAAGAAGAAGATATAAGCCTGTCCTCGAACTAGTTGGTCGAAGCTGGAAATAACAGCTCGACAAGCAGTGGAAAATGCTATAATCTTAAACTGTGAAAAAAGCAAACTCGTCGAAAGGCGAGGACGCAAAGCTATGGGTCTAAGACCGCGAGGTTATGACTGCCAGGTTGCCGGTACGATATGAAATGATCGCCTGCTATGCAACCTGCATTTTAGCAGGTTTTTTTCTGGCCGGATGGGTTTGGCCGGGGAGACCAGTGGACAGTCATCTGATCAAGTCTAAATAAGAAAGAAGGGCGAATGTAATGGGTATTCCGATGTTTGGCAACAATCCCCGGGAATTAAAGACGGAAGAGGATAACGGCGGAATGGACAAGGTTACGCAATCCGAAGCTCTCAAGACGGAAATCATCATGGCGCGGAAAAAACTGCAGGAAGCCGAGGCCCGAATGCTGGAACTGCAGAAGAAACTGGATGAATTTGTGAACAAGGAACGGCAGATCGCCGAAATAATGATCATCGCCCAGATCAATGCCCAGCGGACTGAAGGCCAGGCCCGTGCCCGCGCCGAGGTGCTGCTGCAGGAGAAAGAGGAAGAATTGCGGCTCAAGCAGCAGGAACTGGAGCTGCTGAAGCTGAAAGCCCACCAGTTCAAAGAGGATATCCTGGACCGATTGGACCAATATAAAGCCAACGTGGAGAAAATGGTGGACAATGCCGAGAGCGATTCGTTCGGGCCCACCCTGGTGGCCAGGGACAGAAGAACCAACACCAAATGATGGATGGATCAATGCTGCAACAAGGGGCGAAGCATATGGGAAACAGCCATCCGCTTGATGGCCTGACGCGTGATAAGAACGTTATAAATGCCATGACCACCGAGCTGCAAAACATCCTCAACCGACATCAGCTGGTCATGCAGAGATCGGAAGAATTGGCCGCCCAGATCGGCATATTTGAAAAAAGGCAGGAATACGTCCGGGCTGCTCTGGAGGAGAGCCGCCGCATTGCCGCAGAGATCAGCAACGATGCCCTCCAGCGGGTCAATAAGGTGATGAACAATGCCCAAAAGGTGATCGATCCCCAGCAGGTCGAGATTGCCCGCCTGGAAGCCAAGATTGCGGAAATCAAACAGGAGCTGGCCGAGCGGCCGTCAGAGGAGACAACCATCATTACCCCCTCATTGGCCCAGTCACCGGGATTGGAACTTACCACACCCGAAGCATCGGATTTGGATTTGACAGGACCGTACCGGAGCCGCGATGACCAGCGGCATTCTGCTCCCAGGCCGATGGGGAGGATCAGTGTGCTGGAAATACACCCGGAGAAAAATGATCCCGGGGATTTGGAGCTGCAGGCCGATTTGCCAAGCGCAAGCATGAACCATGAGGCCGGGCCGCAGGCCGCCGGCAGCGAGCCCAACATCGCACCCCCGGCGGTGGATACATATACGGAGCCCCGGCTGGAGATGAACCTGCCCCCCATGTCGGTATTCACCAGCGAGCGTACCGAGCTGGTGCACCGCGCCAGTACGGGTGCGCCCCAGGAATTGATCGAGGAAAGAGAAAACTCCAGCATCATGCACCTGGACGTATTCCTGGATGCGCGCCATTTCCACTTCGTGGATCCCTGGAACAAACAGGATCACCGGCATCGCTGGCAGGTGAAGG
>CAZOMS010000104.1:0-7343 GCA_964580805.1 uncultured Syntrophomonas sp. | reverse complement strand
GAGCTGATTTCAAAGCGTAATTGACCGCTAACTCAGATTTGCCGCTGCCGAATCCGCCTGCAAAAATCGTTGTTTTCGCCAAGGTATTTCTCATTCCGATTAGTTTTTATTGAAAAATATAAGATAATCAGACATGAAATACAATAGGAATATGCAGTCAGATGTGAACTCCAACCCTAACTTCCCATCATTCGATTTATCTCCCATTATCCATTTGCCGCTGCAGATGCTCCCGGTAACCAGATAATTCTTCGCTCATCCGGAATATCAGTTTCTCGATCTCGCCTTTAGCCAGCAGCATCTCACCAGGTTCGATTATCTCAATGGTCCGGAATGCCTCCATAACCGCGAATTTCACCAGTTCGTCTATTGTATCGGCCACAAAGGTGATGACCACGGGTGCATAGGCTACCCGGGCGCCGGTGATATCGTCGACCAGAGTATAGATGTCCTGGCTCATATCGATGTCATCGATTCGTATCCCCTGCATCGGAACATTGCGCATCTTGGCTACTTTTTGCTGGCGGTTGTTGTCAGCCAGCTGTTCAATGTTCTTATTCCCGAAAAGCTTCCCCGATTTGGTCCTGCCGGTGTAATCAAATCGCATTTTGGCCAGTATTTGTGCCACAGAGCCTGTCCTCCCCTAAAACATGTTAATTGACCTGATCAACGGTAGTGCCGCGGCCGATTATATGCTGTCTTACTGACTAATGTGGTGGCAGGGCAAACCTTCACCCTTAGCCTCTTTTTTTATCCTTTCGACCTCATCCGGGTCCAGCAAACGGTACTTCCCCACTTCCAATCCGTCCAGTTCGAGAAAACCCAAACCGGTCCGGGTAAGTTTCACCACCTGATGTCCCACGGCCGCACACATACGTTTGATCTGGCGTTTGCGGCCTTCGTGAATAATAATCTCCATCACTGATTGCACGGGGCCGCGTTCCCGTATTTCCACTCTGGCTGGGGCGGTAGGGCCGTCGTCCAGTTCCACTCCCCGCTGTAGATAAACCGCCTCATCATCAGTCACCCATCCCTTAACCATCGCCAGGTATTTCTTATCTATCTTATAGCGGGGATGAGTCACCAGGTTGGTGAATTCCCCATCATTGGTGAGCAACAGCAACCCCTCCGTATCATAGTCCAGTCGTCCTACGGGGTGCAGACGGACCGGCAGGTCTGATGTCAACTCAACCACCGTGGGACGCCCCTGTGGGTCATGAACGGTGGAAATATAGCCGGCCGGTTTATTAAGTAGGACATAGAACAGCGGTTGGGTACCTATCAGCCGGTTGCCGACCTCGATTCGGTCGGTCTCGGGATCTATCAGGGTGACTATCTCCCTTACCACCGAGCCGTTTACTTTGACCCTGCCCGCGGTTATCAGGGCCTCCCCATGGCGGCGGGATGCCACCCCCGCCTGGGCCAGGTATTTTGCCAACCTCAATAGCCACAACCCCCTGAAAAAGTATCATCAAATCAATATACCCTATTTCGGTAAAATATACAATCGCCCTGACACTTGGCCTCATATTATGGCGGATCAGGACCCGTCTGCTATAATGGATGATAATGAAAGGAATGATCTGATGAAAATCGATACCAGCATAGTGCTGCAACCGATTGGATATGTGAGATCCCCCCTCACCAGCCTTGATGGCTTTCTCCCCCCAGGCCAACCCGCCTGGATCGACATCCTGCCCCACTACCAGGAAGCTCTGGAAAGGATCCAGGATAACTCCCATCTCTGGATTCTGCTCTGGTTCCATAAATCCGACCGCCAGCTTTTAAAGACTATTCCCCGTCGGTTCAATCCGGATCTTCCCGAGTATGGCGTCTTCGGAATGCGATCTCCCAACCGCCCCAATCCCATTGCCCTGACCCTGGTGAGGCTGGAAGCGGTCGAGGGGAAGTCCCTGCGGGTGGTAGGTATGGACGCCATAGATGGCACACCGGTAGTGGATATAAAGTCCTATTATGAGCAGGACATTGTCTTTTCACCCAGGACTCCCTATATTCGGGCCAATGACGAGGCGATGCGCCGCAACCATTTTTATAAACTAGCCTTAAACCACCATCAAGAGGCATGTATGGACTTGTTGATGGCGGTGCGCATGGTATTGGTCGCTGACCAGTATATGGGGCACATCAATCGTCCCGACCTGCGGGTTGCGGTCACGGGTTCGCCGTGTTTGGCGGATACCATTCAAGGTTTGAGCCGGGCCCGTCTGGCCAATCCCCCCCGCTTCTCATTTACCGAGTCCGAAGACATACCGATTTCCGTCTGGAACGACCGGGACAGCATCCTTAAGATAAAGGCCCTGCGCGGACTTGACCAAAACGGATATGTAAACTGGAGCGACTGCGACTTGTTCCATATTGAACATATTAAGGTGTAATTTCACGCTTATTATTAGCGTTTATGGTACTGGCTCACCTATAATAGCTTCAGCCGGGCAAAACCTTTTAATCTTGATTACTGGAGGATTTTGAATATGGAACACAGGGTGGATAGGGCCAAAATCGAATCGGCTTTCAGACAGATTCTGGAGGCCATTGGTGAAGATCCGGACCGCGAAGGGGTAGCCAATACTCCCCGCCGGGTGGCCCGCATGTACGAGGAGATCTTTAGCGGGATGCAAGTAGATCCCCGCGAATTGTTGGATGTTTCCTTTACCGAGTATCATGATGAATTGATCCTGGTCAAAGACATCCCGGTCTACTCCATGTGCGAACATCATTTTCTGCCTTTCTATGGTTGGGCCCATGTCGCCTACATCCCGAAAGGCGGCAAGGTAGTCGGAATAAGCAAGTTGGCCCGGGTAGTGGAGGCCTATGCCAGGAGACCCCAACTGCAGGAAAGGTTAACCTCCCAGATCGCCGATTGTATTTTCCAGACCCTTAAGCCCAATGGCGCCGGGGTAGTAATCCAGGCCGAGCATATGTGCATGACCATGCGCGGGGTAAGGAAACCAGGCTCTATGACGGTAACCTCCGCCGTGCGGGGAATATTCGAAACCCGCCCCGAAACCCGGGCCGAGCTGTTCGCCCTCATCCAGAAATAGCCGGTGGCGGACCAGCCAATGACATGAAAAAGCCCCTTGCCTCCAACTCCTTTACGGGCTTGGGGCAAAGGGCTATTAATTTTTATAGCGGCACCAATGATCATTACCACGATTATCGAGCGGTTTTTATATTTAGTTAAAACAGACCAATTATCTCTCCATCCGGCATGATGTCGATCTTCTCAGCGGCCGGGACCTTGCTCAGCCCCGGCATGGTCATGATATCTCCCGCAATGGCCACTATGAAACCTGCCCCGGCCGACAACCTGACTTCCCTGATATTGACGGTGAAGTCACGCGGTCTGCCCACCGCACTCATATTATCCGACAGCGAATACTGGGTCTTGGCTATACATATCGGCAGGTCAGCATAACCCATCTCTTCATAGCGGGCCAACATGTTTTCCGCCGGCTTACTGTAAGTAACTCCATCCGCCCCGTATATACGGAGACATATAGTTTCGATCTTATCCTTGAGCGGCGCCTCCAGGTCGTAAAGGAGCTTGAAGGCAGTCTCTTTCTCTGCTGCCGCCATGATCATGCGGGCCAGTTCCTCACCGCCCTCACCGCCTTCTCTCCAAACCCGGGATACAGCCATATCGGCACCTAGCGCGGCACACTTGCTCTGGACCATTTCAATTTCTTCGGGCCGGTCACCGGGAAATTCGTTTAGGGCCACCACTACCGGCACCCCAAACAGGTTAAGGTTCTCCAGGTGTTTCTCCAGATTCCCGGCGCCCTTTTCCAAGGCCGCCAGGTTGGGATCGCCCAGCTTGTCCTTGGCTACCCCGCCATGATTCTTGAGCGCGCGAATGGTGGCCACCAGTACAGCCGCGTTGGGCTTCATACCAGCATAACGACATTTCAGGTCGAAGAATTTTTCCGCCCCCAGATCAGCGCCAAAACCGGCCTCGGTTATCATGTAATCCCCCAGTTTAAGCCCCATCTGGGTGGCCATAATGCTGTTGCAGCCATGGGCTATATTCGCAAACGGCCCCCCATGTATGAAAGCCGGCGTATTTTCCAGGGTTTGAACCAGGTTGGGCATAATGGCATCCTTCATTAAGAGAGTCATGGAACCGGCGGCTTTGAGATCGCCGGCGGTTACCGGAGTTCCGTCATAACGATACGCCACTACCATTTGAGCCGCCCGTCGCTTGAAATCCATAAGGTCGGTGGCCAGACACAGAATTGCCATCACTTCTGAGGCGACACTGATATCAAAGCCTGACTCGCGTGGAATCCCATCTGCCTTGCCCCCCAGTCCGATGACTATGTTGCGCAGGGCCCTCTCATTCAGGTCCATCACCCGGCGCAGAACTACCTGGCGAGGGTCAATCCCCAGGGGGTTGCCCTGGTGCAGGCTGTTGTCGAGCATGGCCGCCAGCAGGTTATGGGCGGCGGTTACAGCATGGATATCTCCGGTGAAATGGAGATTGATATCTTCCATGGGAACCACCTGGGCATATCCCCCCCCGGCAGCTCCGCCTTTTATCCCGAAACTAGGCCCCAGCGAAGGTTCGCGCAGGGCAATTATGGCTTTCTTGCCCAAACGATTGAGAGCCATGCCCAAACCAACCGTATTGGTGGTCTTGCCTTCCCCGGCCGGGGTTGGAGTAATAGCCGTGACCAATACCAATTTTCCGGATGGCTTGTCCTTCAGCCTTTCCCACGTCTGCAAAGATACCTTGCCTTTGTACTTACCGTAAAGTTCGATGTCATCCGCTGCTAAACCCAGGGACTCAGCCACCTCCAGGATTGGCCTCATTTTGGCGCCTTGGGCTATCTCGATATCACTTCTCATCACAACACCTCATTATTATTTTGTAATTCCGGGTCGAAAATCCTCATAATCATATAGCTAATCTTATCCTACCGAGTATTTTGATGTCCAGCCAATGTACATTAAGAATAGTCTTCCCGGAAATTCCATCCCAGTTACTTGAAAAGAAGATTACAAATATAAATGGAAGCCAAGAGTCCGGTGATATCTGCGCTCAAACCGGTCACGACGGCATACTTGAATCTTTTAATGCCCACCGATCCAAAATAGACGGTAAGTACAAAAAATGTGGTATCGGTGGTGCCTTGCATGACGGATGCCATTCGCCCAATCGTGGAATCCGGTCCGTATACCTTCATCAGTTCGGTCGCCAACCCCAAGGCTCCGCTGCCTGATAAGGGCCTCATGATGGCCAGCGGCAGAACATCAGGCGGGGCTCCCAGAGCCACCATCAGCGGTCGTATCAAAGAGACCAGCGCATCCATGGCTCCCGAAGCACGGAAAACTGAGATCGCCACCAGCATACCCACCAGGAAAGGTATTATCCTGACAGCGGTGGTAAAACCCTCCTCCGCTCCCTCAACAAAGGCTTCATATACCGGCACCTTTTTGAAGAACCCATAGAGCGGAATAATCAACAGCAGTAAGGGAATGGCCCATTTCGAAACGGTGCTCAGGATAACCTGCAGCATCAGTGTTTGCCTCCCCACCGGCTGTGTTTTCTAAACATATAGTCGAGGGAAACCGCCACCACCATAGCGCAGCTGGTGGCGAAGATGCACGCCCCCACTATCTCGGTAGGATCGGCCGAACCGTAAGCCAGCCTGATACCGATTATGGTGGCTGGTATCAGCGTGATGCAGGAGGTGTTGAGGGCCATAAATGTACACATGGCGGCGGATGCCTCCGGCCGGTTATGATTGAGGCGTTGTAATTCCTGCATGGCTTTCATGCCGAAAGGAGTGGCGGCGTTGCCTAAACCCAGCATATTGGCGCTCAGATTCAATATAATGGCGCCCATGGCCGGATCCCGCGAAGGTACACTAGGGAACAATCGTCGCAGCAGGGGGGCCATAAGACTTGCCAGGCCTTGAATAAGACCGGCCTTTTCGGCGATTTTCATAATACCCAGCCACAAGGCCATTATACCAATCAGGTCAAAACATACCCGCACCGCACTTTTGGCGGCATCCAAGGCTGCTTCTGTAACTACTTCTATTTGTCCGTTTAATGCAGCCACAATTATCCCCGAAGCTAATAGCAGCAGCCAGATCACGTTTAGCATCCCACACCCTCCCTCTTGTCCCTTTAATCGACTCTCGTAGAAGGGTATGAGACCGGTCCGGCAAATAGAACAGCCCGGACCAGGCCGGGCTGCTGATTCCCGTTCGGGAATGGCTATGGATATTTCTCGGTCAGGATACTACACCGGAGCTGGGGGGAGCTTGGTTTATTGGTAAGTTTCCGTCCGGCTCTGTTCTCTTTTCTGCATGATACTTTCAATCTTGTCAAATATCTGCGGGGCTACGTCCACTACTCTCTCCGCCAAGGGATTACCGGATACTGAAATCAATCGCACGTCATTCATTCTGACTACCAGAAATCCAATAGGTTTGACCGAAACCCCAGCACCGCTGCCACCTGCAAAAGGCAGTTCCTGCGGATTGGTATTACTGGCCTCATATTCTCCCCCGCCGGCAGCAAAACCACAGGCTACCTGGGAAATAGGAATTATTACGCTGCCGTCGTTGGTTTCCACTGCGTCGCCAACCACGGTGTTGACGTCCACCATTTCTTTGATACTCTGCATGGCCGTCTTCATCAAGGACTCGATCGGATGATTGGGTTGTTGTGTTTCTTGCAGATCCATTTATTCACCGCCTGACTTTAATACTGATAAGCAAGTTTTTATGATTATAATTTGCGCCAATCTAATGGTTAATATGCATTTAGCCGAGCTGATGAAACCGGTGCTGCAAAAAGCGGGCCGGACCTTGACTGCCACCTTTCCGATTTTGCAGTAAGTGCTCAGCCACCCCAGCAGTGAACCTTTAAACGCCCATACTGCACCGCTGTTAAGCGCTGCCTGGCAGGCGTCCCGGCCCCCGACCGTGCTTATCCATTCTATTCGGTTTATTTGGTTTAAATTTCGAAACAGGCGGCGCAGGACTGCGTGTTGGTGCAATAAGCGGCGCCACTGCAAGACCTGGTTTAGATTCCCGGCGGCGGCAGGAGATTCCTTGGAGGCAGTATGAGTATTTTTCTTCTTGTCATAAAGAGAAAGAAGGCTGGATTCCAACAGATTCAGGCTGGGATCGGATAGATCGTAACAGCGGTTGATCCGAAAAAACCGCGAGTCTATGCTAATCAAGAAGCCCTGCCAATCTTCATTATCCTTTATTGTCAGGGTCAACTCCGCTTTTATCCCTATAAACAGCAATGCTATGAACACTAAAAGAACAAATGCTCCAATGAACCAGATCACATGTATTCTCCCG